>NZ_DATDMY010000236.1:0-2212 GCF_036518555.1 Dokdonella sp. | reverse complement strand
CTCGCACATGCTGCGCGCGATCTCGCGTTCGCCCATGACCGCGGCGTCGGCGCCGGCGCCGAGCAGATAGGCGACCTCGTCGTCCGAATGCGCGCGCGCCAGCACGGCGATCGACGGATTCGCCTCGCGCGCGTGGCGGATGATCTGGCCGGCTTCGAGCGCCTGCGGGATCGCGACGACGATCGCGCGCGCGCCGGCGACGTGCACGGCGGCGAGCCGCCCGCTCGCGGCCGCATTGCCGGCCAGCGCGGGGATGCCGAGCGCGCGGGCACGCTCGACCGCGTCGACGTCGGGCTCGATCAGCGCGAGCGGCATGCCTTCCTCGTGTAGGCGCTGGCCGACCAGCGAACCGACGCGGCCGAAGCCGACGAGGATCACGTGGTCGCGCTCGGGCAGTGGCGGACCGGGCGGCAGGTCGGGTTCGAGCGCGGCCGCGGCGGCGGCACGCACGGCCTCGCGGCGCGCGACCCAGCGGTCGAGCGCGATGAACAGCAGCGGGTTCGCGCAGATCGACAGGATCGCGCCCGCGAGCACGAGGTCGCGGCCGTCTTTCGGCAGCAGGCCGGACTCGACGCCGAGCCCGGCGAGGATGAACGCGAATTCCCCGATCTGCGCGAGGCTCGCGGCGATCGTCAGCCCGACCTCGGGCGGGCGTCCGAATGCGCGCACGATCGCGAACGCGCCGATCGACTTGCCGACGAGGATGATCGCGACCACGCCGAGCACCGGCAGCGGCGCGCGCAGGAGGATCGATGGGTCGAACAGCATGCCGACCGAGACGAAGAACAGCACCGCGAAGGCGTCGCGGAACGGCAGCGAATCCTGCGCCGCCTGATGGCTCAGCTTCGATTCGTTGAGCACCATGCCGGCGAAGAACGCGCCGAGCGCGAACGAGACGCCGAACAGCATCGCCGACGCGTAGGCGACGCCGAGCGCGATGCCGAGCACGGCAAGCGTGAACAGCTCACGCGAGCCGGTACCCGCGGTGTGCTCGAGCAGCCATGGAATCGCGCGCCGGCCGACCAGCAGCATCACGGCGACGAACGCGGCGACCTTGGCAAGCGTGAGGCCGAGCGCCGCGTAGAGGTTCACGCCCTCCTGCGCCGTGCCGCCGAGCAGGCCCGCGAGCGCGGGCAGCAGCACGAGGGTGAGCACCATCGCGAGGTCCTCGACGATGAGCCAGCCGATCGCGATGCGGCCGCGCTGCGTCTCGAGCAGGCCGCGCTCCTCGAGTGACCGCAGCAACACCACCGTGCTCGCGGTCGACAGCGCGAGGCCGAGCACGAGGCCGGCGCCCGGCGGCCAACCCATCGCCCACGCGAGCAGCATGCCGAGCGCGGTCGCGATCGCGATCTGCACGGCCGCTCCCGGCAACGCGATCGCACGCACCGCGAGCAGGTCGCCGAGCGAGAAGTGCAAGCCGACACCGAACATGAGCAGGATCACGCCGATCTCGGACAGTTCCGGCGCGAGCGCCTGGTCGGCGACGATGCCGGGCGTGAACGGCCCGATCGCGACGCCCGCGAGCAGGTAGCCGACGATCGCCGGCAGGCGCAGCCGCTGCGCGATCATGCCCGCGACGTAGGCGAGCACGAACGCGGAGACGAGCGTCGCGATCAGCGGTGTGGCATGGGTCATGCGCGGTCCCAGCGGGCGTGAAGGCAGCGCGCATCGCCGCCGCGACGCGGATGCGCGACGCACTCGATGTGTAGCACATCGGGCGCACAGGAAGAATCCCTGCCGGACGGCGCCATCGTCGGCACGAAGCGCGCGCGCTGCAGGAAGCCCCGATGGCGCTCGCGCCCTTCACCACGATGACGCCGTCGCGGTCTGCGCGGCTCGCCGGATCACGCGTGCGCCGTGCCGGATCGCCTTCCGCCCCGCGTGATCCAGCCGATGAACGGATTCAGGCCTGCCCGCGGCCGCGCAGCCAGCGCGCGCGCAGCGGCCACGCGAGCGCGAGCACGGCGAGGAACACGCCGTAGGCGAGCAGGGTCGCGACGATCTGCGGCCACAGGTGTCCGCCGCGGCCCATGCTCGCGTCGAAGCCCCACCGCATCGCGACGATGCTCGCCGCCGCCGCGAGCGCGAGCACGCCGAGGTCGACCGCCCAGCGCGCCGCCCCGCGCGGCGCACGCGGCCAGATGCAATAGATCGCGCCGACGATCGTGAACGTCGGCAGGAACAGGATGAAGGAAAGGCCGGTCTCGAA
>NZ_DATDMY010000235.1:0-2646 GCF_036518555.1 Dokdonella sp. | reverse complement strand
ACGATCCGCGCATGCCGACGCTCGCCGGCGTGCGCCGGCGCGGCTTTCCGCCGGCGGCGATCCGCGTGTTCTGGGAGCGCGCGGGCGTGACCAAGCAGAACTCGGTGATCGAGTTCAGCGTGCTCGAAGGCTGCGTGCGCGAAGCGCTCGACGCGAGCGCGCCACGGCGCATGGCCGTGCTCGATCCGCTCAAGCTCGTGATCGCGAACCTCGACGCCGCGCACGAGGAGACGATCGAGTTCGCCAACCATCCGAAGAACGCCGATTTCGGCACGCGCCGCGTGCCGTTCTCGCGCGAGTTGTGGATCGAGCGCGACGATTTCTTCGAGGTGCCGCCGAAGGGCTTCCACCGCCTCGTGCCCGGTGGCGAAGTGCGCCTGCGCGGCGTCGGCATCGTGCGCTGCACCGATGTCGCCAAGGACGCCGACGGTCGCGTCGTCGCCGTGCACTGCACGCTCGACGCCGACACCCGCGCGGGCATGGCCGGCGCCGACCGCAAGGTCAAGGGCACGATCCACTGGGTCAGCGCCCGGCACGCGGTCGCCGCCGAGGTGCGCCTGTACGATCGCCTGTTCACGGTCGCCGACCCCGACGACACGAGTGATGGCAAGAGCTACGCCGACCACATCAACCGCGATTCCAAGCGCGTCGTCCAGGCGTGGCTCGAGCCCGCAGCCGCGGTGGCGCAACGCGAAAGCGCGGTGCAGTTCGAACGACTCGGCTACTTCGTCGCCGATCGGGCCGACCACACCGATGCGAAGCCCGTGTTCAACCGCACCGTGACGTTGCGCGATTCGTTCGCGAAAGGCTGAGCGGGCCGACGCCCTGACATCCACGCGAAAGCGGGGATGCGGCGTTCCCCGCCTCGATCGCGCGGATCGAGGATGCCTCCACGGCGGCGCCGACGGTTCGGCGACGGCCCGCTAGGGGCTGCCCTCGAAACCGTCGACGAAGATCGAGTCGGCGGCGAAGGCGTAGAACGCGCCCGACAGGCCTTGCCCATCGTCGAAGTCGTGCGGCGCCCCGGCGACGAGATGCTCGCCATCGACGAGGCCGACCGCGAAACCGAGGTAGTCGGCGAGCATCGCGTCGCTCGCGGTCAGGCGCGCGCTCTGCGCCCACGTGCCGCCGCTCGAGGCGAACAGGTAGGCGGCGCCCGCGAACGGCGTCTCGCCCGCGGTCGCCCCCGGTGCACCGAGCGCAAGGCGATCGCCGGCGAGCGCGAGCGAGCGCGCGAAGAATGCATTCTCCTCCGCTTCGGCCGCGACGAGCTTCTGGCGCTGCGTCCAGTCCGCCCCCGAGCGCGCGAAGACGTACGCGGCGCCCTGGTAGCTGCCGACCGCGGGCGCGCCGACGACGAGGGTCTGGCCGTCGAACGCGAGCATCTCGCCGAAGTAGTCGCCGTCGACGCCGTCGTCCGCGCGCAGCACGCCGCTCTCGCTCCACGTACCCGCGCTGCGCGTGAAGACGCGGACGGCGCCGGGACCGGGGCCGGAGTTCTGGTCGACCCAGGTCTCCTGCGAGACGCCGACCATGATCGTGTCGCCGGCAAGGCCAACCGCGATGCCGAACTGGTCCCAGTGATGCGGATCGCTCGAGGCGAGCCGCTGCGCCTGCGTCCACGTCCCGTTCGCGTCCGCGGTGAACACGTACGCGGCACCGACCGACGGCTCCTGCGCCGCGCCGCGTTCGTTGCCCGCGCCGATCACGGCCGTATCGCCGTCGAGCGCGATCGAGTCGCCGAAGTTCGCGACGAGCAGCGGCGCGTCCGCGACGAGCTTCTGCGCCTGCACCCACTGCGAGCCGTCGTAGCGGAACACGTACACGGCGCCGGCCTGCGCGAGGCCGCCGATCGCCGCGTTGTGCATCGCGATCATCGCGATCGAACCCTGCAGCGCGATCGCGTTGCCGAACTCCTCGCCCGGCGCCGCGTCGTCGGCGGTCAGCGACTGCACGAGCGTCCAGGCGCCATCGACGTAACGGTAGACGTAGACGATGCCCTGCCCGCCCGACGGGCCGTCCTGCGGGTGCTTGGGCGCGGAGACGAACGCCGTGTCGCCCTGCACGGCAACGGCGCTGCCGAATGCTTCGATCCCGGCTGGCTCGGGCGCGCCGATCTTCTGTTCGACCCAGGCGAGCGCAGCGGTCCACCCCGGCGCGTGCGGGTCGGTCGGCGCCGCGGAAGCCGTGCGTGCGAACACGGGCACGCACACGGCGAGCAGGATGGCGGCGAAACGGCGGCGGTTCGGTGCATTCACGTCGGCGGTCCTCGTCCGGCCCGGGCGGGCAACTGCGCTACAGTACGGTTGCGCTGCGCGCCGAGCCTCTCGCGAACGTGCAGTTTGCCTCCCGTTTTCGTCCCGTCACGCGTCGATTCGAAAGAATGGGTCAGGAAAACAACCGGATACGTCGTTTCGGCGCGTTCCAGCTCGAAATCGACGAACGCCGCCTGACGCGCGCGGGCACGCCGGTCGCGCTCACGGTGAAGCAGTTCGACCTGCTGCTCGCGCTCGTCGAGAGCGCCGGCCGCCTGCGCAGCCGCGAGGAGCTCGTCGACGCGGTCTGGCCGGACACGATCGTCGAGGAGCACAGCCTCACTTCGCGCGTGAGCGCGCTGCGCAAGATCCTCGGCGACGAAGGCGAGAC
>NZ_DATDMY010000234.1:0-4254 GCF_036518555.1 Dokdonella sp. | reverse complement strand
TAGCACAGATCGGCCGGCCGCTCGATGTCCCAGACGACGAAATCGGCGCGTTTCCCCGTTTCGAGCACTCCGCGATCGGCGAGCCCGAGCGCGCGCGCCGCATTGACCGTGGCGCCGCGCAGCGCTTCCTCGGGCGTGAGGCGGAACAAGGTGCAGGCCATGCCCATCGCGAGGCGCAGCGACAGCAGCGGCGACGTGCCCGGGTTGAGGTCGGTCGCGACCGCGATCGGCACGCCCGAAGCGCGGAGCACATCGATCGGCGGCCGCTTCGTCTCGCGCAGCGCGTAGTACGCGCCCGGCAGCAGCACCGCGACGCTGCCGGCCGCGGCCATCGCGCGCACGCCGTCGTCGCCGGTCCACTCGAGATGGTCGGCCGACAGCGCGCCGAATTCCGCGGCGAGCGCGGCGCCGCCGAGGTCCGACAACTGGTCGGCGTGCAGCTTGACGCGCAGGCCGAGCGCGCGCGCGGCCTCGAACACGCGGCGCGTCTGTGCGGGCGTGAACGCGATCTTCTCGCAGAATGCGTCGACCGCATCGGCAAGGCCTTCGCGTGCGGCCGCGGGCAGGATCGCGTCGCAGACGAGCGCGATGTAGTCGTCCGGGCGTCCCGCGTATTCGGGGGGCAGCGCGTGCGCGGACAGCAGGGTCGTGCGTACGCCGATGCCGAGCGCGTCGCCGATCCGGCGCGCGACGCGCAGCATGCGCAGCTCGCTGTCGAGGTCGAGGCCGTAGCCCGACTTGACCTCGATCGTCGTCACGCCGTCGGCGAGCAATGCCCTCGCGCGCGGCAGGGATTGCGCGAACAGCGCGTCCTCGTTCGCAGCGCGCGTCGCGCGCACGCTCGAGGCGATGCCGCCGCCCGCGCGCGCGATGTCCTCGTAGCTCACGCCCTCGAGGCGCTGCTCGAATTCGTTCGCACGATCGCCGCCGAACACGAGGTGCGTATGGCAATCGACGAGGCCGGGCGTGACAAGCGCGCCATGCGCCGACTCCACGCGGGCGGCGAGCGCGTCCGGCTCGCCGGGGAGATCCGACTGCGCGCCCGCGAACGCGATCGCGCCGTCCTTCCAGCCGAGCGCGCCGCGCTCGATCAGGCCGTACGGGGTTGCGCCCGCCTGCATCGTCGCGAGGCGCGCGTCGAGCAGCAGTCCGTCCCAGGGAGATTCCATCGCGTCACTCGTGCTGCGTGCGTGCATCGATTATCGCAGACGCGCCGGCCGCTGCCGCGCGCGGCGCCGCTTCGGCGACGATGCATTCGGCGAGCGCCCGGTACACTGGCACGGGGCTGATCAGGCTCGACGCGAACCGTGCGAGCAGGCAGGCGGCGAGGATCGGAATCACCATCGCCTGGTTGTCGGTGAGTTCCATCGAAATGATCGCCGAGGTCAGCGGCGCCTGCGTGACGCCGGCGAGGTAGGCGGCCATGCCGAGCAGCACGACCGCGGCCGAGGGCGCCGACGGCAGCCAGGCGGCGACGACGTCGCCGAGGCCGGCGCCGACCGCGAGCGCGGGCGAGAAGATGCCGCCCGGGATGCCGGCCCAGTACGACACCACGTTGGCGCAGAACTTCGACAGCCCGAACCAGGGGCCGGGCGACTCCGCCGCGCCTTGCAGGATCGCGCGCGCCTGGTCGTAGCCGGTGCCGTAGACGGTGTCGCCGCTCGAAAGCGCGATCAGCGCGAGTGCGAGACCGCAGCCCGCGGCGAACACGATCGGCGCGCGCTCGCGCCAGCGCGTGAGCGCGGCGAGCGGGCGCACGCCGTGCAGGGTGATCAGTCGCGCGAAGGCGCCGCCGGCAAGACCACCGAGCAGACCGCACGCAAGCACCGCGAGCCAGCCGGGCAACGCGGGCAGCACGGCGCTGACGCGGCCGAAGTACGCGTAGTCGCCGAGCAGGCCGAGCGACACGACACCGGCGATGATGACCGCGGTGAGCACGACGCCGCTCATGCGGTGTTCGAACGCATTCGCCATTTCCTCGATCGCGAACACGATGCCCGCGAGCGGCGTGTTGAACGCGGCCGCGATGCCCGCCGCACCACCCGCGAGGATGAAGCGCGAGGCGACCTGCGCTTCGGTGAAGCCGAAGCGGCGACCGATCGAGTACATGAGGCTCGCGCCGACGTGGACGGTCGGGCCCTCACGCCCGACCGAGGCGCCGCCCGCGAGGGCGATGAGCGTGAGGCCGATCTTCCCGGCCGCGACGCGCAGCGAGAGCAGGCGCGCGCGAAACGCGCCGTCGTCGACCTGCAGCGCCGCGATCGTCTGCGGGATGCCCGAGCCGCGCGTCGCGCGCAGCCGGCCCTGCGTGAGCCAGGAGAGCAGGGCGAATGCGAGCGGCGTGACCAGCAGCGGCCAGTACCGCCCCGCGTGCAGGATGCGCAGGAAGAACGCGTAGCACGCGTTCGAAGCCTTGGCGAACAGGATCGCCGAGAGTCCGACGAGGATCGCGCCGCCCCAGAGCGCGGCGCGTCGACGCCAGTGATGCAGGGCAAGCCAGTCGGTTGCGGTGGACATCCACGCATTGAACCCGCAATGCCGCGGAGCGGCAACCCTGCGCCCGATGTCCCGTGCCGACGGCCCTCCAGCGCGGACATGCCGATGCGGCGAGCAGCGTCGCGCGCGGTCGAGGCCGCGACGCGCGGCACCACGGCCGGGCGCGACATCGACGTGCGTGCGGAAGAAGGGCCGCCCCGGGGCGGCCCTTCGAGCCGATGCGTGCGGAGCGGACCGCGCGCGTCGGATACTGCGGGGTGATCAGTCGTCGAAACCGTCGGCGAAGATCTGGTCGAGCAGGAGTCGCGCGGCACCGAAGTCGTAGTTGGCGCCCGACTTGAGCCAGCTGCCGGCGACGTAGATGCCGTCGTGGAAGACGTGCACGTCGGCGACGACATCGCTCTGGTGGATGTTGCCGAAGTCGATCTGCGTGAGCAGGAAGTCGCTCGTGCCGTCGAAGCGATAGCGGCCGACGAGCCAGTCGCTGTCGCCGCCGGTCGGCGTGTAGTTGGCCGCGACGACGTAGCCGACGTTCGGCTGCACGGCGACGCTCTGGAAGCCGAACGAGTCGCCTGCGGTCACCGTCGCGTAGCCGTTTGTGCCGTCGCCGCCGCTGAAGCCCGCGTCGTAGGCGCAGGCCGAACCGAGGCGTTTGGCGATCAGCGCGCTGCGCACGGTGCCCGACATCTGTGCGTAGCCGACCGTGATGAGGTCGTCTTCGCCGCCGCTGCCCGGCACGAGCGCGAGGCCGAGCAGCTCGGTGTCGCGCGAGTTGCTGCCGTCGACTTCGAACGAGCATTCGTCCGTCTGCGAGAGCGGGTCGACCGTGCCGTCCGCTTCGAGGCGCACGATCAGTGCGGAGCTGTCGTTGCCGCCGACGACGTCGGTCTTGCCGACGCCGACGATCTTGCCGTTCGACGCGATCGCGACCGCGTTGATCTGATGGCGGATGAAGTTGCTCGTGCGCATCAGCTGGATGCCGGAATTGCTGAGGCCGAAGCCGTTGTCGAGCGCGCCGCTGGTCTGGAAGCGGACGAACGCGGCGTAGGTGTCCGAGACATTGGCGACCGCGGTCGTGCCGGCCATGACGATCTTGCCGTCGGGCTGCACGGCGATGCCGTACGGGACGTCGCGGCTCAGCGACGGGCCCGGTTCGATCGACGCGCTCACGCACGAGGTGAGCGTCGCGTTGAACAGCAGCGGGACGCCCGCGGTCGAGAACGCGCAGACGACGAAGTCCCAGTTGTCGGCGGTCGTCTTCTTGTAGCCGCCGACGAGCAGGCTGTTGTTGCGCATCGCGATGCCGGCCGTGTTGAACAGTTCGCCCTGCGACGCCTGCGTCATCGCGCGGCCGTCGGTGCCGAAGTTGTCGTCGATGATGCCGTTCGGCAACAGGCGCGTGACGCCCATGCGGGCGATGCCATTGGCGTCGCGCACGGTGCCCGAGATGTACATCGCGCCGTCGGGGCCGATCACGCTGCCACTGGCGAAGTCGGACATCGTGCCGCCGTAGTCGAATGCGATCGGCGACTTGCCCGAGCTGAGGACACCCCAGTTCGTGTCGAGTGCGCCGTCCAGCGGCAGGGCCGAGGCGAAGCCGGCCTGCAGCAGGCCGCAGGCGAGCAGGGTGCGGAACATCGTGGTGTTGGCGACCATCGCGGTACTCCTTCGTGCGCGTCGGAATGAGCGCTCGGGTTGCATACGGGAGGGCGATGGGCGAGGGATCACGGCGAGCATGGGGAATTTCCCTCGACGCCG
>NZ_DATDMY010000233.1:0-7204 GCF_036518555.1 Dokdonella sp. | reverse complement strand
GGCGAAGCAGCGGGTCGAACTGTTCACCGACGGCGCCTGCCTCGGCAACCCGGGGCCGGGCGGCTGGGGTGCATTGCTGCGCTTCGGCGAGCGCGAGAAGGAGCTCAGCGGCGGCGAGGCGCAGACGACCAACAACCGGATGGAACTCATGGCCGCGATCGCCGGCCTCGAGGCGCTCACGCGTCCGTGCCGCGTCGTCCTGACCACCGACTCGCAGTACGTCAAGCGTGGGGTCGAGGAATGGATGGCGCGCTGGCGCGCGAACGGCTGGCGCACGAGCGACCGGCAGCCGGTCAAGAACCGCGACCTGTGGGAGCGCCTTTCCGCCGCGCTCGCGGCGCACGAGGTACGCTGGCACTGGGTCAAGGGCCACAACGGCCACGACGAGAACGAGCGCGTCGACGTGCTCGCGCGCGAGGCGGCGCTGAAGGTGCGAGGGCCGAGGGCCGACGGCTGAGGGCTGCCGGCGCGGCCGCGGCCGCGGCGGATCGCCCGTTGACGCCTCGCCCCCTCGACCACCGCTTGCCAGCAACGCCGCGGCCCTCCACCCTTCGTCCCCGGACCCCAACCCTCGCCCCCGATGCGCCAAGTCATCCTCGACACCGAAACCACCGGCCTCGAAGTGCAGCGCGGTCACCGCGTGATCGAGATCGGTTGCGTCGAGCTCGTGCAGCGTCGCCGTACCGGGCGCGAATTCCACACCTACCTCAACCCCGATCGCGAGATCGACGAGGGCGCACGTGCGGTCACCGGCATCGCCGACGAGTTCCTGCTCGACAAGCCGCGGTTCGCCGACATCGCGCGCGAGTTCCTCGATTTCATCGACGGCGCCGAACTCATCGCGCACAACGCGAGCTTCGACGTCGGCTTCCTCGATGCCGAACTCGCTCGCGCGGGCATTCCCGACCCGCGCATCGCCGCGCGCGCGCAGGTGCTCGACACGCTCGTGCTCGCGCGCGAGAAGTACCCCGGCCAGCGCAACAGCCTCGACGCGCTGTGCAAGCGCCTCGACGTCGACAACAGCCATCGCGGCCTGCACGGCGCATTGCTCGACGCGAACCTGCTCGCCGACGTCTACCTCGCCCTCACCTCGGGGCAGGGCGCGCTCGGCTTCGGCGAGGACGCGGCCGCCGGCGAAGTGCGCGTCGCGGCCGAACTGCGCATCCTCGTCCGTCCGCGCGTACTGCGCGCGCTCGATGCCGAAATCGTGCTGCACGAGGCGCGCATCGCCGCGATCGACAAGGCGAGCCGCGGTGCGTGCGTGTGGCGGCGCCTCGAGGCGGAATCGGCGCCGCTGGCGCCGGCGGCCATGGCCGCCGGGTAACGGTACTTTTCCGTCTGCGTTCGCGGGCTGCCGTCGGATCCGTTGCGCAGGATCGGGCGCAGCGGCACGAGACCGGATGTGAAGGCGAGGCGCATTCCCGCGAGTCCCACCGCGCGAAGCGTCATCGAGGTTCGCGGTGGGACTCGCCGCTGCGCGGCTGCGTCCCACCCTACGGGGCGGAAGCGCACTGGAAGGTCCTTCGCTTCGCTTTGCGTCTGCGCGAGGCGCGCGCTGCTTTTCCGGATCCCCGTCAGCGGCGGTGAACGGCGGTCGGATCAGCCCGCAGGGGCACGCGCAAGGATGCGCGTGCGTTCGCCGTCGGCGCAGGATGCGCCGTCGGCGAACCCCGGCCGCCGTTCACGTACCCGCAGGGCAGGATGCCCGGAGGGCGCTGCTGCCGGGGTGTCCTTCTCTTTGGTTTCTTTCTCTTGGACAAGCAAGAGAAAGAAATCGGCCCGCAGGGATGCGGGACGAACACGCAGGGACGCGGGTCGGCTGCCGCGAAAACCGCCCGCCCGCTCTCGAAGGGAAGAAGAACAAGATGCACCGCTGCGCCCTCATGCCGGCCCTCTACTGAAAGCCGAAGAGGGACGACCAATGGCACGAACGCGAAACCGCCCACCGGCATCCGCCACGCGAAGAGAACCGCAGCGCGACGACCAAAAACCGTCGCGCCCCTAGCGCGCGCGAACCAGAATCACCGTCACGTTATCCGACCCGCCGCCGTCGAGCGCCGCGAGCACGAGATGGTCGACGCATTCCTGCGCCGACAGCTCGGTGCGGCCGACGATCGCGGCAATCGCGCTGTCCTTGACCTCTTCGGTGAGCCCGTCGCTGCAGAGCAGGAGCTGCATCCCCGCGGTGAGCTCGCCGCGCATGCTCGCGACGCGCAGCGACTGCGGGTCGGTGACGCCGAGCGCCTGCGTGACGACGTTGCGGTGCGGGTGGTGGCGCGCCTGTTCGCTCGTGATCGCGCCCTGGTCGATGAGCTCCTGCACGTAGGAGTGATCCTGCGACAGCTGCTTGAGGCCGTCGTTCCAGATGTAGATACGGCTGTCGCCGACCCAGGCCACCTCGAACGCGCCGTCCTTCGACAGGCGCAGCGCGGCGATCGTGGTGCCCATCGGCAGCGCCTCGGAGCGACGCGTCGAATGGCGGATGATCTCCTCGTCGGCGATCTGGATCGCGCGCACGAGTTCGGTGCCGCGCGTGACCTCGCGAACGAGCGTGTCCCGCGCGAGCGCACTCGCGACCTCGCCGTGTTCGTGACCGCCCATGCCGTCGGCGACGAGCCACAGCCCGAGGTCCGCGTCGGCGTAGTAGGTGTCCTCGTTGTGCTCGCGGCGCAGGCCGACGTGGGTGCTGTGTCCGAATTCGATCATGCGCGGTGCGAAAACTCCCTGGAGGACCCGCGCAGCGGGCGGCAGCGGCCCCATCCGGCGCCGTCCGGGCATAGGATGCCGCCGAGTTCGCGCACTGCGCAAGCCGGCGCTGCAAAATGCACCCGCGGTTGGGGCCGGACGCGCCCATGCCGTACTCTCTCCGGACCCCGTCCGCCGGAGCCATTCGCATGCGCCCAGCCCCGCCGATGCTCCTCGCTTGCACGCTCGCGTTCGCCGCGCCAGCCGGCGCGACCAGCCTGTTCGTCGACCACGTCAACGGCTACACGCTCGATCGCGATGGCGCGCTGCACCGCTTCGACGCGATGCTCGTCGACGGCGGCAAGGTCGTCGCGACCGGGCGCCACGACGATCTGGCCGCGCGCGCGGAGGGCGCCGAGGTGCTCGACGGCAAGGGTCGCACGCTGCTGCCGGGCCTCATCGACGCGCACGGGCACGTGTTCGATCTCGGCTTCGCGCGCAATTCCGCCGACGTCACGGGCACGACGTCGCTCGCCGACGCGCAGGCGATCGTGCGGCACTATGCCGCCGCGCATCCCGATGCGGCCTGGATCCGCGGCGGCGGCTGGAACCAGGTGCTGTGGAAACTCGGGCGCTTCCCGACCGCGGCCGAACTCGATGCCGCCGTCGGCGACCGGCCGGCACTGCTCGATCGCGTCGACGGGCACGCGGCATGGGCGAACGGCGCCGCGCTGAAGCTCGCAGGCATCACGCGCGACACGCGCGATCCGGACGGCGGCCGCATCGAACGCGACGCGGACGGCAACCCGAGCGGCGTGCTCGTCGACGGCGCGATCGCACTCGTCGCGCGCAAGGTCCCGCCGCCGACCGAGGCCGAGGCCGACGCGATGCTCGACAGCGCGCTCGCCGACATGGCGCGCGTGGGCCTCACGGGCGTCGGCGATGCGGGCATCGACGCCGACGTCTATCGCCTGTACCGGCGCCATGCCGACGCGCACACGCTCACGGCGCGCATCTACGCGATGATCCGCGGCACCGGCGACGCATTCGACGCGATCGCCAAGGACGGCCCGCTGTCCGGCTATGGCGGCGATTTCCTCGACGTGCGCGCGGTCAAGCTGTATGCGGACGGTGCGCTCGGCAGTCGCGGTGCGGCGCTGCTCGCGCCGTACAGCGACGACGCGCGCAATACGGGCCTGCTGTTCCATGCGCCCGATGCGCTGCTCGCGATGGTCGAGAAGGCATTCGGCAAGGGTTACCAGGTCTGCGTGCACGCGATCGGCGATCGCGCCAACCGCGAGGCGCTCGACGCATTCGAGCACGCCTACCGCGACCACGCCGGCGCCCGCGCATTGCGCAACCGCATCGAGCACGCGCAGGTCGTCGCGCCCACGGACATCCCGCGCTTCAAGGCGCTCGATCTCGTCGCCTCGATGCAGCCGACGCACGCGACGTCCGACATGAACATGGCCGAGGCGCGCCTCGGCGCGAAGCGCCTCGAGGGTGCTTACGCGTGGCGCACGTTCCTGAAGCAGGGCACGCGCATCGCCGGGGGTTCGGACTTCCCGGTCGAATCGCCGAACCCGTTCTTCGGTCTGCATGCGGCCGTCACGAGGCAAGACCACGAAGGCCGGCCGCCCGGCGGCTGGCGCGCGTCGCAGGCGCTCACGCGCACCGAAGCCTTGCGCGCGTTCACGCTCGACGCGGCCTGGGCCGAGCATCGAGAGGGCACGCTCGGCACGCTCGAGCCGGGCAAGTGGGCCGACTTCATCCTCGTCGACCGCGACTACTTCACGGTCCCGGCGCGCGAGATCTGGAAGACGCGCGTGCTCGAGACCTGGGTCGGCGGCGTGCGGGTGTACGCGGCCGACGGCGCGCGCGAGGATCGCCGTGCTTCGACGCCTGCCGCGGCGGGCGGCGCGGCGCATGCGGCCGATGCGCGGCGCCGATGAGTGCGCGCGGAGTCGTTCGTTCGCGCTCTGCGGCGTCGCCCGCCCGCCGCCGCGCAGGCGATCGGGCGCGCGTGGGACCGCAGCGATCGCGCGCGGGACGCTAGACTTCGTGCGACCTTGAATCCCTGACGGAGAGCGGCATGAAGCGCGTGACCGGTATCGGCGGCATCTTCTTCAAATCGACCGACCCCAAGCGACTCGGCGCCTGGTATCGCGATCACCTCGGCCTCGACGTGACCGAGTGGGGCGGCGCGATCTTCGAATGGGGCGGCCCCGGCAGCGCCGCCGGCATGACGATCTGGAGCCCGTTCGCGCAGGACACGACGTACATGGAACCGGGCCGTGCGACGTTCATGATCAACTTCCGCGTCGCCGACCTCGATGCGCTGCTCGCGGCACTGCGCAGCGAAGGCTGCCACGTGCTCGACGAGACGCAGGCGTCCGAGCAGGGCAAGTTCGGCTGGGTCATCGATCCGGACGGCAACAAGGTCGAACTGTGGGAGCCGCCCGCGGGCGAATAGGTGGCGCTCCGACTGCGCGCTGGCGATCCGTCCCGTCGGGGCGATGCGACGCGCGCGGTGCCCTCAGGCCGCCCAGCTCGCCGCTCGCGCGCTCACGCACAGCCGGCGTCGGCGCCCGACGGACGTGGGGGTTGCGGCGTGTCAGCGATCGACTCGCTCGCCGCGGGTTTCGTCGCTCGCGCGAACGGGTACGGGTTGCGCGACGATACCGCCACCGGGGCGACGCGCGCGCCGCGAGCGCAGGTGCGACGCCAGGCGCGCGGCCGCAAGGTCGAGCCGGTCGAGTGCGCGCGCGACGAACGCCGATTCCTCGGCGAGCAGCACCGCCCCGCCGAGCATGACGAGCAGGCCGGGCCCGGGCAGCACGAGCATGACGATGCCGAGCGCGATCACGACCACGGCCGCCGCGATCGCGAGGTAGCGCGTCCACGGCTTCGCGTCCGCCCGGTGCGTGCGCCGATGGTGGGCCTGGAAGCGCTGGCCGCGCGGTACGGCCATGAACGCGCGCCAGCGCTTCTTGAGGGAGCGGAACATGGCCAGCCTGTCGTCGATGTGATGCGATCGTGAACGATGCCGCCTGAACCGCGCTCGTCCACGCCGTATCGAGTGCGGCGCGCGCATCCGAGTTCCGTCGCGCCGCCGGGTCGACCTGGAACGCGTACCCGCGCGCCGTGATCGGGCGGCCGCGGCTTCGGTTCCGGCCTGGCGATCGAAGCTGGCATAGTGGCCGCAACGGAAGCCCCGGCTTCCGGCGCCGTGGCCGTGCCGAATGCCTGATCCCTTCCCTTTCCCGGTCGACATTCCGACGCTCGCGCTGAGCCGCGGCCTCATGCAGATGATGCTCGCGGGCCTGCTCGTGTACGTCGGCCGGCGGCACGATCCCGACGACGGTGCGCGCTGGTGGGCAGCGGGTTTCCTGTTCAACGGCGCCTCGCTGTTCCTGTTTTCGATCACCGCGCACGGTCTTCTCGACACGATCTTCGTCGTCGGAAACCATCTCGCGCTCGGCGCGGGGAGTGCCTGCCTGCTGCTCGGCTTCTGGGCGTTCGGCCACCAGCGCGCGCAGCCGTGGCTTGCCGCACTGATGATCGCGATCCCGACCGCGGCGCTGCTCGCGTTCGAGGTCGCCTGGCCGAACGCACGCCTGCGCGTGCTCACCACCGCGTTCGGCCAGTTCGTGTTCCTGCTCGCGCTGCAGGCGAGCCTGCGCGAACCGCCGCGCGAGGAGATCGAGCACATCTACCGTCGCCTGCGCGTGCTCGTGCTCGTGTACGCGGGCGTGCTCGTCTGGTCCTACGCGGGGATCGCCGGGGTACTGCCGACGTCGGCGCGCCTCGACATCGGCTACCACCGCGCGCTGTTCAGCGTCGCGTCGCTGCTGTTCATGCTCTCGCTCGCGGTCACGTGCCTCGCGTTGCAGTTCGCGCTGCTCGCCGCGCGCAACGAAGACCTTGCGATGGTCGACTGGCTCACCGGCCTGCTCAACCGCCGCGGTTTCTTCCGCGCGACCGCGCACGCGGACGGCTGGCAGGGCGCGGACGGCGTCGCGAGCGTCGTCCTGCTCGATATCGACCACTTCAAGCGCGTCAACGACGAACACGGCCACGCCGCCGGCGACCGCGTGCTGCAGGCCGTCGCCGATCGCCTGCGCGAACTCGCCGCGCCGTCCGATCTCGTCGCACGCATGGGCGGCGAGGAGTTCTGCGTCGCGATGCCCGGGGTACGCCGCGAGCAGGCGCTCGCGCGCGCCGACGCGATCCTCGCCCACTGCCGCAACACCACCGTTCCCGCCGCCGATGGTCGCGACATCCGGTTCACCCTCAGCGCGGGCGTCTGCGAAGCCTCGCCCGCGCAATCGCTCGACGACGTGCTCGCGCGCGCGGATGCGGCGATGTACGCGGCCAAGCGCGCGGGGCGCGATCGCGCGATCGCCTCGATGGTTGCGCACGAGGGCGCCTAGGTGGCGCGCCAGCGTGACCGCGTATCCACGCCCCATGGGATCGCGCATTAACCTCTCCCGCGGTGCGGGAGAGGTCGCGCCGCAGG
>NZ_DATDMY010000232.1:0-29132 GCF_036518555.1 Dokdonella sp. | reverse complement strand
GAATTGATCGGCGCGATCATGAGGCGCAGGCGGCTGCCCTTCGCCACGCGACGCGCGACGAAGCTGAAACGCGAGAAGTCATAGCGTTCGATCGCGCCCGGCTTGACCGCCTCCGCCGCGCGCAGGCTCTTGCGATAGCGTGCGCGCAGCGAATCGCCGGCGAGGTAGACGCTGCTGCCGTCGGCCTTGACCTCGGTGACGCCGACCGTGATGTCGGTGTCGGGCTGGTCGAGCGAGATCCACGCGGCGAGTTTGAAGAAACCCGCGATGTCGGTGTCGTGCGTGAACACCGGCGAGTGGTAGAACAGGGCCTTGCCGGAATAGAGCATCGCGCCGCGCTGGTCGACGAGACCCTCGGGCTCGTCGTCCTGCTCCCACTCGGCCGAACTCGTGTCGAGCGGATCGTAGACGTAGCGGTCGGGCGTGCGGCCGCGCGGCTTGTCGCGTTGGAGGTCCCCCGAGGCGAACACGTCGTTCGCCCGCGCTTCGACCGAATCGAGGTACCAGGTGTCCTCGCGGGCGGTGATCGCGTCGAGGGTCGGCGAATACCGCCAGGCTTCCTCGCCGGTCACGTACCAGGCGACCTTGTCCTTGAGGAAACCGGGTTTGCCGCCGCCCTTCATCGTCCAGTCGTACCAGCTCCGATGCAGGCCGTTCATGTCGAGCAACGATGCGGCGCCGAACTTGAGGCCGCCGACCTCGGCCTTCGGCGTGCGCGTGCCTGCGTGATCCCATGGGCCGATGATGAGGTAATGGCGATCCTTCGCCTGCGCCGAGCCGTAGCGCATGTGCTCGCGATAGAACGCGAGCGCGCCCGGCTGGTCGCCGTCGTACTGGCCGCAGATCGACAGGATCGGCAGCGCGAGTCGGGCGTACTGCTCGGGCGTCGGGCTGAAGCTGTCCCAGTACGCGTCGAGCATCGGGTGGTCGAGCCAGGTCTGGAAATGCGGCGACGGGTTGCCGACATAGCGATCGAGCTCGCGGAACGGCGCGTGCGCGTCGAACCAGCGGCGGAACTGCGCCGACCAGAAACGGCCGTCGCCGAAGATGCCTTCCTGCGATGTGCGGCCGCTGACGAGCGTCAGCCACTGCGTGTCGTAGGAATAGAACATGTTGTGTTGCATCGGATAGTCGACGCCGGGTTTCGGCGACGCGACCGGTACGATCGTCGCGAGGTGCGGCGGGAACTCCTTCGCGCTCGCCCACTGGTCGTAGCCCGCGTAGGAGCCTCCCCACATCGTGACCTTGCCGTCGCAATACGATTGCCCGGCGAGCCACTCGACCACGTCGTGGCCGTCCTTCGCCTCCTGCAGCAACGGGGTGAACTCGCCCTCGGAATTGCCGCGGCCGCGCACGTCGACGGTGAGGAACACGTAGCCGTGCGCCGCGAAGTACATGCCGCGTTCGTGGTAGCTCTGCGAGATGTACGGCGTGAGCGTGAACACGCACGGCAGCGGCCCCTTCTGCTCGCGCGGCTTGTACAGGGTCGCGTTGAGGCGCACGCCGTCGCGAAGCGGGATCTTCACGCCCCATTGGAACTCGACCGGGTCGCCCGGCGGTGCCGCGTCCTCGGCACGTGCGGCGGCGATCGCGCCGATCGTGAGCGACAGCACGATCGCGCGGAGCCAGTGACGGTGCAACGGGGTCGTTCGTTCCATTCGGGGTTCCGTGGGATCAGTGGAAGCGCGCCGGCGTGAACGGCGCGGGATCGAGCGAGGGCGGCCGATCCGCGACGATCTCGCTGACGAGCACGCCGGTGCCGGCCGACATCGTGACGCCGAGCATGCCATGCCCGGTTGCGACCACCAGGTTGTCGATCCCCGGCGCCCGACCGATCACCGGCAGGTCGTCGGGAACCATCGGGCGCCAACCGTACCATTCCTCGACGACTTCGGCGCCTTCGGGCTCACGCAGGAACGCAGCTGCGCCACGCTTCAACGCGTCGAGCCGCACGCGCGTGAGGCGATCGTCGTAGCCCGCGAATTCCATCGTGCTGCCGAGCCGGTAACCCGATCCCCATGCGGTCACGCAGACGCTCGGTTCCTTCAGGGTCATCGGCACGCGCGGGCACGCGGCCGGACGCGAATAGGTGATCGAGTAGCCCTTGCCCGGCTGGATCGGGATGCGCAGACCGAGCCGACGCGCGAGCAGCGGGGACCACGCGCCGAGCGCGAGCACGACGTCGCGGCCCGCGTGCCGGCCATTCGACGCGACGACCTCGGCGATGCGCGAGCCATCGAGCACGAAGCCGTCCACGCGCGCGCCCTCCTCGATGCGGCCGCCCGCGGCGCGCACGATGCGCGCAAGCTCGGCGACGTAGCGATCCGGTCGCAGCGACGCGTCGCCGGGATGGAACAACGCGCCCGCGATCGCCGGCTTGAGGGCCGGCTCGCGCGCGAGCGTCGCAGCGGCATCGAGCGCTTCGACCGCGATGCCGAGGCCGACGAGCCGTTCGGCCATGCCGCGCGCGCGCGCGAAGTGCGCCTCGTCGCGGAACACGCTGAGCGTGCCGATCGCCTCGAACTCGCAGTCGAGCCGTTCGCGCCGCACGAGTTCCTCGACGAGCGCCCGCGAACGCAGCAGCAGCGGCGCTTTCGCGCGCGCCGCGGCGATCCAGTCGTGCCCGTTGCAGCGCCGCGCGAACGCGAGCAGCCAGCGCACGAGTTCCGGATCGGGACGCGGCCGGATGCGCAACGGCGCGTCCGGCCTGAACAGCCAGCGCAGGGCCTGCGCGATCGTGCCCGGCGCCGCGAGCGGCCCCGCATGGCTCGGCGTCAACGTGCCGCAGTTGCCGTGTGAACTGGCGCAGCCGGCGCTGCCCTGCTCGAGCACGGTCACGCTGCGCCCCTCGTGGAGCAGGTAATACGCGCATGCGAGGCCGATCACGCCCCCGCCGAGGATCACGACGTCCGAAGGTCGAGCAGTCATGCGCCGATTGTACGGACCGCGACGTGCGTCGTGCGCGCGTCGCGCAGCGCGACTCCGGGCGCCGCGGTGCTGTCCGCTCTCGCAAACTTCACGCGCTCGCCCGGCCCGGCGATCGCCGAGGCTCCGCCCACGGGATGACTTCGCCGCCGTGCGCTGTCGTGTGCGGGTACGGCCCGCCTCGATCGAATCTGGCATCAAATGTGCAGTTTCCCCGCAGGGGCATGCCGCCCGGTGGGGATCCGCACATGAAGGTGTCGACGAACGAACTGCTGCTGGCTCTGCGGGCGCCGAATTCCGGCTGGCTCGCCGCGCTGATCTGCGCGCTCGACGAAGCCATGCAGGACCCCGATTTCGCCGTGCCGCAGCGGGAAATGGTGCGCAGCCTGCTCGACGCAGGGAGCGTTCCGCACCCGGTCGCGCAGGCCGCGAACGAGCGCCTGACCCGCTTCGAGGAGACCGTGAAGGATCTGCACTCGCTGCTCGTGACGCCGGAGCCCGAAGCGCCGACCGCCCCGGCCGGTCGTCCGAAATTGACACTCTGTGTAACCGCGGCCTGAGTCCGGCTCCTCGGCGGCGACAAAATCGGTCACACCTGGACCAACAACCCGCGGATCGCCCGATCCGGCCGACACGCGTTGACGGGCGGCGCGGATTCGGCGAGCGTGGCGTCATGAAATCGTACGCGCGCGTCGTCGCCACCTGCGGGATCGCCCTCGCACTCGCCGCCTGCGGGACACTCCCGCACCGGGCCGAGCCCCCGCTCGTCGCCGGCACGCCGCGCGCGGGTGCGGCCAATGCGGTGCTGTTTCGCGCGATCGCGCTCGTGGGCACCCCGTATCGCTGGGGCGGCAACACGCCCGACACCGGCTTCGACTGCAGCGGACTCGTCGGCTACGTCTATCGCGATGCGGCCGGCGTGTCCCTGCCGCGCTCGTCGTCGGCGATGAGCGAACTCGGCCGGCGCAAGCTCGCGATCGACCTGCTGCAGCCGGGCGACCTCGTCTTCTTCGAAAGCGGCCGCGACGTCGGCCACGTCGGCATCTACGTCGGCGAACGCCGCTTCGTGCACGCGCCCAACAGCGGCGGCACCGTGCGCCTCGACAGCCTCGACGGCGCATGGTGGAAGGACCACTTCGTGTACGGCAAGCGGGTGCTTTGAGGCACGAGCGTTCGGCCGTGGTTGCCGGGGTGCGAATCGGGCGTCGCACATCGGGAGTCGGGAGAGCTTGGGATTCGCGATCCCCGATTACCGATTCGCGCTCGCGTCAGTGATCGTGGCCGCCGGCGCCGTGGGCGTGGCGGTGCGCGATTTCTTCCTCGCTCGCGTCGCGGATGTCGGTGACCTCGACCTCGAACGTGAGCGTCTTGCCGGCGAGCGGATGGTTGAGGTCGACGTCGATCACGCTCGAGCCGACCTTGTGCACGACGACCATGCGCGGACCCGCCTCGCGCGTGTTGAGCACCGTGCTCATGCCCGGCTTGAGCTGGTCAGGATGCTCGAAGTACTTTTTCGGCACGCGCTGCGTGAAGTTCGCGCGGCGCTCGCCGTAGGCTTCGGCCGGCTGCACCACGACCTCGAAGCGGTCGCCGACCGCGCGGCCGAGCAGCGCCTTCTCGAGACCCGGGATGATGTTGCCGTGGCCGATCAGCACGCTCAGCGGCTCGCCACGCTCGCGCGACGAATCCACCGGCTCGCCGGCGCCATCGCTGACCACGTAATGGAAGGAAACGACCTTGTTCGCCTCGACGTTCACCCACGCGCTCCGGTATGAAAAAAGCGGGCGAGGATAGCAGGTTGCAGTCGCCCCGTCATTTTGCGGCCGGCGCCGAGGCGAACCGCGCGCCGTGCGCCTCCGGCCCGAATGCGGTGACCAGTGCGAGCAGCACGGCGACCGCGGCAATGAAGGTCGCCATCGCGAATGCGTAGTCGCCACCGCGCAGTTCCGCGAACCAGGTCAGGAACGGCGCCGTCGCGGAGGCGAGCAGGTTGCCGCCCTGGTACGCGAAGCCCGGCAGTGTCGCGCGCACGGCGTCGGGGGACAGCTCGTTGAGATGCACGGGCACGACGCCCCACGCACCCTGCACCATGACCTGCAGCAGGAACACGCCGACCCCGAGCAGGATCACCGAGCCGCCGAACGCCCACAACGGGATCGCCGGCAACGCGAGCAGCGCGGCGGTCACGATCGCGCGACGGCGTCCGACCCGCTCCGACCACGAGCCGAAGAAAAGGCCGCCGACGATCGCACCGAGGTTGAGGGTGATCGTGAGCCAGGCGACCGTGCGGGTGTCGAAGTGGTGCTGCTCTTTCAGGAACGTCGGATACAGGTCCTGCGAGCCGTGGCTGAAGAGGTTGAAGCACATCATGAGCACGACGAGATAGGCGAACAGGCCCCAGCGTCCGCGCATCGTCTCGACGAAGCCCGGCCGCGCCGAACCCGCGTCGCGGCTGGCGGACCATACCGGCGACTCGGGAACGTGGCGGCGGATGTACAGCACGAGCAGCGCGGGCAACGCACCGACGACGAACATGCCGCGCCAGCCGATGTGGTCGAACAGCAACAGGTAGACGAGGCCGCCGAGCAGGTAGCCGCACGCGTAGCCTTCCTGCAGCAGGCCGGAGACGGCGCCGCGCGCCTTCGCCGGGATCGACTCCATCGCGAGCGACGCGCCGATGCCCCATTCGCCGCCCATCGCGATGCCGAACAGCGCGCGGATCACGAGCAGCGCGGTCAGCGACGGTGCGAACGCCGAGGCTGCCTCGAGCACGGCGAACAGGACGATGTCGATCATGAGGATCGGACGCCGGCCGTAGCGGTCCGCGAGCCGTCCGAACAGCCATGCGCCGAGCGGCCGCATCGCGAGCGTGAGCATCAGCGAAAACGCGACTTCGGTCTTGCCGACTTCGAACTCGCGCGCGACTTCGGGTATCACGAACACGAGCAGGAAGTAGTCGAACGCATCGAGCGTCCAGCCGAGGAAGCTCGCGAGGACCACCTTGCGCTGGCGCGGGTCGAGTTCGCGCAGGACCGCGAGGAAACTCATCGGCGACCTCGTACGGACGAAGGATGCCGAACGCTACCACAGGCCCGCGCATGCGCCGCGCTTCCCCGCGCGCGCCGCGGCCGCTACGCTCGCGCGCTCCAGCCGAGGACGCCGGACGCATGTCGCACGCAGAGACGAGGGAGATCGCACGCCGCGTCGCCGCCCGCTTCCGGCGCCCGTGGCATCGCGACTACGCGCGCGCGAAGGTGCGCATGGACCCGGTCTATGCCGCGGTCGCCGACGTCGTCGACGACGACACGCCGCTGCTCGACATCGGCTGCGGCCTCGGCCTGCTCGGCTTCTACCTGCGCGAACGCGGCTGGCGCGGCACGTATCTCGGCCTCGATTTCGACGCCACCAAGATCGCCGAGGCGCGCCATGCGGCGCGAGGCGAAAGCGGCATCGCGTTCGACGACGGCACCGCCCAGCGGCTGCCTTCGTTCCGCGGACACGTCACCCTGCTCGACGTGCTGCACTACCTCGAACGCGACGAGCAGGCCGCGTTGCTGCGCGAGGCCGCGGCCCGGCTCGCGCCCGGCTCCGCGCTCGTCGTACGCAGCGTGCTGCGCGACCGCGGCTGGCGCTTTCGCGCGACCGTGCTCGAAGAATGGTTCCTGCACGCGCTGCGCTGGATGCGCAGCCCCGCCAGGCACTATCCGCTGCGCGCGGAACTCGAGCAGCCCTTGCTCGACGCGGGCCTCGCGGTCGACGTGCACCCGCTCTGGGGCAACACGCCGTTCAACAGCTTCGTCATCGTCGCCCGGCGGCCGGGTTCGGAAGCAAAAGCCTGAAACGCGGAGCACCCGGCGAGAATCCAAGCATGGCTGGAGCACAAGCGTTTCAGGCTTTGCGCTGCATGCTTCGGGTTCGGTCACCCCAGCGGCGACCAGAGCATGCGATCAGGACCGCTCCGTCTCGCGCCGCGCGTCGCGCGGGCGCGTGCGGCGCATGCGCGCCTGCAACTGCGTGCGCAGCGCGGCGAGGTCGCGCGCGTGCGCGCGGCGCGCCTCGGCATCGCGGACGTCGTCTTCGAGCGCGGCGCGGAAGCTGCAGAAATCCGCGTAAGCCCTGCGCACGTGGCGCATGCGCTGCAGCAGGAGCTCGAGCATGATCGCGTCGTCGAGCAGGCCGATCACTTCGATCTCGTCGGGAATGAGGTCGTCCGGGTCGCTGAAGTAGACGAGCGTACCGACGATGTCGGCGCGCTCGGGTCCGGACAGCGCCCATGCCTCGTCTTCGAGCATGCAGATGAGCTTCTGCACCTCGACCACGCGCTTGCGCACGAACCCGGGCACGTCGGCGGTGTTGAGATGGTCGAGCGCGTACTTGGCCGCTTCGATGACCTCGAACTCGTCCGCGCACGCGGCGGCGCGGCGCGCGCGCGCGAGGGCGGCGTGGAAACGCTCGATGTCGGCAGGTTCGAGTTCGAGGCTGATCCGCATGTGCATCCCCGCAACGCGGCCGTGACCGCTGGACGTGGTCGTCGCTCCCCCCGGAAGCGGCACTGTAGCGCGTGCAACCGCGAGCTGCATCATCGCGGGCGAAACTCGCGTGCGGCCGTCCGGGTGTGGCGACACACCCGCGCGCCCGATGGCGCATGCGGGGCCGGTCCGTGACGGCATCCGCCGCGGGTTCAAGGGCGCGCGCGCCGCCGGGCGGTCGCATGGGACGGCACGGATGCGCGCGGACCGTCGATCGCGGCACACGGGGATTGCAATTGGACCCGCCGATCGCGCAAGTTTCGCGTTCCGCACACGTACACGCGAGTCAGCATGAACGCACGCGACACCACGATCGTCGGCGGCGGCCTCGTCGGCGCCCTGCTCGCGACCCTGCTCGCCCAGCGCGGCTTCTCGGTCGACGTGTTCGAACGCCGTCCCGATCCGCGCAAGGCGGGCTATGCGGGTGGCCGCTCTATCAACCTCGCGCTCGCCGAGCGCGGCCTGCACGGACTTCGCCTCGCCGGACTCACCGACGAGATCATGCGCCTTGCGGTCATGATGCGCGGGCGCATGGTGCACCACCGTGACGGCCACGCCGAACTGCTTCGCTACGGCCGCGACGACAGCGAAGTGATCTGGTCGATCAGCCGCGGCCGGCTCAACATCGCGCTCATCGACGCGGCAGAGCGCGCCGGCGCGCGATTCCATTTCGATCGCCGCCTCGTCGCGGCCGCATTCGGCGAGCCGGTCGCGCTGCGCTTCCATGACGACGTCGCCGACGCCGCGCACGAACACGCATGCGCTTACGTACTCGGCGCCGACGGCGCGGGTTCGGCGTTGCGTGCGGCCATGAACGCGCAGCACGCGCTCGGCGAGCGCGTCGAGGAACTCGGCCACGGCTACAAGGAACTCGAGATTCCCGCGCTGCCGGATTTCCCGGCCGCGTCGCTGCCCGCGGGCGCGGCGACCGCGCTCGCGCGCGGCGAGCGGTTCGCGGTCGAGCGCAACGCGCTGCACATCTGGCCGCGTGGCGGCTACATGTGCATCGCGCTTCCGAACGCGGAAGGCAGCTTCACGGTCACGCTGTTCCTGCCCGGCACCGGCGACCCGAGCTTCGCGACGATCCCGGACCCCGCTGCCGCGCGCGCGTTGTTCGAGCGCGACTTCGCCGACCTGCTGCCGCTGATCCCCGCATTCGACGAGGATTTCGGCGCGAACCCGGTCGGCGTACTGTCGACGCTCTACCTCGACCGCTGGCACCTCGGCGGGCACGCCCTGTTGCTCGGCGACGCCGCGCACGCGATCGTGCCGTTCCACGGCCAGGGCATGAATTGCGGCTTCGAGGACGCGGTCGAGCTCGCCGACCTCCTCGGCGCCCATGCCGGAGACACGGCCTGGACGTTCGCCGAGTTCGAGCGCCGACGACGGCCGAACGCGGAGGCGATCGCGAAGATGGCGCTCGAGAACTACGTCGAGATGCGCGATTCGGTCGCCGATGCCGGCTTCCTCCTGCGGCGCGAACTCGGCCGCGTGCTCGCCGAACGCCACCCGGGGCGCTTCGTGCCGCGCTATTCGATGGTCACGTTCACGCGCATGCCGTACGCGCAGGCGTTCGCGCGCGGCGCGATCCAGGACGCAGTGCTGCACGAACTGACCGCCGGGCGCGAACGCATCGATCATGTCGACCTCGCGCAGGCCGACGCGCTGGTGCGCGAGCGCCTGACGTCGCTGGACGAGTCGTGACGGACGACGCCGTCGTCGCACTGGAGCGGCGGCAGCGCGCGTTCGAGCTGTTGCGCGCGGCGCTCGACGTCGAGGACGGCTCGCGCCGGGAATGGATCGCGCAACAGGCGGGCGACGATCGCGGACTTGCCGACGCGGTGAGCGCGCTGCTGGCTACGTCCGGGGCGGGCATGCTCGACCAGAGTGCGGCCGAGGTTGCCGCGCGCCTCGTCGGCGACGCCGTCGTCGACGATGTGACGGAAGGCTCGCGCATCGGCCCATGGACGATCATCAGCCCTATCGGCAGCGGCGGCATGGGCACGGTCTATCGCGTGCGACGCGACGGAGACGGCTACGTGCAGGTCGGCGCGCTCAAGCACATCAAGCGCGGCATGGATTCGGACGCGATGCTCGCGCGCTTCCGGCGCGAGCGGCAGATCCTTTCGCGCCTCGCGCACCCGGCGATCGCGCGCCTGCTCGACGGCGGCGTCGCCGAGGATGGCCGGCCCTTTCTCGTCATGGAGTACATCGAAGGCGAGTCGCTGTCGGCGTGGTCGACGCGCGTCGACCACGGTCTCGATGCACGCGTCGACCTCGTCCTCGCGTTGTGCGCGGCGGTCGCGCACGCTCACCATCAGCTCGTCGTGCATCGCGACATCAAGCCCGCGAACGTCCTCGTCGCGGCCGGCGGTACGCCGCGCCTGCTCGACTTCGGCATCGCGCGCGTGCTCGAGTCCGACACCGACGCCGATGCCACCGCGACCGCGGCGCGCTTCGTCTCGCGCGCCTACGCGGCGCCGGAACAGTTGCAGGGCCTTGCCGCCACGACGGCGACCGACATCTTCCAGCTCGGTGCGCTGCTGCACGAACTGCTGACCGGACTGCGACTGGCCAGCGGCGACGCGACGACGCGACCGAGCCAGCGCCTCGTGGCCGCACGCGCGCTTGCGGGCGCGCTCGGGCCGGCCGCGATCCCCGCGAAGGCGCTCGCCGGCGATGTCAGCATCGTCGTCGCACGTGCGACCGACGCCGATCCGGCACGTCGCTACGCCACTGTCGAGGCGTTCGCCGACGACCTGCGCCGCTGGCGCGAACGGCGACCGATCCTCGCCCGCCCCGACAGCACCGGCTACCGGCTGCGTCGCTTCATCGGGCGTCATCGCTGGTTCGTGGGGCTTGCCGCGTGCGCGATCGCGGCCGTGGTCGCCGGCGGCAGCGTGGCGCTGTGGCAGGCTCGCGTCGCCGCGCGCCAGGAACGCGTCGCGCTCGAACGCGCGGCGACCGCCGAGCGCGTGAAGGCCTTCATGATCGGCCTGTTCCAGGCACCCGATCCCGCGCAGTCGCGCGGTGCGATGCCGCGCGCGGACGAGCTGCTCGATCGCGGTGCCGCGCAGATCGAACACGCCCTCGCCGGCGAGCCTCGCGCGCAGGCCGAGTTGTACGAAACGATGGCGCTCAGCTACATGGGCCTGGGCCGCTTCGACAAAGGCGCCGAGTTGCTCGAGCGTGCGAGCGCGGTGGTCGCGGACGCCGGAGATCCGGCCCTGGCCGCGCGCGTGGAGACGCGGCTCGGTTCCGCGCAAGCCGAGCTCGGCCGCTATGGACGGGCGCTCGCCGCGCTCGACCGCGCGACGCGACAGCGCGAACGTGCGCCGATACCGCAACCCGACGACGAGGCGCGCATGGAAGCCGTTCGCGGCTGGGTCCTGCGCGACCTCGGCCGCTACGCGGAATCCGAAGCCGCGCTGCGTCGCTCGCTCGAACGCGCGGGCGCGGCGCCCGGCGAGATGAACGCGGCCGCGCTTCGTGCGCTCAACAACCTCGCCTACACGCTGCAACTCGCCGGCCGCAAGCAGGAATCGATCGCCGCCTACGAGCGCCTCGTCGACTGGTTCGTCGCCCACGCGCCGACCGACAGCCAGCCGCGATTGTGGGCCGAATACACGTTCGCCAAGAGCCTGCGCGACCTCGGCGAACCTGCGCGCGCACGCGACATCCTGGAGCGCATCCGGCCGGCCGTGCTGGGCGTCGTCGGCCCGTCGCATGCCGATCTCGCTGGCCTCGACATCGCGCTCGCCCAGTCCCTCATGGACCTCGGCGACGTCACCGCGCCCGCGCGCGTCGTGGATGCCGTCGCGCGCAGCCACGCGGCCGTGCCGGAGAAGAACATGCTCTGGGCGAACGCCGAGTTCGCGCTCGCGGAAGCCGAGCAGCACGCGGGACACGCGGACGCCGCGACCACGCACTTCGAATCGGCGCGCACGGCCTACGCCGCCCTCGCGGGCGAGGCGCATCCGGCCGTGCACGAATGCACGCGACGCTTGCTGCAGGTCGCGCAATCGCGCGATTGACGCGGGCTTCGTCGCCGGCGATGCTCGGCCGCACATGGACGAAAGCCTCACAGAACTGCTGGACGCCGCCGGAAAGGGCGACGACGCTGCCCAAGGTCGCGTGTTTGCGCTGCTCTACGACGAGTTGCACCGCTGCGCGCACCGCCAACTCGGCGGCGGCGGCGAGACGCTATCGACTACCGCGCTCGTCCATGAAACCTACATGAAGCTCGCCGCGGCCGACCGGCTGCGCCTCGAAAGCGATCGCCATTTCATGGCGCTCGCCGCGCGCGCGATGCGCCAGGTGCTGGTCGACCGGGCGCGTCGCGCAGGCGCCGACAAGCGCGGCGGCGGCACCGCGTTCATCACGCTCGACGACCGCGTGCCCGACGCGCCGTCGACCGCGAGCGATGTGCTTGCGCTCGACCGTGCCCTGACCGAGCTGGAAGGCATCGACGCACGCGCTGCACGCGTGGTCCAGTTGCATTTCTTCGGCGGCCTCACCTTCGGCGCGATCGCCGAACTCGAGGGCCTCAACGAACGCACGATCAAGCGCGACTGGCAGGCGGCGCGTCACCTGCTCGCCGCGGCGATGGGGGCCGACGGCACGGCTTGAGCATCGCGTGCGTGGATGTCCCGATTCCACGCAGGAGTGCGTACTCCTCCCCGAATCCACGGGGACCTTTCCATCATGTCGATCAGACCCATGCTTTTCACCGCGCTGTGCGCGCTGGCCGCGCCGTCCGCCCGTGCCGCCGATTCCACGGTCGATCCCACCTTCGGTGTGGACGGATGGAAACGGCTCTACCAGCCGGGCGGTGGCACGCAGGACGAAAGAGGCGTCGGCTTCGCGCGCACGGCCGATGGCGGTTTCGTCGTCGTCGTCGAAGTCCCCGGAGGCGCCGCCAACGTTGGCACCGGCAAGCGCATCGGCCTGTTCCGGCTCGATCGCAACGGCGTCAACATCGGCTTCGGCGCGCTCGGCGACGTCTACAAGGACGCCTGGCTCACCAGCGTGACCGCCATGACGCTCGACGCGCAGGGTCGGATTGTCGTCGTCGGCGCGACGCCCGGACAGGGCGGTCTGCCCGACTTCGGCGTCGTGCGCTTCAACGCCGACGGCACCGACGATACCGGTTTCGCGGGCGACGGCGGTACGTCGTTCAGTTTCGAGCAGAGCTCCACCGGCTATGACGAGGCACCGACCTCGGTCACCACCGACCCCGACGGGCGCATCGTCGTCGCCGGGAACCTGAATTTCGGCGGTTCGGACCATCGCGTCGGCATCGTGCGCTTCGACACGGACGGCTCGATCGATTCGACCTTCGGCGACATCAGCGACGGCTTCGGCGGCCGGCGTGGCAGCGATGCGACCTTCGTCTCCGGTGCCGCAGCGTACGCCGCGCGCATCCTGCGCGTCGTCGACGGCTACTACCTCATGACCGGTACCTCGGTGTACTCCTCGACCGACACCGATTTCGCGGCGCGGATCCTGACACCGTCTGGTTCCCCGTGGGCGGGATTCGTCGGCTCGGGCACGTTCGGGATCGACGAACCCGGCAACGGCGGCTCGTTGTACGACACCCTCAACGACGCGGTCCTCGTCGATCCGACCACGGTTCTCCTTTTCGGAACCGCGAGCGGCAAGTTCGCGGCGACGCGCATCAAGATCAGCGCCGGCTCGACCGTCGATGCGCGACCGGACGCGCCCGGCGCCATCTTCGGCACCCAGTACGCCGACCTCGCGCTCGACCCCACGTTCATCGGCAGCGCAATCCCGGGCCGCCCATACCGCTACGTCGGCAATACGCCGCAGTCGGATGGCCGCTCGGCGGCCGTGCGCAGCGATGGCCGCATCCTGCTGGTCGGCGGCACCGCAAGCCTGTCGATCAGCGGATCGTCGACCGTCGACGGCATGGAACAGTCGGCCGGCAACTCGTGGGCGCGCATCGGCCTCGTGACGCGCCTGGATGCCGACGGCAGCCCCGACGCGGCATTCGGCATCAGCGGCAGCTACGCCTACGCGGCGCCGGGGGGCACCGCATCGAGCTACTACACGACGTTCGAGCAGGTGCGCTTCGACGGCCTCCGGCCCGTGATGCTCGGCAGCGCGGTCGACAACAGCACGGTCGTATCCGATTCGGACGCGGTCATCACGCGCCTGCAATCGGACGTCATCTTCGCCGACGGCTACGAAGCCTAGCGGGTCGCCGGGGGACATTGCGCCGCATGGCGTTGCGGCGCGCCTGCGGCTAGCATGCGCGCGGCATGCCGCCCACCTCACACGATTCCGGCGAACCGCGCGACCGCCCCGCCCTGCTCGAGGCCCGCGGCGTCGCCTATGCGCGCAACGACGAGCCCGTGTTCGGACCGCTCGATTTCGCGTTGCACGCAGGCGAAGTCGTGCTCATCGAGGGCGACAACGGCGCCGGCAAGACCACGCTGCTGCGCGTGCTGTCGGGTCTGCTCGCGCCGACCGCGGGCGAGATCCGCCTCGCCGGAGAGCCGTTGACGCTCGCGCGCCTGTCGCCGCAAGTCGCGCTGCTCTCGCACGCGAACGGGCTCAAGCCCGAACTCACCGCGGCCGAGAACCTGCGCTTCGCGGCCGGCCTGCACGGCGTGCGCAGCGGCCTTTCGCCGACCAGCGCACTCGCGGCCGTCGGGCTGCCCGGCTATGAAGACGTGCCGACGCGCAAGCTGTCGGCGGGCCAGAAGAAGCGCGTCGCGCTCGCGCGCGTGCTGCTCGCGCCGGTCGGGCTGTGGCTGCTCGACGAGCCGTACGCGAATCTCGACCGCGAAGGAATCCAGCTCGTCAACCGCCTGCTCGAGAACCACGCCCACCGCGGCGGCGCCGCTCTGATCACCTCGCACGGCGCCTATGCGTACACGTCGGGCACGCCGCGCCGGATTCCGTTGCGCGCGGCCGATGTCGGTGGCAGCGGCCCAGGCCGCGACGGCTCTGCTCCGGAACCCCGCCACGAGGGCATCGCGGCGTCCGTCCGGCCCGCGCCGGACGATGCAACCCGGGGCGTCGCATGAGCCGTGGCTCGACCGCCGCCGCCTGTGCCGCGCTCGTCCGGCGCGACCTCACGCTCGTCTGGCGCCGACGCGGCGACGCCGCCAATCCGATCCTGTTCGCGCTGATCGTCGTGGCACTGTTCCCGCTCGCGCTCGGGCCGGAACCGGAGCAACTGCGCCGCATCGCTGCGGGCGTCGTGTTCGTCGCGATCCTGCTCGCCGGCCTGCTCGCGCTCGACACGTTGTTCCGCAGCGACTACGAGGACGGTTCGCTCGAACAGCTCGTGCTGTCACCGCATCCATTGTCGCTGCTGCTCGCGTGCAAGATCGCGGTGCACTGGCTCACGACCGCGTTGCCGTTGATCGTCGTCTCGCCGCTGCTCGGCGAACTGCTGCACCTCGCCGACCCGCTGCGCGCGCTGCTGCCGTTCGCGCTGCTGCTCGCGACGCCGCTGCTGAGCCTGCTCGGCGCGGTCTGCGTCGCGCTCACGGTCGGCATGCACCGCTCTGGTATGCTGCTCGCATTGCTCGTGCTGCCGCTGTACGTGCCGGTGCTCATCTTCGGCGCGGGTGCCTGCAACGCGGCGCAGGCAGGGCTGCCGTTCGCCGCCCCGCTGCTCTGGCTCGGCGCCGCGCTCGTGCTCGCGCTCGTGCTCGCACCGCTCGCATGCGCGGCCGCGCTCCGGATATCCCTATCGTGATGGCGCCGACATGAATGCGCTGACCCTGTGGTTCCACAAGACCGGTTCGCCGCCGACGGCCTACCGCCTCGCCGGGCGGCTGATGCCGTGGTGCTACGGCCTCGGTCTCGTGCTCGGCCTCATCGCGCTGTACGGCGGGCTCGTGCTCGCGCCGCGCGACTACCAGCAGGGCGACGCCTACCGCATCATCTTCATCCACGTGCCGTGCGCGTGGATGGGGCTGTTCGGCTATTTCTTCATGGCCGCGAACGCGTTCATCGCGCTCGTCTGGCGCATCAAGCTCAGCGAAGTGCTCGCGATGGCCGCCGCGCCGATCGGCGCCGCCTTTACGTTCGTCACGCTCGTCACCGGTTCGCTCTGGGGCAAGCCGATGTGGGGCACGTGGTGGACCTGGGACGCGCGCCTAACCTCCGAACTCGTGCTGCTGTTCCTCTACCTCGGCGTGATCGGCCTGCACGCCGCGATCGAGGACCGCCGCCAAGCCGCGCGCGCAGCCGGGTTCCTCGCGCTGATCGGCATCGTCAACATCCCGATCGTCCATTTCTCGGTCAACTGGTGGAACACGCTGCACCAGGGCTCGACCGTGCGCCTCATGGGGCCGTCGAAGATCGACGCCTCGATGATCTGGCCGCTGCTGCTGATGGCGCTCGCGACGCACGTCTGGTTCTTCGGCAGCGTGCTCGCGCGCACGCGCATCGGCCTGCTCGAGCTCGACGGCGGCAAGGACTGGGTACGCGCGATCGCGCTCGACGGTGACGCCGAGGCGCGCGCATGAACGACTTCCTCGCGATGGGCGGCTACGGCGCGTACGTCTGGGGCTCGTACGCGGTGTTCTTCGTCGTGCTCGCGCTCGAGGCGCTCGCGCCGCGCGCGACGCGTCGCCGCGTGCTCACCGAGTTGCGCGGCCGCCTCAAGCGCCGCGAATCCCGCAACGGAACCTCCGCATGACACCGACCCGCAAACGCCGCCTCATCGTCGTCTCGCTGATCCTCGCCGCCGTCGGCGTGGCCGCCGGCCTCACCGTGCTCGCGCTGCAGCAGAACATGACGTACCTCTACTCGCCGAGCGAGGTCGCCGCCGGCCACGCGCCGGCGGGCGCGCGCTTCCGCCTCGGCGGCGTCGTGCTCGAACAGTCGATCCGCCGTGCGCAGGATTCGCTCGAGGTGCATTTCATCGTCACCGACCGCTTCAAGGAGATGCCCGTCGAGTACACGGGCATCCTTCCCGACCTGTTTCGCGAAGGCCAGAGCATCGTCGCGACCGGCGCACTCAAGGACGGCCGCTTCATCGCGACCGAAGTGCTCGCCAAGCACGACGAGAGCTACATGCCCAAGGAAGTGAAGGACGCGATCGAGAAGGCCAAGCAGGCGCACGCCGACTAGCCGGCGAGCTGACGCCTTGCCGGGCGCCGAGCGCCCGTTCGCCACGGGCGCCGGAATGGTATACGTTTGGCCGGTACGCACTCGATACCTGGGGAGGTGACCGTGTACAAGCGCAGTATTCGTTCCATACGAGTCGCGGCCATTGCGGCCTGCATCACTCTTGCCCTGCCGGTCCTCGCACTCGCGCAGGCGACCGAGGAAACGGGCACCCTCGCAGACATCGTGGACGTGCAATCGACGCACGCACCGGCCGCGATCTGGCTGCCGCCGGCCGACGTGTTGTTCAGCAACGGCGCCTTCGCCGACGGCACCGAGGCAACGTGCTCGGGCGACGCAGGCAACGCGAGCATCCTCGAGTCCGCGACGCTCAACACCACGCTCGGTTTCAACGTTTCGCTGACCGCAACCACGAATTTCCGCATCGCCGACCAGTTCACCGTGCCCGCGGGCCCCGGCTGGAACGTGACCAATGCCCATGTCATGGCCTACCAGACCGGGTCGACGACGACCTCGACGATGACAGCAGTGAACTTCCGCCTCTGGAACGGTTCTCCGGCGGATGCGGGTTCGAGCGTTCTCTGCGGTGACGGCGCCACCAACGCGATGAGCGCGACCGAGTTCAGCGGGGTGTTCCGCATGGTCGACACCGGTCCCGGTTGCACGCGACCGGTGATGGTCCAGACCGTGTCGCTCGCGGGCTGTCCCGCGCTCGCCCCGGGAACGTACTGGCTCGACTACCAGATCGCGGGCACGCTCACGAGCGGCCCGTGGACTCCGCCCGTGGTGACGCTCGGCTCCGCCGGTAGCGGTGACGCCGTGCAGTTCGACGGCAACGCCTGGAACCCGTTGATCGACAACGGCAGCGGGACGCAGCAGGACGTACCGTTCTTCATCTCCGGCACGTCGGCGAGCGCGCTCGAAGTCGACACCGCGGGCGCGGTCGTGACCGATCAGTGTGCCACCGCGCCGGCGCAGGACAATGGCGTCGTCGAGCCGGGTGAGCACGTGCTGATCAGCGTACCGGTCAGCGCGGTCGGCGGGGACTTCACCGGCGTGAACGCCTCGCTCGGCCTGCCCGCACCGGCCGGCGTCACCTACGTCACGTCGAGCGCCGTGCTCGGCGACATCTCGGCCGGCAATTCGGCGACGGCGAACTTCGAGATTGCGGTCGACGGCGGCTTCGCCTGTCTCGGCACATTCACGTTGCCGATCGCGATCAGCGCGACCGAAGGCGACGCGGCGGGCTCGCTCGACGTCGACGTCGGCAGCGCAGGCAATTGCGCCGTGTGCGTCGATGCCGCGGACCTGATCTTCCGCGACGGCTTCGAAAGCACCGCTCCCTGACGCGAAGCGCCATCGACCCGTGCAACGGCCGGGCATTCCCGGCCGTTGTCTTTCCGGTAAGACCGGGTATGCCGATGGCGCCGGATACCGGCCGGTTCCGACGCATCGACGGCGAAGACCCGGTTCGTCACGACGGTCCACACGGCTGGCGCACTCGCTGCACGCGCGGCGCCGGCGGGCGCTACGTGGTCCAGGGCAGCTTGCGCGGACGTGCCGCACCCCAGCGCGGTTCTGTCCCCCACCCAAGTCGCGTAAGCTTGCGATTTTCCGCTCGCGGCCTTCCGCATGCTGCCCGAACTCGGCCAATTCGCCCTGATCCTCGCCCTGCTGCTCTCGGCGGTGCAATGCGTGCTGCCGATCCTCGGCGCCCAGCTCGGCAATCGCGCGCTGATCGCGGTCGCTCGGCCCGCGGTCGCGGGCCAGGCGGTGTTCGTCGTGCTCGCGTTCGCGATCCTCACGTTCGCGTTCGTCACCCAGGACTTCTCGGTCGCCTACGTCGCGCAGAACTCGAACTCGCTGCTGCCGTGGTACTACCGTTTCTCCGCGGTCTGGGGCGCGCACGAAGGTTCGCTGCTGCTGTGGGTGCTCATCCTCAACGTGTGGACGGTCGCGGTCGCGGCGTTCTCGCGCCGCCTGCCCGACGACTTCATCGCGCGCGTGCTCGGCGTGCTCGGCTTCATCAGCTTCGGCTTCCTGCTGTTCACGGTGCTCACGTCGAACCCGTTCCTGCGCGAGCTGCCGATGCCGCCGGACGGCAACGACCTCAACCCGGTGCTGCAGGACCCTGGCCTGATCATGCATCCGCCGATGCTCTACACCGGCTACGTCGGTTTTTCGGTCGCGTTCGCGTTCGCGCTCGCAGCGCTGCTCGGCGGCAACCTCGACGTCGCCTGGGTGCGCTGGGCGCGGCCGTGGACGAACGTCGCCTGGTCGTTCCTCACGCTCGGCATCGCACTCGGCAGTTGGTGGGCGTACTACGAACTCGGCTGGGGCGGCTGGTGGTTCTGGGACCCGGTCGAGAACGCGTCGTTCATGCCGTGGCTGGTCGGCACCGCGCTGATCCACTCCCAGGCGGTCACCGAGAAGCGCGGCTCGTTCCGCGCGTGGACCTTGCTGCTCGCGATCTTCGCGTTCTCGCTGTCGCTGCTCGGCACGTTCCTCGTCCGCTCCGGCGTGCTCACGAGCGTGCACTCGTTCGCGGCCGACCCGAAGCGCGGCCTGTTCATCCTGAGCTTCCTCGCGATCGTGATCGGCGGCTCGCTGCTGCTGTACGCGCTGCGCGCGCCGAAGGTCGCCGGCGGCGAACCGTTCGCGGCCGTGTCGCGCGAGACGCTGCTGCTCGTCAACAACCTCATGTTCACGGTCGCCGCGGCGATGGTCCTGCTCGGCACGCTGTTCCCGATGATCGGCGACGCATTCGACCTCGGCCGCATCTCGGTCGGCCCGCCCTACTTCGGCTTCATGTTCGTGCTGCTCATGCTGCCCGTCGTGCTGCTGCTGCCGTTCGGGCCGTTCGTGAAATGGCGTCGCGGCGATGCCCGGGCCGCGTTCGCGCACCTGCGCCCGGCGCTGTACGTGCTGCCGTTCGCGCTCGTCCTCGCGGCGTGGCTGCGCGGCGGCGACTTCTTGGCATGGGGGCGCGCGTACTGGGGGGTCGCGGCGTCGCTCTGGGTCGGCCTCGGCATCGTGCTGTACGCCGTGCACCGCTGGCGCAGCCTGCCGCGCGGGCGGCGCTACACGCCCGAGATGCTCGGCATGATCTGTGCGCACTTCGGCGTCGCGGTGTTCCTCGCCGGCGTGCTGATCGTCGAGGCGACGAGCGTCGAGAAGGACGTGCGCCTCGCGCCGGACCAGAGCGTGGCGATCGGCGCGCTCGAATTCCGTTTCGACGGCGTCAAGGAAGCACAAGGCCCGAACTTCCGCGCGCAGCAGGGCACGCTGAGCGTGCTCCGCAACGGCGAGGTCGTCGCGACGCTGCACCCGCAGAAGCGCGTCTACGCGCGCAACCAGCAGGCGCAGACCGAATCGGCGATCGACCCCGGCCTGTTCCGCGACGTCTACGTCGCGCTCGGCGAACCGGTCGGCGACGACGGCGCATGGGCCGTGCGCGTCTACGTCAAACCGTTCGTGCGCTGGATCTGGCTCGGCGCGCTGTTCATGATGGTCGGTGGCCTCGTCGCCGCGACCGACCGGCGTTTCCGTCGCCTGCCCGGGCCCGCGGCGGCGCCCGCGTCCGCAGCGACGCCGACCCCGATGCCGAACGTGGCCGGAGCCGGCGCATGAACGCGCGCCTGCTCCCGTTCGCGGGCTTCCTGCTCGTACTCGCGCTGCTCGGCTTCGGCATCTGGTGGAGCGGTACGCACGACCTGCGCGAAGTGCCGTCGCCGCTGATCGGCAAGCCTGCGCCGACGTTCTCGCTGCCGCTGCTCGACGACCCGTCGAGGTCGCTCGGCAGCAAGGAGCTCGCCGGCAAGCCCTACCTGCTCAACGTCTTCGCGAGCTGGTGCGTCGCCTGCCGCGACGAGCATCCGATCCTCATGCGCGAAGGCAAGCGCCTCGGCATCCGGCTCGTCGGTTTCAACTACAAGGATCCCGCCGAGGACGCCAGGCGCTGGCTCGCGCAGTACGGCAATCCGTACGACGACGTCGTCGCCGACCTGCCCGGCGACGTGGCGATCGACTTCGGCGTGACCGGTGCGCCCGAGACCTTCCTCGTCGATGCCGACGGCATCGTGCGCTACAAGTACATCAGCCCGATCACGCCGCAGGTGATCGCGACCGAACTGCTGCCGCGCATCGCCGCATTGCAGAAGGACGCGCGGCGATGATCGGCCGCTCGCGCCGCGCAAGGGCCTGGCTCGCGCCGTGCGCGTTCGCGCTCGCGCTGGCGTCGACGCTCGCGCTCGCCGCGATCGACCCGCTGCCGTTCAAGGACCGCGCCGAGGAAGTGCGGTTCCAGAATCTCACCAAGCAGCTGCGCTGCCTCGTGTGCCAGAACGAGAGCCTCAACGATTCGAGCGCGCCGCTCGCGGCCGACCTGCGTCGCGACGTGTTCGAGCAGATGCGCGCGGGCAAGAGCGACGACGAGATCAAGCAGTGGCTGACCGCACGCTACAGCGACTTCGTGCTGTACGACCCGCCGCTGCGCGGCGGCACGTTCCTGCTCTGGTTCGGGCCGCTACTCGTGCTCGGCGCAGGCGCCGCGGTGGTCGCATTGAACGTGAGGCGGCGCGCGCGCAGCGTCGCCGCACAGCCCGCGACGCGCCCGGCGTCGAACGACGTCGAGGACGACTGGTGATGCTGATCTTCATGGTGTGCGCGGCGTCGATGGTCGCCGCCGCGCTCGCGTTCGTGCTCGTGCCTCTGCTGCGCCATCGAGGCACCACGGGCGACGGCGGCCTCGTGGCCCGGCAGCGGCGCGCGCTCGACGAAGCGCTCGCGGCGGGCGTCATCGACGCCGACGAGCACGCGCGCAAGCGCGCCGCGCTGGCGTCGACGTCGGCAGCGAGCGTGGCACCTTCGCGCACCGCCTTCGCCGCCCTGCTGCTCGTCGCACTGCTGCTGCCGGCGTCGGCGCTCCTGCTCTATCGCCTCGTCGGCGCGCCGCAGGCGCTCGATCCGGCCAACCTCGTGGCCGCCGACGGCGAACACGGACCGGACATGGCGCAGGCGATCGCCGCACTCGCGGCGCGCCTCAAGGAACAGCCCGACGACGTCGAAGGTTGGGCCCTGCTCGCGCGTGCGTACCAGGCGACCGGCCGCGCCGGCGAGTCGCTCGACGCGTATCGCCGTGCGCACGCGCTCGCCAAGGACAACGCCGCGCTCACGGTCGAGTATGCGCAGGCGCTCGCGGTCGCCGCGCCGGACCATCGCATCGACGGCGAGGCGCGCGCGTTGCTCGACGGCGTACTGGCGGCCGATCCGTCCAACCAGCGCGCGCTGTGGCTCGTCGGCATCAGCGACTTCCAGGACGGGAAGTTCGACGCGGCGATCGCGCGCTGGAACACGCTGCTGCCGCTGCTCGGCCCGGGCGAAGTCGCCGACAGCGTGCGCGAACAGATCGCGCTCGCGCAGGCGCGGCGCGACGGCAAGGAGCCGCCCGCAGCCGCGACGACGCCGTCGCGTGAAAGCGGCGCGGCGTCCACCGCTGCCTCGACGCCGTCCGCACCGACGGCGGCGTCCGCGAATACGCCGCGGCTCACCGTGCAGGTCGCGCTCGATCCGAAGCTGAAGGATCGCCTGGACCCTGCGGCGACCCTGTTCGTGTTCGCGCGCGCGGCGAGCGGCCCGCCGATGCCGCTTGCGATCCAGCGGTTGAAGGCGTCGCAACTGCCGCTCACGGTCACGCTCGACGAAAGCACCGGCATGCTGCCGAACCTCAAGCTGTCGATGTTCCCGCAGGTCGTCATCGGCGCGCGCGTGTCGACGTCGGGCAACGCGATGCCGCAGAGCGGCGACCTGCAGGTGCTGTCGCCGCCGACCGACGTGCACCGCACGGATCCCATTGCGCTCGTGATCGACCAGATCGTGCCCTGAACGGGCGCGCCGCGTCGCTCGACACGGCTCGCGGCGACAGCGAGGCGCGACACTCGCGCCCCTCGCGAACGTCACGCGGCGCGCGCTCCGCGGCGATCGCATACCGCTACCCGGCTCATCGCAAGAACCGGAGCCCGTCTCGTCGCGCCTTGCGTGCTGCTCGGCGGATCGGGGCCCGCGAACGCGAACCCGGTCACGCTTCGACGCGGTGCTCGAGGCGAACCGCGACCGCGGCACGGGTTCTTAACGGGCCCGCGGCTAGACTGCCGCCATGCGCTCTCGATCCCTCGCGGCCGGCTTCGCGCTCGGCGTCGCGCTCGCGTGCAACGTCGCGCGGGCGTCCCTGCCCGTGGCGACGGCGGTCGTCGACGCGGGCATGCTGTCCCGGCTCGCGGCCGACGCCGACCCGCACGTGCTCGAACTCGCGCTCGCGTCGATGCGCTGCGCGCAGGCCGCCGGCGCGGGTGCCGATGCGAACCGGCTCGCCGTGATCGACTACAGCCGTTCCTCGCTGCAGCCGCGGTTGTGGATATTCGATCTCGAACAGCGGCGACTGCTGTACAACGAACTCGTCGCGCACGGACAGGGCTCCGGCGACGACATCCCGACGCGATTCTCCAACGACGACGGCAGCCACGCATCGAGCCTCGGGCTGTTCCTCACGCGCGACACCTACCGCGGCCACAACGGGCTGTCCTTGCGCATGCAGGGCCTCGAGCCCGGCTTCAACGATGCGGCGATGTCGCGCGCGATCGTCATGCACGGCGCCGCCTACGTGAACGCCGACCGCGGTCGCCAACTCGGCCGGCTCGGGCGCAGCTGGGGTTGCCCCGCGCTGCGCAGCGCCGTCGCCGCGCCCGTCATCGACGTCCTCAAGGGCGGCCAGTTCGTGTTTTCGTACTACCCCGACCAGGACTGGCTCACGCGCTCGGCGCTGCTGCATTGCCCGGCCGCGCGACTCGCGCGACAGGTCCGACGCGCGGACGAAGGCCCGGCCTAGCGCGATCGGCGCGGCATCCCCGCCGCACCGTCGCGGCTCGATGGCCGCACCGGTCACGGGAGATCCGCGATGGGCGCGCTCCACGACAACCTCGTCTGCACCGTCGCGATCGGCATCGTCGCGACCGCATTCATGGACGCCGCCGCGATCGTGCGGCGACGCGTCGCCGGGACCCCGCTTCCGGACTATGCGCTCGTCGGTCGCTGGATCGCGTGGATGCCACGCGGCAGGTTCCGGCATGCGGCGATCGCGCGCTCGCCGTCGATGCGCGGCGAGCGCGCACTCGGCTGGATCGCCCATTACGCCACGGGTGTCGGGTATGCAGGCGTGCTGCTCGCGTTCGTCGGGCTCGAATGGGTCCGCGATCCGACCGTGCTGCCGGCACTCGCGGTCGGCATCGGCAGCGTCCTCGTGCCGTTCCTTCTCATGCAGCCGGGCATGGGCGCCGGCATCGCTGGATCGCGCACGGCGGACCCTGCGCGCATGCGCATGCGCAGTCTCGTCACGCACGCGGTATTCGGTGTCGGCCTCTACGTCGGCGCCTGGATGGTGCGACTCGTCGCGCCGTGACGCGCGGAGCGGGCGAGCGCCACCTGCGCTCGCCCGCGCGTCGTCTCAGGGAATCGTGATCGCCGCACCGCTGCGGTCGTAGGCGTAGTCGAGTACCGTCGCCGGGAATCCCGCCGTGGCGCCCGCGCGCAGGTGCACGTAGCCGAAGTTCACCTGCCCGGTCTGCTCGTTCCAGAACTGCAGGCCGAGGTAGCCGGTGGCGCCGGGCAGCCAGTTGTCGAGCGGCCCCGAATTGGGCGCGTACCAGATCGTGCCGTCCGGACCGACGGTCGCGCCGCGTTGCAGGACCGAGTAATGCACGCCGCCGGTATTGGTGACGTCGATGAGTCCGCCGACGAACGCCTGCGTCACGAGGTCGGCATACCAGTACACGTGCAGCGACGGACCGAACTGGGGATCGTCGGCCGAGTAGAGGTTGATGTCGGCGATCGCGTTCGCGTCCCACGGGCCGTGCGCTCCGGTCACGAGGTCGATCGCGAGGCCGTCGAGGTCGGCCGGCACGGGCCAGTTCAGCACGCCGCTCGAAACGACGTCGCCGACCACGGTCGCGCGGCTGCAGGCACCGTCGTCGCCGGATTCGAAGCCGCTGCAGAAGATGCCCTCGCCCGCCGGCGCGGCCGTCACCGTGACCGACACGGGCACGCTGAACAGCGCATGCGCGGGATCGTTCGTCGACACGCACAGCACGCCGTCGTGGCTGCCCGGCGCAAGACCGCTCGCATCGACTGCGATCCACAGGTCCTTCGTCGCACCGGCGTCGAGCGTACCGCCCGGCGGCGTCGCCGACAGCCAGTCCGCGCCACCCGGGGTCGCGCAATCGGCCGCCGCGAACGCGTTCGCGAAATCGAGCGCGCTGCTGCCGATGCTCGCCAGGCCGATGCGTTCGGCGCGCGTCGCGCCCGCTTCCACCGCGATCGCGAGGCTCGACGCCGACAACGCCGCCGCCGGCCCGCTCGGGCCCGGCGCGCCGAGCGTGACCGAGTCGACCCACCAGCCGTTCGGCGCCGGCGCGCTGCTCGATCCGTCGGTGCCGAAGCGCCAGCGGAACTGCACGTCGTGGTTCGCAGCCGCCGGCGGCAGGCTCACGCGCGTGGTGAGGAACGTCGCCTGCGTGCCGCCGGCCCACGCGTCGCGCGCGCCGAGCGGATTGCCGCCGCAGCAGCCGAACATCGTCGCGGTGTAGCCGCCGGCAACGAAGCTGCCGCCGGCCGCGATCACGTCGGCGAACGCGCCGCCGTCGATCGCGATCTCGAGCACGCCGCCATCGTAGGGGCTCGTCTCGAGCGCCCAGCGATGGCGGAACGCGAGCTCGTCGCCCACGTTCGCATGTACGACCGGGCTGTACAGGCTTGCTTCGCCGGCCGCTTCCGCTTCCGATATCCACGCGGCGTTCGGCGCGCTGTCGTGGATGTCCGCCTGCGTCGTCCACGCCGCCGGCACGGCGTCGGCCGCCGTCGTCCAGCCGTCCGGCAACGCCGGCGCGACGACATCGTCGAAGTTCCACGCGGCGCCCGCCGCGGGCGCGCTCGTCGCGATCGCGAGCGCCCAGATCTCGCTGCCGCCGTTCGGCGTGGAGCCGACGAGCGTGACGGCGCCCGTGGCCGTATCGACCGTATAGACCTGGCCCTGGAACGCACCGCCGCTGCCGAGCGGGCCGAACGCGGCCCAGTACAGCGTGTCGCTGCGCTTGTCGAAATCCATGCCCTGCGCATACGCCGCGTTCACGCCGGTCGACCCGATCACGGTCACGTCGCCGCTCGCCTTGTCGATCCTGACGAGGCAGTTGTCGCACGGTTCGACGAGGTTGATCGCATAGAGGTCACCGCGCGAGTCGATCGCGAGGTCCATGAGCACGTAGTCGCCCGAGCCGCCCGCGATCGGTGCGACGGGCGTCACCGCCGCTGTCGCGGGGTCGATCGTGTAGAGGTGGCAACCGCCGCCGACCGCATGATTGCAGGCGGCCGCATAGACGCCGCCGGTGACCGGGTCCCACTTCATGCCGACCCAGTATTCGCCCGCGACCGGCGGCTCGGCCGGTCCGACGTCGCTCACGCTGCCGTCCGCGGTGCTGATCGTGCGCAGCACGTTGGCGTCGCCGATCAGGTATTCCTTGCTGAAGTCGTTGCCGACGAAGGTGCCGGTCCACAACTGCGCGTCCGCCGGCGGCGGCCCGACCTGGGCCGTGTTCGACGGTGCCGCCGCGTCGAACGTCGCGTAGTCGCGCGCGAAACTCAAGGTCATCTCGAGCGCGTACGCGGGGACCGCGCCCAGCAGCGCGTGCACCGAGGCCGGCGTCGCCGGCGCCGCGGGCGCGACGACGCGCGCCGGCTGCCCGTCCGCGCCGTAGGTCGAGCGCCGGCTTGCGTCGGTCGAATGGGGAGCGGCGTGCAGCGGCGCCGCGAGGGCGAAGGACAGCACGGAGAGCAATGCGGTTCTGGATGTGGCCACGTTCGGGTCCGGTCTCGGTGGAAGGTGCCCGCGCACGCGCGCCGAGCTGCCATCGATGACAGCGCAATGTCGGCCCCTTTGCATGGCCGATCCGTGGCCGGGCGATGGTCGATTCCCGCTAGCGCCTGAATCCACTCGCCTTTTTGGGATCCGGCGCACGCGGTTCAGTGCACCCGGCGCTCCGCCGCGAGCAGGTCGGCGGGCATCACGCGCTCGCCGGCGAGCGCACGGACTTGGCCGATCGCCCGCGCGAATGCTTCCGGTTGGCGCAGCGCGAGATAGAGTCGCGCCTGCAGCACGGCGCAGCGGAAGTCCTGCTCGGCGCAGGCACCGGCCTGCCCCGCCACGGTGGTCGCCGCGACGACGTCGCCGGCGCCCAGCAGCGCTGCGCCGTAGGACAGGACGACATCGACGATCTCCGCCGGCGAGCCCACGCGCCGGGCCGCCGCGAGACTCTCCGCATACGCCCGCGCGCCCGCGGCGCGATCGGCGCCCCACTCGGCTTCGGCATCGATGAGCCGCGCGTAGATCGTGCCCGCGTCGTCGGTTCCCGCGGCGCTCGCGAACCGGCGCACCTCGAGCGCGGCCTGCTCGTCGCGGCCTGCCGTGCGCAATGCGCGGACGAGCAGCAGCCATCCGCCGTTGCGGATGCGTGCATACACCGGCGACGCGAGCCCGGGTTCGAGCAGGCCCGCCATCGCCGCTTGCGCCTCGCGCGCCGCCGCGGCCGCGTCGCCCCCGTCGTAGTCGAGCTGCGCCAATTCGAGCTGCAACGTCGCATCCATGCCCGCGATCTGCGCGGTCGCCGCGTCCGCGCGCAACGCCGTGAACTGCTCGCGCGCGGCGCGCAACTGGCCGTTCTGCGCCTGCACGCGCGCGCCGACGTAGCGGAACAGGGCGGCGCTGAGCGGATGGTCGAGCCGTGCGAGCCATGGTCCGGCACGCGCGATCGTCGCCTGCGCGGCGCGCGGCTGCACCAGCGCAAGTTGCTCGGTCGCGGCGTTGCCGAGCGCGTCGACGAACGCGCCGGCGTCGCCGAACCGCTCGAACCGATCCGCCGCTTCGCTCCACGCCGCGAGTGCCTCCGCATGGCGGTTGCGCGCGGCGAGCAGGTTCGCCTGCTGGCCTTCGAGCCGCGCGAGCTGCAGGCTCGCCCCGCCGAGTTCGAACGCGATGCGCGCCTGCGAGAAGTCCGCGTCGGCGCGATCGAGGTCCCCCTGCACCATCGCGAACATGCCGCGACCGTACAGCGCCTCGCCGAGGAACTGCGGCGCATTCTGCCCGCGCAGCAGCCCGATCGCCTCGCCGAGGCGCTGCTGGGCGCCGGCGAGATCGCCTTCCTGCGCGACCGGCCCCGACAGGCCGATCAATGCGCGCGCGTGCGTCGTCGCGTCGATCTCCGGCACGCGCGCGAGGAGCTCGAGATAGCCCTGCTTCGCTGCCGCCATGCGCTCGGTCGCGAGATCGAGGTCGGCGCGCCGAAGCAGCCACGCCGGCGTCGAATGCAGCGACGCCGGCGCCGTGTCGAGCAACGTGCGCGCGAGCGCAGGGTCGGCGTCGAGCATGGCGACGTCGATGCGCTGCAGCCAATTCGCCGCCGAGGTGTCGCCGAGCCCTGCGCGCGGCTCCACCGTCGGCTTGCCGAGTGCGACGAGCAGTTGCAGGCTCGCGCGGTGCGCCGCCTCGACCGCATCGTCGGCGCGCGCCTCCACCTCGCGTCGCACGCGGCCTTTCTCGCGCCATTCGATCCGGCAGATCCATCCGTTCGCCACGTGCCGGACGCTGGCGACGACGAACTGCGCGGCACCGGTCGCCGACTCGACGCGCTGCTCGCCGAGCAGCGGCGTGCCGTCGTTGCGCGACGCCGCGGCGATGTTGTCGCTCGGCACGACGCGCAGGCCGGCCTCGCGCAGATCGTCGGCGATCCGATCCATGAGACCGAGCCGCAGCCAGGCCGATTCGCGATCGGCATCGGGATCGACCGCGACCGGCAACACTGCGATGACGTCCTTGGCCGCGGCCGTGCCCGTGTGCGAGCGCCACCACCCGGCGGCACCCGCGGCAACGAGCACGGCGAGCGCAGCCGTCGCGACGAGCGCCTTGGTCATGCGTGAGCGCCGTGCCCGCGCCGGCGTCGTCGGCGCGGGCGTCTCCACGGCGATCGGGTCCGATGCATCCACGACCTGCGTGTCGGCGACCCAGCGATAGCCGAATCGCGGGATGGTGCGCACCATCGCCTGCCCTTCGCCGGCATCGCCGACGGTGCGGCGCAGCTTGCGCATGAGCTGGCTGAGCTGCGCATCGGTGACGTCGGCGCGTCCCCAGATCGCGGCGATGAGTTCGTCGCGGCCAACCGCGCGGTCGCGATGCTCGATCAGCCAGACGAGGCCGTCGAACACCTTCGGCGAGACGTCGAGCAGCGCGCCTCGAGCGTGCAGCTCGCGCGCGGCGACATCGAGGCGATAGGTCGCGAAGCGATAAACGGGTCGGCTCATCGTTGCTGCAGGCATCGCCGTGCGGCGCGAGGGACGCGGCGTCGAGGGTGCGCGCGCGCATCCGCCACGACCTGTCCGGCGTCGCCGGCGGTACTACGTTCCGTGGCCGGACATCGGCCGCTGCACCGCACGATAGAGCATTTCGGCGCGCGGCGGGAGCGGTGCCCCTCG
>NZ_DATDMY010000231.1:0-4952 GCF_036518555.1 Dokdonella sp. | reverse complement strand
AATGAAGACGCCGGACGAGGCGTTCAAATTAGCAGCGTAACCTGAGCAGAAACCGCTGGGTCATTACATCGTGCCGCACGCGTGCGACCGCCGCGGACCCGACGTAGGCTATCGGCATTCGGCAAGGAGTGTCACGCATGGAGATTTCGGCCCACCTCCGCGACCGCGCGGGCGAGCACGAGGTGCGCGTATCGACCGCGGGCAATACGCGGCCGCTCGTCGTCGGTGCCAAGGCCGGCGGGCGCGGTGGCTCGATCAATGGCGGCGAGTTGCTCATGGCCGCGCTCGCGACGTGCTACTGCAACGACCTCTACCGCGAGGCGGATCGGCTCGGCATCGCGATCGATGGCTGCGAGGTGACCGCAACCGCGATGTTCGACGGTATCGGGCAGCCTGCGCAGTCGATCACGTATGCAGCGAAGGTCGCCTCCTCGGCGCCGCCCGCCGACGTCGAGCACCTGCTTGCGGAGACCGATCGGCGCGCCGAGATCCACAACACCGTGCGCGCGGGCAGCGTCGTGCGCCGCGTCGCGTGGCGCGAGCCGTCGGCCTGACCGTGCGCCCTTCGCATCGCCGCAGCGGGCCGGCTAGACTCGCGTGTCACGCCGCATCGGCCGGAGGCACGCGATGATCCACCTCGATCCGATCGGCCGCGTGCGCTCCACGCTCACGCGGCGCGAGCACGCGCCGAAGCAGGGCCACGAGGGCGCGCCCGAGGCGTGGCTCGTGTTCGAGCCGCGCGTCGTTCCCGCCCTCGCTAATGTGAAGCGCGGCGACGACCTGCTCGTGCTCACCTGGCTGCACGAGGCGGATCGGGACACGCTGCAGGTGCACCCGCGCGACGATCCGCGCGCGCCGCTGACCGGGGTGTTCAGCACGCGCTCGCAGGACCGGCCGAACCCGATCGGCGTGCATCGCGTGCGCGTGCTCGAGATCGTGGCGCCGACGGAACTCAAGGTCGCCGACCTCGAAGCGTTCGACGGCACGCCGGTGCTCGACGTCAAGGCCGTGATCGATCGGATCGCGGAGCGCTAGCGCGACACGCGCGTCCGTCAGCGCGTGCGCGCCTGCGCGGCCATGTGGATCGCGAGGCCGCCGAGCACGCTGCCCATGAACCAGCGTTGCACGGTGAGCCAGGTCGGGCGCTGCGCGAGGAAGCCCGCGATCGAACCCGCGAGCAGCACGACGCTGCCGTTGACGAGCAGGCTGATCGTGATCTGGATCGCGCACAGCAGCAGCGACTGCGCGAGCACGTGGCCGGCGGCAGGGTCGATGAACTGCGGCAGCAGCGACAGGTACAGCAGCGCGGCCTTCGGGTTCAGCAGGTTGGTCATGAAGCCCATCGTGACGAGCTTGCGGCGCGAGTCCTTCGGCAGCTCGCGCGCGGCGAACGGCGAGCGCCCGCCCGGCTTGAGCGCCTGCCAGGCGAGCCAGGCGAGGTAGAGCGCGCCGCCGAAGCGCAGCACGTCGTACGCGAGCGGCACCGCGAACAGCAGTGCGGTGAGGCCGAACGCGGCGAGCACCGAGTAGACGACGAAGCCGAGCGCGGTGCCTGCGAGCGAGGTGAGGCCGGCGGCCGGGCCCTGGCTGATCGAGCGCGAGGTGAGGTAGATCATGTTCGGCCCCGGCGTGAGCGCCATGCCGAGGCAGAGCAGGCTGAAACCGAGGGTCGCGTGCGGCAGCGTCATGGACGGCTCCGGGCAGAGGCGCGCATTCTGCCGGCTTCACAAGGCCTGCGACAGAGCCACTTGGACGGCGCCATCGGCCGAACTGCGCGAGAATCGGCTCCCCGTTTCCGATGGATGCATGCATGCCCATGATCGCGATCACGCGCGACGTCAGCCCGAGCCTGGCCGCGTGCGAACTGTCGTTCGTCGAGCGCGCGCCGATCGACCTCGCGCGCGCGGTCGAGCAGCACCGCGCGTACCGTGCCGCGCTCGCGGCGCTCGGCTGCGAGGTGCACGACCTGCCGGCGCAGCCGGACTTTCCCGACGCCGTGTTCGTCGAGGACGTCGCGATCGTCGTCGACGAGCTCGCGGTGATGACGCGCCCAGGCGCGGCGTCGCGGCGCGACGAAGGCGCGAGCGTCGCGCCGCTGCTCGCGCGCTGGCGCACGCTGCACGCGATCGAGGCGCCGGCGACGCTCGACGGCGGCGACGTGCTGCGCATCGGTCGGCGCGTGTATGTCGGTGAATCCGCGCGCACCAATGCGGACGGTATCGCGCAACTTCGCGCGATCCTCGCGCCGCACGGCTACACGGTGCACGGCGTGCCGATCCACGGTTGCCTGCACCTCAAGTCCGCGGTCACCGCGCTCGCCGACGACGCGGTGCTGCTGCAGCCGGCGTGGGTCGACCGCGACGCGTTCGCGGGCTATCGCATCGTCGAGGTCGACCCGACCGAAGAGCACGCGGCGAACGTGCTGCGCATCGGCGATCGCGTCGTCTCGCCCGCGTGCTTCCCGCGCACGCACGCGCGCATCCGTGCTGCGGGTATCGATGTCGTCGCGGTCGACGTGTCCGAGTTGCAGAAGGCCGAGGGCGCGGTCACCTGTTGCAGCGTGGTGTTCGAGCAGGGTTCCGGTTCGCGCGCATGAGCGTCGCGGCTTCCGCCGCTCCCACATTCGCGGCCGGCGTTGTGCCCCGTTCGGGGCGCTCGATGCTGCGGGGTGGAAACGACGACGTCGCCGTTCGGATGTGCGTTGTGGGAGCCCACCGTGTGGGCGACACACCACGCCGGGCGATTCGACGCCGCGGTCGCGCACAGGGTGCGCTCCTACAGAGGATTCGGTGATCCCGCGATCCCGCGATCCCGCGATCGCGCGATCCCGCGATCCCGCAATCCCGCGACCCCGCAATGCCGCGATGCCGCGATGCCGCGATGCCGCGATTGAGGCGGCGCCTGGGCATGTGGCAATGGTGGGAGCGGCGGGAGCCGCGATGCTCTGCACCCCTCTACAGCGATGTCGCGCTTCAGCCGCGCACGCGGATCGCCTCGAGCGCCGCGTACGGCGCATCCATCCAGCGCGCTGCGATCGCGCGCAACGTCGGCGTCGCGGCGTCGTGCTTCGCGCCGCGGTCGTCGGCGAACGCCTCGTGTGGCCGCTTGGCGTGCTGGGCGAGCGTCGCCGCATGACGCCGCGCGTCGACCGCGGCGGGGTCGAGGCCGAACAGGCGCGGGATGCGCGTCGACAGCGCGTCCGAGGACGGATCGACGAGCTCGCCATACTCGACGAGATGCATCGGCTGCGCGCGCGCTGCGACCGCGGCGCAGAGCGAGCCGAGCACGCGCGCCGCATGTTCGATCGGCGAAAGCGCCTCGCCCGCGGGCGCCGGCGCGAGCCAGGGTTCGGGCAGCATGCCCGGCACCGTGTGCCGGCCCGGTTCGCGCGCATGCGAGACGAGCACTTCGAGCGGCGCGCGGTATGCGAACAGCCACGGCACGCCGGGCAGCAGCGAACGCAGCGGGTCGAGCGCGAGCGCGTGCCACGCATCGAGCTTGACGATCACGCGCTCGTCGCCGCCTGCGCGCTGGCGCAACGCCGCGAGCACGGCGCGGAACGCGAGCGCGCCCGGGTCCATGCCCGACAGCGCCGCGGTGAGCGCCATGTCGAGCATGCCCGGCTCGCTCACGACGCGCGTGCCGGGCCAGGCCTTGAGCGCCTGCGCGATCAGTGTCGACCCGCAGCGCGACTCGTGCAGGATCAATCCCGCGAGCGGCAGCGCGTCGGCTTCGAGTTCGGCGACGAGCGCGGGCGTGATCGGCGTGCGCTGCGCGAACCCGCGGTTGAACGGACGGTAGCGCAGCGCGGCGACGACCTGTTCGTGGAACGGCAGCGTGTCCGCGACGTCGCCGCAGCCCCAGGCGAGTTCGGCGCCGCCCGCGCTCCATTCGAGCGCGATGGGCTGCCAGCCGCGACGCTGCGCGAGCGGCCACGGCGTCGACGATGCACGCGCGGGCGCCGCTCGATCGAACGCGACCGTCGCGAGTGCGGCGAGGTCGTCGACGCGGCCGCTCGCCTCGACGGCCGCGAGCAGCGCTGCGCGGAACGCGTCGGGCGACGCGATCGACGCGAGCCGCGTCGCGAGCGCGGGATCGCCGCGCAGCCATTCGGCGCAGCGCGCGAGCGCGTCGTCCGCGGACGGGTCATGCATGTGACGAGGCCCCGGTCGCCGCGCCGGTGAACGCCTCGACGAGGAAGTCGACCAGCACGCGCACGCGCAGCGGCATGTGCCGGTTGGCCGGATACAGCAGCGAGAACGGGCGCGAGCGGCCGCCGTACGGCTGCAGCACTTCGACGAGGCGGCCCGCGGCGAGGTCGTCCTCGACGATGAAGCGGTAGGTCTGCACGAGGCCGCCGCCGTGGCGCGCGAGCGTGACCATGCCGAGCAGGTCGCCCGAACACGCGATGCCGCCCGAGGTCGCGAGGTCGAGGTCGGCGCCGTCGTCGCGGAACAGCCACGGGATCAGCTGGCCCGTGCTCGGCAGCACGAACTGCAGGCAGGCGTGACCGGCGAGGTCCGCGGGCGCGAGCGGCGTGCCGTGGCGGCGCAGGTACTCGGGGGTTCCGGCGACGACGAGTTCGGCGTCGACGAGCGTGCGCGCGACGAGGCCCGAGTCCGGCGGCGCGCGCCCGCGCACGGCGAGGTCGTAGCCGTCCGCGGTGAAGTCGACGTTGCGGTTGTCGAGATGGACCTCGATGTCGACTTCGGGGTGCCGCTCGCGGAAGCGCGGCAGCAACGGCAGCACGCGATGGTGCCCGAACGGTGTCGGCATGCTGATGCGCACGACGCCGCGCGCGGCGCGCTGCTGCTCGCCGATCTCGCGTTCCGCGTCGCGCAGGCGATCGAGCGCGCTGCGGCACTGCGCGTAGTAGGCGCGACCGGCGTCGGTGAGGCGGATCTGCCGCGTCGTGCGCGCGAACAGGCGCACGCCGAGGCGCGCTTCGAGCC
>NZ_DATDMY010000230.1:0-7109 GCF_036518555.1 Dokdonella sp. | reverse complement strand
CGAACGGCAATTGCCTGCTCGTCGTCGGCGCGACCTGGCCGCAGCAGTTGCGCGAAGTGCGCGCGATCGTCGGCGACGTGCCGTTCCTCGTCCCCGGCGTCGGCGCGCAGGGTGGCGACGTCGAAGCCGTCGTCGCGAACGGCTGCACCGCGGACGGCACCGGCCTGCTCGTGAGCTCGTCGCGCGCAATCCTGTATGCGAGCCAGGGTGACGATTTCGCCGACGCCGCGCGCGTCGCGGCACGCGACCTGCGCGACGCGATCAATTCCGCACGCGCCGCGTAGGGCGGTACGCGCAATGCGCGTGCCGCCGCCGGAACTTGGCACGGCGGCATGGCCGCGGGACTCTCGCTTCGCACTCGACGCGCCCCGTGGTCGACGCCGGCTCGTTCAGTCGTCGGCGAGGTCGAGGCCCGGGAACAGCACGTCGGCATAGCCGAACGTCGTGAAGTCCGTGATGCGCGACGGATACAGGCGGCCGATGAGGTGGTCGCACTCGTGTTGCACGACGCGTGCGTGGAAGTCCTCGGCGACGCGGTCGATCGCAGCGCCGGCTGGATCGATGCCGAGATAGCGGATGCGCGTCCAGCGCGGCACCCTGCCGCGCAGGCCGGGCACCGACAGGCACCCTTCCCATCCCTCCGCCTGTTCGTCGGACAGCGGCGTGACGGTCGGGTTGAGCAGGATCGTGCGCGGCACCGCCGGTGCGTCGGGGTAGCGCTCGCTGCGCTCGAATCCGAAGATCACGAGCTGCAGGTCGACGCCGATCTGTGGCGCCGCGAGGCCGACCCCGCCGGCCGCATGCATCGTGTCGAACATGTCGGCGATGAGTCCATCGAGCTCCGCGCTGCCGATCATGGCCGGGGGCACCGGCGGCACGACGCGCAGCAGGCGCGGATCGCCCATCCTCAGAATTTCCCGGACCATCGGTCACCCCCACGGAGCCAGAGCCAGGGGATTGAAACACGAAGGACACGAAGGGAAGCAAGAGATTTCAAGATTGGAACACGGAGCACACAGAGGAAGAGCTCCGACTTGGATCGAATTCTGCTTTGCTCTCTCCGTGTGCTCCGTGTGCTTCGTGTTTCAAGCTCTGCAAGGCATTTTTCTTCGTGTCCTTCGTGTCCTTCGTGTTTCAGGCTTTGACAGGTTGCTTCCGGTCCCTGCCCCGGACCGGTCCCAGGCATCGCGCGGGCGCGGCGTGACGGCCGCCGCGCGGTATGTTTTGATTACGGGTCGCGACCGCTGGCCGTCGCCGATCCGAAGGGGTATCGAATGAGTTCCCAACCCGCCGCGACGCAGCCCGTCGCGCAGCTCACCGTCCGGGCGGTGATCCTTTCCGTGATCCTCGCGGTGATCCTCGCCGCGGCGAACGCCTACCTCGGCCTGTTCGCCGGCCTGACCATCGCGACCGCGATCCCGGCCGCCGTCGTGTCGATGGCGGTGCTGCGCCTGCTCGGCGGCGGCACGATCCTCGAGAACAACATCGTGCAGACCGGCGCTTCGGCTGGCTCGTCGATCGCGGCGGGCGTGATCTTCACGATTCCGGCGCTGATCATCCTCGGTTACTGGCACGACTTTCGCTACTCGTGGGTGCTCGCGATCGCGGGCCTCGGCGGCCTGCTCGGCGTGCTGTTCTCGGTCCCGCTGCGCCGCTCGATGATCGTCGAGGAGCCGCTCGCGTTCCCCGAGGGCAAGGCCGCGGCCGAGGTGCTGCGCGCGGGCGAGAATCCCGGTCCCGGCGTGAGGATCCTCGCGATGGCCGGCGCGATCGGCGCCGTCGTCAAGCTCGCCGCCGAAAGCGGGATGCGCCTGATCCCCGACAACGCGATCGGCGGCGGCTTCATCGGCAAGTACCTCGGCTACATGGGCACGGGGCTCTCGCCTGCGCTGCTCGGCGTCGGCTACATCGTCGGACTCAACGTCGGCATCGTCGTCGTCTCGGGCAGCATCCTGTCGTTCAACATCGCGATCCCGATCTACCACGCGTTCTTCCTCGACAGCGACCCCGCGCTGGCGGCGCGCATCGCCGGTGCCGGCGCGGTCGACATCGCCGGGGCGATCTGGTCCGCCAAGATCCGCTACCTCGGCGTCGGCACGATGCTCGTCGGCGGCGTATGGACGCTCTTTTCGCTGCGCAAGTCGCTCGCCTCGGGCATCAAGAGCGGCATCGCGGCCGCACGCAAGAGCAGTGGCGCCGTCGCGATCGCCGAGACCGAGCGCGACCTGCCGATGAAGTGGATGCTCGTCGCGCTCGTCGCGTTCACGCTGCCGCTGCTCGCGCTGTACCAGGCGATCGTCGACCAGTGGATGGTCAGCATCCCGATGACGATCATCATGATCGTCGCGGGCTTCCTGTTCGTGTCGGTGTCGGGTTACCTCGCCGGCCTCGTCGGCTCGTCGAACAACCCGGTCTCGGGCATCACGATCGCGACGATCCTGTTCGCATCGGTGGTGCTCATGCTGCTGCTCGGCCACGATTCGAAGATCGGCCCGGTCGCCGCGATCATGATCGGCGCGGTCGTCTGCTGCGCAGCCGCGGTCGGCGGCGACAACCTGCAGGACCTCAAGGCGGGTTACCTCGTCGGCGCGACGCCGTGGAAGCAGCAGCTCATGCTCGCGATCGGTTCGTTCTCGTGCGCGCTGATCATGGCGCCCGTGCTCAACCTGCTCGCACAAGCCTACGGCATCGGCGCACCGACGCCGGAGCATCCCAATTCCCTCGCCGCGCCGCAGGCGACGCTGATGGCGTCGGTCGCGAACGGCATGTTCGGCGGCCACCTGCCATGGACGATGATCGCAATCGGCGCGGTGATCGGCGCACTCGTCATCGCGCTCGACGAATGGCTCAAGGCGCGTGGGTCGCACTTCCGCGTGCCCGTGCTCGCGGCGGCGATCGGCATCTACCTGCCGCTCGAACTCATGGTGCCGATCTTCCTCGGCAGCGTCGTCGCATGGCTCGTCGAGCGCAGGCACGGCGTGCACCCGCACGACGAGGCCGAGCGCGATCGCGTCCATCGCCCGGGTACGCTGTTCTCGGCCGGCCTCATCACCGGCGAGGCGCTGACCGGCATCCTGATCGCGATCCCGATCGTGGTGTCGCAACGCGCGGACGTGCTGGCCCTGCCCGAGAGCCTGCATTTCAACAAGTACGTCGGGCTCGTCGTGCTCGCGGTCGTCGGCTGGCTGCTCTATCGCAGCGCGGCGAAGAAGACGGTCTGACGGCTATCGCGCTGCGCGGCGCCGGCCGCGCAGCGCAAGAAGCGGCGCCTGCGCAACGAAATGCGCCCAGATACCGGCGAACACGACGGCTCGCAGCAGCGGATTGCGTGCAGCGGGGTCGAACTTCGTGAAGTAGCGCCACAGGCTGCGGTGCTTGTGGCGCGCGACGAACAGCGGGCGCGACCGGCTCGACGTGCCCTGCGCATGCGCCACGCGCACGCGCGGATCGATCGCGACGCGAAAACCTGCGTCGCGTACGCGACGGCAGAGATCGAGGTCCTCGGCGTGCAGGAAGTAGCCCTCGTCGAAGCCACCGACGCGCTCGAACGCCGCACGGGGCAGTACCAGGCACGCGCCGGAGACCGCCTCGACCGTTTCCAGCCCGTCGTGCTCCGCCGCGGGCGCTTCGACGCCCTGTAGCGCCGGCCAGCGCGACTCGAGACGCGACAGGCCGCTGAGCGTCACCATCGCGCGACGCAGGGTCGGTTCGCGCCGGCGATTACCGCGCGCGGGCGCGCCGTGCGGGTCGGTCACCTGCACGCCGAGTACGCCGAGACGCGGATCGGTCGCGAGCGCCGCGCGCAGGCGCGTCGCGAGGTCGCGCGGTGCGATGCAATCGGGATTGAGGAACACGAACACGTCGCCACGCGCGACCGCCGCACCGCGATTGCAGGCCGGGCCGAAACCGAGGTTGGCCGGGTTGCGCAGGAGCCGCATCCGCGCGTCATCCGCGTGCGCGCCGAGCACGCGTTCGATGCTGCCGTCGCCGGATGCGTTGTCGACGAGCACGAGCTCCACGACCGCATCCGCGGCGAGCACCGAGGCGACGCACTCTTCGAGCAGCGGCCCACTGTCGGCAGCGACGACGACGAAGCTCGTGAGGTCGCCGCCGGGCGTCGGCACGGCCGGGTCAGACGGCACCGAGCAGGCGCTCGCCCTGCTCGCGCGCGCAGGTCCACAGCGCGGGCCACGCTTCGTAGAAACCGGCGAGTTCGAGCGTCTCGTCGCGCAACCGCTGCGCGCATCCGGTGTCGTCGATGTTCTCCGGCCAGTCACCGAGGCGCGGTACCCCGGGCGTGATCAGGCTGCGGCCGTTCGCCTCGATGATCGAGCGCACGTCGGCCTGCCAGTAGATCGGCGCATCGGGCGCGCCGTCGTACTGCGCCTGCAGGCGCTCGATGAGATCGGCGCGCGCGTAGGCGAGATACTCCTGCAGCTGGCGCACGCGCCCCTGCTCGCTCGCGCCCGCGACGTCGCGCAGGTGCGCAGCGAGCAGGTCGAGTCGCTGTGCCGGCTGCTCGGCGCTGAACTCCGGCAGGCGCGTGCGGATGAAATCGGCGACGAAGTAGTTGAAGCGCGGCGTGTGCGCGGCGAGTGTCGCGGGCGAGCGCTTGCGCTGCGTCTCCTGCACGTGACCCACCGCAACGGGGAGCTCGAGCATCAGCGCGCCGCTGTGGCACAGCTCGGTCACGCGCGAGAACAACGCGTCCTCTCCGCGGCCGAGCGGGTTCGTGCAAGGCAGCAGCACGCTGTTGTCGAGCGCGAACGGGGTGAAGTTGGCGACACCGCTCGCGCGCGCCTGCCGATAGCCGTACCAGATGCTCGCCATCTCGACGTTGCGCAGGTAACTGTCGCGATCCCGCGCGAATTCGGCGCGATCCTCGGCGGACAGCTGGTACAGCCACTGGCCCGATTCGGAGCGCGAACTGCCGTAGGCGCCGTGGTGCGTCGCGAGGATCGGTGCGTCCCCATACAGGTGATCGAGGCGACTGAGCGTGAGTCCGCGCAACGCGGCGGGGTCGATGGCGTAGCGCCGCTGGCCGACGACGGCACCCAGCGGACGTCCTGCCGCGGCGAGATGCAGCTCGAACGGATCGTCTTCGACTTCCTCCCCCGCGCCGAGGGCGTTCTCGATGTTGCGGAAGAAGCGCGTGCTGGCCAAGGCCGACGGGTTCGGGTCGAGGCCTTCGCGCGCATCGTCGAGCCTGCGCAGCGGCAACCGATGGTCGTCGTCGAGCAGTATGGCTCGTGCGCCGGCGGACAGCAGCAGCGCGAGATTCCAGCCGCGCCCGCCGCCGAAGCGACCGCGCTCGCCGCCCGCGAGCAGCGCCGGCAGCACGGGGGCCGCCTTCGGCACCGCGCGCGTGAGCTTCTCGACCAGGCGCTCGCGCTCGGCCGCGCCGATGTAGGTGAGCTTGCAGCCGGTCGAACGCGCGAACTCGCGCAGCAGGTCGCGGTGGCGATTGGCCGCGTCGCGCGACGACGAGTCGTCGACGAGCACGTAGTGGCGGTTCGCCCGATGGCGTCGCTCGTAGTCGGCGAGCGATGCGAGCAGGTGCGCGACCTGGTCGGGCCGGTCGCAGGCGCGGATGAATACCGCGCGCAGCGGTGCGGGCTCGCGTGCCGGCGCGGTCGTGGTACGCCCGAGGAAATCGCGGTCGGCGACGAGCAGCCTGCGCTTGACCAGGCTGTCGAGCACGCGCATGACGTCGTCGCGTTGCGCGGTCAGGCCGGGGATGGTCGTGAGGATGCGCGAGACGTGCTCGTCGAGCGTGCGGAACTCGCGCGCCTGGTCGAGCGCCTGCAGCACGTGGAAGGTCATCACGTGCGTCTCGCCGCTGCGCTTGACCTGGAAGATGCACTCGCTGTTCGACAGCGAGGCGACCACGCCGTCCTCGGACGCGTACAACGGCGCCGTGGGGTCGATGCGCGGCTGCGCGGGGACCTTGGCGGGCTGCGCGCCGTAGCTGATCTGGTAGTTGAATTCGCTCATGACCTATCGCTTTCGTCGCCACCAGCGCCAGTCGCGCGTCGGCGCTGGCTCGGACCGTGCACGCAATCGCTCGACCTCGGCCTCGAGTTCGACGATGCGCCCACCGGCGCCGATGTTCTTGCGGATTTCGTGATTGTAATGCGCGTAGACGGATTCGCCGGCATCACCGAACAGCGACAGCGCAGGGAGTTCCGCGGGCAGCTCGCGCCGGCCGCACAGGGCGACGAAATACAGCGGCGCATAAGCAAGACCGGGCACGACCTGTTCGGCGCACGCGTCCGCGGTGAGCGTTTCGCAACTCGCCGGCGCGGCGTCGTCGAGCGCCCACAGCGCCGACTGGAACAGCAGCTTCTGGCCGTACAGGCGCACGTGCGGAAAATGCGGCCGCAGCAGCGCGAGCAATTCCTCGCGATACAGCTCGCGCACGTGGAACTCGTTGCGGAAGCCGGCCTGGTCGCTGTAGGTGCGTTTGTCGGGCGAGGAAATCAGCAGCAGGCCGTCGTCGGCGAGCACGCGCGCGAAGCCCTCGAGCAACGCCTCCTGCGCGGCCAGGTGCTCGAGGGTCTCGAACGAGACGACGAAGTCGAACGCGCGGTCGGCGAACGGCAGCGCGGTCGCGTCGGCCTGCTCGTAGCGCAGTCGCGGGTGCGCGCCGTAGCGCGCGCGCGCATGCGCGACGGACGCCGCGTCGATGTCGACGCCCACGACGTCCACGGCGACCGAAGCGAGCAGTGCGGAACCGTAGCCTTCGCCGCAGGCGGCGTCGAGCACGCGCCGACCGGCGGCGAGGCGCCGCGCGAACGCGTAGCGGTGCCAATGCTCGTACCAGATCTCGCGCACGCATTCGGGCGTGAAGCGTTCCCCGGTGAACGGCAGGGTGGAGTCGTCACTCATGGCGCGGCATCCCCGACCGGCGCGATCCAGCGGTGCGCGAGGCGCACGAGGCCGAACTCGCGCGTCGCACCGCGCACCGTGAGCGTGCGCTCCATCGTGTCGAACACGCGCACGCCCTCCGGGTCGAGCGGATGGACGCGCACGGTATAGCTGCCGGGCAGCAACGGCAGTGCGTCGAACGCGAGGCTGCAGGCGTACTCCCCCGCGCCGACGCGCTGCGG
>NZ_DATDMY010000229.1:0-6768 GCF_036518555.1 Dokdonella sp. | reverse complement strand
CGCGCGCGCCACCGTCGCCGGCCCGCTGGATGCGGCCCGGCGCTTCTCGATCGAAACGTGCCGCCAGCGCGCGCCGGAGCGAATGGACTCGATCGTCGCGGTGCGGTCGAGCACGCCGGCCGGCGGCGGAAGCACCATGAGCGCTTCGCGCGCGAGCTGGGCCTCGTAGAACTGCGCCGAACCGGTCCAGAACTGCTCTTCGAGTCGCCACAGTGCTTCGGCCTGGTCTCGGTCCATATCCACCTCCGACGTCGTCGCTGCCGACAGGCTAGCGGCGTCCGAGCGCGGCGATCAAGGCAACGCGGCGCGATTCAAACTGGTTCCCGCGCACGCGTGCAGCCCGAGTTCAGCGTCGAACGCCCGTTGCCGAAGCCTGCAGACGTCGTGCGCGCATGGCCGTTGCGGCGGCCGTGCAATCGGCCGTCGACGCGGGCCGTCCCGACGCCCGCCGCCATCTGCGTCCGTCCCGGGAGGCAACGCCGCACCGGCCACTCCTTCCGACCTTCATGCAGGGTGTCCGCGGCGGTCGGCCGAACATCCAGCATGTTTCACGGTCACAGTCGTATCATCCGATCCGCCATCGACCCGCTCGATGCGGCCCGGCGGCCGGCGGCAACGAACTGTCGCCCTTTTTCGATCACGGCCGTAACGCACATGCCGGAGGGGCCATGAGGTACCTGGAGCAGTTCGAGCGCCTCATCGTCGTCGTGCTGGTCGTACTCATGGCCGGCGTGGTCCTGCTCGCCACGATCGAGCTCGCATGGATCCTCGTGCAGGACGTGATCACGCCACCGGTGCTCCTGCTCGAGATCCAGGAGCTGCTCGATCTGTTCGGGCTGTTCCTGCTCGTGCTCATCGGCATCGAACTGCTGCACTCGGTGCGCACCTACATCGTCGAACGGACGTTCCACATCGAGACCGTGCTGGCCGTCGCCATGATCGCCGTGGCACGCAAGGTCATCGTGCTCGATCCGAAGGAGCTGCCGCCGGGGGCATTGCTGGGCATCGCCGCGCTGGTGGTCGCATTGTCGTTCGCCTTCTACGTACTGCGGCGCGGCGGCGACAGCCGCGACCGCCCGGATTGATCGTCCAGCTCGCATCGAACGGCCCAGGCGGGCGTAGCGTGTTCACTATGTCGGCCATGCGCCGCAGGTTTCGGCAGCATCGACGGGAGACAGTGCCGTGGGATCGAACATGGGATGGTGGATCGGATTCAATCTCTTCGTTCTCGCACTCCTCGCATTCGACCTGGGCATCCTTCACCGCAAGGAGAGGGACATCAAGCTCGGCGAAGCGCTCTGGCTCAGCCTTGCCTACATCGTGCTCGCGCTGGCGTTCGGAGCGATCCTGTTCTGGCTGCGCGGGAAGCAGGACGGGTTCGATTTCCTCACCGGCTACCTGATCGAGAAGTCGCTGAGCATCGACAACATCTTCGTGATCGTCCTGCTCTTCACGTATTTTTCGGTACCGACGCAATTCCAGCACCGCGTGCTCTTCTGGGGCATCCTCGGCGCGCTGATCATGCGCGGCGTCCTCATCTTCGCGGGCGTGCAGCTCATCCAGCGCTTCGCCTGGATGGCGGTGCTGTTCGGCGTCTTCCTCGTCGTGACGGGCATCAAGATGCTGGTCGTCGCCCACCAGCGCCCGAACCTCGACGACAACATCGTACTCAGAGCGTTCAGGCGGCGCTTCCGCGTGACCGAGGGTTATCACGGCAAGCACTTCTTCATTCGCAGGGATGGCCTGCTGTTCGCGACGCCGCTGTTCCTCGTGCTCATGATGGTCGAGTTCACGGACCTGGTGTTCGCGGTCGACTCCATCCCGGCGATCATCGCGATCACCACCGACCCCTTCATCGTCTATACGTCGAACGTGTTCGCGATCCTCGGCCTGCGAGCACTCTACTTCGCGCTGGCCGGCATCGTGCCGCGCTTCGTCTACCTCAAGTACGGGCTGTCGCTGGTCCTCGTCGTGATCGGTTTCAAGATGATCGCGAACTACCTCTACGGCGGAAAGTTCGTGCCGACCGAGCTCGCCCTGCTCATCACCAGCGTGCTCGTCGGCGGCTCCATCGCGCTTTCGCTGCTGCGCACGCGCGGCGCGTCGCCGGCACCGCCGACCGGCTGGGTGCCGGGGAGCCCGGCGCGCACCGCGACGGAGGAGAAGCGCAGCGGGAGCGAGTAGCCCGGCCAAGTCGGCATCCTTGCCGGGTGAGGACGCACGCGGATGCCGATGCCGATGGGGCGAAGCGGACATCGCGGCGGTACTTTCGGCACGCTCCGCCATCCGCGATTCGGGTCTAGTTTCCCGCGCATCGATCATCGCGATCGGCTGCGGGGGACGACATGGCCAGCGTGAGCCGTCGACAATTCCTGAAGCTCTCCGTCGCGCTCGGCGCGTCGCTCGCATGGGGTTGCACGCCGGTGCGGCCGTCGTCGAGCGGTTGGCGCGAGCGCCGCGACCTCTATCCGCAAGGCGTCGCGTCGGGCGATCCCGACGACAGCAGCGTACTGCTGTGGACGCGACGTCCGTACGACGATGGGCGCGAAAGCGCGACGTTGCGCGTGGAAATCGCGGACGATCCCGCGTTCACGCGCGTGGTCGCGCAGGCGACCGCACGCGTGCAGGCCGCATCCGACTGGACCTGCCGCGTGCTCGTCGGCCACCTGCAAGCCGCGCGCGAATACTGGTACCGCTTCGTCGACGACGACGGCAACGGCAGCCGCATCGGCCGCACGATCACCGCGCCGCACCCCGATGATCCGCGACCGTCGCGCTTCGCGTTCGTCAGTTGCCAGGACATCTGCGAGGGCCACCTCAACGCCTACCGGCGCATGATCTGGGAAGACGAGCGCGCCGCGCCCGGGGAACGCATCGGGTTCGTATTGCACCTCGGCGACTTCATCTACGAAGTCGTGCAGTACCCGGACCAGGTCAAGGACGGCCATCGTTACGACCGCCGCATCACGTTCCCGATCAGGTATCCGAAAGGCAAGCCCGTCGCGAAGAATCGCTTCTGGGTGCCGGACTCGCTCGAGGATTATCGTGTCGCCTACCACGCGTATTTGCGGAATCCCGATCTGCAGGATGCGCGCGCGCGCTGGCCGTTCGTCGCGATGTGGGACAACCACGAATTCTCCTGGCAGGGCTGGCAGTCGATCCAGGAATTTCCCGGCACCGAAGGCTGGGTGCCTGCACAGACCTTGAAGGTCGCCGCGAACCAGGCCTGGTTCGAATACCAGCCCGCGCGCGTGTTGCCGCCGGGCTCGAAGCTCGACACGTTCGATGCGCCGCACGTGGTCGACACGCCCGTCAATGCATTCGACGACGACGGCCTCGGCACCGAAGGCAACAACCTCGCCGCGATCGAGAGCCTCATCGCGTATCGCGCGTTGCGCTGGGGCCGGCACATCGACCTCATCGTGACCGACCAGCACAGCTTCCGCTCGCGCGACCCCGGCAGCCACGACGAGATCAACCCGCTGTTCGAGAACGACACTCTCGGCTTCGTTCCCGAAGAGTTGTGGGCGCAGCTCGACGCCGGCCGCGCTTACGCCGACGACCATCCGCCGGCGACGCTGCGCTTCGGCGACCGGAGCGTCGCCAACTACCGCGCGCACGAAGCGCCGCAGACGATCCTCGGCGCGAAACAGAAGGCGTGGTTCCTCGAGCGCCTGCGCAGCGCGAACGCGACCTGGAAGATCTGGGGCAACTCGCTCGGCACGCCCGACTGGCGCGTCGACCCGCAGCATCTCCCCGCCGCGCTCGGCGCCTGGAAGGGCGCAGGCTACGGCCTCATGGCCACGGGCGACTGGGGCAGCACGTACCACGAGCGCGCCGAGATCTTCGATGCCGTGCGCGATGCAGGCATCACCGGCTTCGCGATCGTCGCCGGCGACCGCCACAGCTTCTGGGCCGGCTACGCGGCGAAAGCGTTGCCGCCCGCAACGTTCGAACCCGTCGGCGTCACCTTCGTCGGCGGTTCGCTGTGCTCGCCCGGCATGGCCGAAGCGAACGAGCACAACCTCAAGGCGGACAACCCGCTGCGCCCGCTGTACGTCGCCAACCCCGGCGGCGGACCGCCGCAGGCCACCGTCAACCTGCTCATGCACCACGGCGTGCGCTCGGCGCTGGAGTACGCGCGCAGCGGCGACCTGCAGAAGGCGCATGCGCTGCGCAACCCCGACCTCGCCCCGCACCTGTGCTTCGTCGACATGGGCGGCCACGGCTACGCCACCGTGCGCGTCGACGCCGACACGATGGTCACCGAATTCGTCTGCATCCCGCGCCCGATCGAACGCAGCACGAGCCCCGATGGCGGCCCGCTGCGCTACCGCGTCCGCCACGAAGTGCCGTTGTGGAAAGCGGGCGAGAAGCCGCAGATGCGGCAGGTGGTCGTGGAAGGCGATGCGGGCTTGTCGACGTAGGCAACCAGGTCCTGGCCGCTCGAGCATTCAGCGCGAGACGCAGCGTGCAGCCCCGAGCAGGAGTGCCTGCTGCTCGCGGCGCCGAGTTCGCCTAGTCCAATCGAAGCTGCGCGAAGTCGCTGCCGCCGGGGTCTCGCAGCCCGCCTTCGAGGCAACGCGCCCGATACGCGCTGGGCGTACAACCTACCCGCGTCTTGAATGCGCGGTTGAACGGGCCAAGCGAAGCAAAGCCGCTTTCAGTGCTGACGCGCAGGATATTCCCGTGTCCCTCGCGCATGGCCAGAAGCCTGCAAGCGTGCGCAATGCGATAGCGATTGAGCAGCTGATTGAAATTCTTCTCGCCCATTCGCTGGGTGATCAGTTTGCTCAAGCGGTGCTCGACGGTCCCCAGCCTGGCGGCCAACTCGGCCACCCTCAGGTCCGGTTCGCGATACACCTGCAGCACGTTCAGGTTGTGCTGCAGCAGTGCCGTCAGTCGTGCGTCATCCTCGCACGGAGCGGTCTTCGCCTGTTCCGATGAAAGACCCCTGCGGCTGGTCGAGGGCAGTGGGGAGCGACGACGATAGCGCAAGGCGAAGTGGGTAAACACGAGCATCGAGGATGCGCAAAGTGCGACGACGCCCCGATGCGCGGGTTGCAGCGCGGGGTAGGCATCGGCGAGCGCGCCCAGCAGCGTCGTGGATAAGACGCTGGCGCCGTACAGGGCGAGGAACGAGAGTCGAAACCGCCGTTCGGAACGCGTCCATTGGCTGGACCAGCCCCGCAGCGGCTCGAGGAAGCTCAGCGCCAGCAGGGAGGTGCTCATGAACGTGAGCAACGCATCGTTCACGACGAGCAAGGCTGTCGAGGTCGCTTCGGCGTGCATGGCGCTGCCGCGGTGAATCGCGATGAGGAGCGCGACGCTGACCGCCAGTCCGACATGTCGCAGCTGCACGGCGGGAGCGCCGCGGAACAGCGCACGGGACACCAGCCAGAAGCCGTTGCACGTGGATGAGCCGCCAATCGCGACGGCCCATGTCAACCACGCGGGCGCGCCCACCATCCACGGCGACATCAACGATATCGCCAACGACCCGCTGACGACCGCGAACAGGATATCGGCGTCCTGCTTGTCCTTCCTCGACAGCAAGGTCAGCAGAGACGCCACGGCTGTCACTACGGCAGCTACGGTCATCGTGGCAGCCCAACCTTGCATCGCAACGTCCCCTTCGGTTCGACGACAAGTTTGGAGGAACCGCAGCGTCCAAAGCCAGTGCCCGTCGATAAACCTCCCGTAAACAACGATTTGCCACCGCGCCATTCGACCGGCCGATTCGCGAATCGGCAAGACGAACCGGGCGGTCGACGGGCAGGGTGGCAGCCCCTCTCCCGCACGTTCCCATCACATGGCATCGCCCCGCATCGTCTCTCCCGCGCAGGCTCTGCGCCTCGGCGCTTCCGCCTGGTTTGTTGCAGCGACCCTGGGCCAATGGGCCTTCGTCGTGTTCATCGTGCTGTTCTTCGGCGGCCATGTGCTCGGCGGCGATCTGGCGGCGCTCAACAACAAGCCGCATGTGACCGGCTATGTCCGCGGAGACGTGTTCGGCAACATCCAGTTCATCGCCCATGCGCTGATGGGCGGCGTGGTGACGTTTGCCGGCGGCTGGCAGTTGGTGCCCGCCGTGCGTCGCCGCTGGCCACACCTGCATCGCTGGAACGGTCGCCTGTTCCTCGGCATCGCCCTGGTCGCTGCGTTGTCGGGCCTCTACCTCACGTGGATCCGCGGCTCCCAGCTCGGTCCGGGAAGCAATCTCTCGATCACGATCAATGGACTCCTTATTGTCGCCTTCGCCACGCTGGCGTGGCGGAGCGCGCTTCGACGCGACTTCGCCCGCCATCGAGCGCACGCGCTGCGCGCATTCCTGTTGGTCAACGGCGTATGGTTCCTGCGTATCGGCATCATGCTTGCGGGTTTGGCATTGGCCCCGCTCGGAATCAAGATCGATTACGAGGGCGCCGTCTTCGTCGGCGTGAGCTTCGCCAGTTGGCTGTTGCCTCTGGCCGTGCTGGAGCTTTACCTGCGCGCTGAACGATCGACGCGGCCGCTACCCAAGTACGCCATGGCACTGACCTTGGGCCTGCTTTCGCTCGTGACGTTGGCCGGTAGTGCCGCTGCGGTCGCCTTCATGTGGATGCCGGTGCTGGCAGCGTCCCAGTGAGCGGCAGGGCATGGACGCTTGCGCTCGGTAGCCGTCAGCGAGTGCCTCCGACCAATGGGAACGGTGGTAGTTGATCCCGGGCACCGCCCATCGATCAAGACCGCTGCTGATCGAGTCAACGCTGTGTGACGCGCGGCCCGAAG
>NZ_DATDMY010000228.1:0-17244 GCF_036518555.1 Dokdonella sp. | reverse complement strand
CCGCGCGCGGCGAACGCGCTGCGCCGGCTTGGCCGCGCTCACGATCGCGTGTGCGCGCAGGCGCGGGTCGGCGCGCAAGCACTCGTACAGGAAATCCGCGAGCGCCTTGATGCGCGCGACGTGACGCAGGTCCGGATGGGTGAGCAGCCACAGCGGCGACGCGAACGGCGGCTCGATCGCGAACAGCTGCACGAGCGCGTCATCGGCCTGGTCGGCGGGCAGGAGCGCGATGCCGATGCCGGCCGCGGCGAGCGCAGCCATGGTGTTGAGGTCGCCCGCACGCACGACGAAGCGCTCGTACGGATGGCGCGCATGCAGCCATGCGAACACCGGCAGGCGCGAGAAACGCGCGTCGGCGCCGATCAATGCATGCGCGGCGAGATCGTCCATCGTGCGGGGCCGCCCATGTGCGTCGACGTAGGCGCGGCTCGCGCAAGCGAGCCAGGGCAGATCGACGACTTTTCTCCCGACGAGATGGTCGGGCGGCTGCGCCGTCGCGCGCAACGCGAGGTCGGCTTCGCGCCGCGCGAGGTCGAAATCGCTGTCGGCTGCGGCGATCTCGACCCGGATGTCCGGATGCAAGGCGCGGAACGCAGGCAGGTAGCGCGCGATGTACGCACTCGCGAGGTTCGGCGCGGTCGTGATGCGCACGTCGCCGGACAGGCGGAAGTCGCTGCCGGCGACCGCGCGTTCGAGCGCATGGATCGACTGCTCGACCTGCTCGGCGTGCGTGCGGATCGCTTCCCCCTCGGCGGTGAGCACATAGCCTTCGGGCAGGCGCTCGAACAGGCGCACGCCGAGTGCGTCCTCGAACGCGGCGAGACGGCGGAACACGGTCGAATGGTTCACCGACAGGCTGCGTGCGGCCGCGGCGAGGCTGCCGCCGCGGGCGATCGCGAGCACGTAGCGCAGGTCGTTCCAGTCGAACATCGGCAGCTCCGGCAGGGGCCGCGAGCATCGCATCCGAGTTTGCACGATTGCAAACACGTATTGTAAATCTTGGTGATTTACGTGCAGCTTAGCAAGGCCTAGCGTGTGCTCCCCCGCCGGCTCCGACCGGCATCCACACGAAGGATCCGCCATGCACACTTCGGCTTTCGGCGCAGCGCTGCTGCGTCTCGCGCTCGGCGTGCTGTTCCTCGCCCATGCGCTGCTCAAGCTCGTCGTCTTCACCTTGCCCGGCACGGTCGCCTGGTTCGAACAGCACGGACTGCCGGGGCTGCTCGTCTACCCGGTCGTCGTGGCCGAACTGTTCGGTGGACTCGCGCTGCTCGCCGGCATCGCCGTGCGCCCGGTCGCGATCGTGCTCGGGCTCATCGCGCTCGGCGCGATCCTGCCCCACGCGGGCAACGGCTGGGAGTTCGCCAATACCGGCGGCGGCTGGGAATACCCGCTGTTCATCGCGCTGGTCTCGTTCGCCCAGGCCTTGCTCGGCGCAGGCGCGTGGTTGCCTCCGCGCGGGTCGCATGCGCGATCGACGGCCTGAACGCCTCCCTCCCGCCCCAACCACTGGAGTCATCCCATGCGTCTGTATTACGGCCCCGGCCTCTGCTCACAGGCCCCGCACATCGCGTTGCGTGAAGCCGGCCTTGCGTTCGATCTCGTCAAGGTCGACCTCGAGACCCACCGTACCGAGGACGATCGCGACTATCTCGCGATCAATCCGGCGGGCTACGTGCCCGCACTCGAAATCGAACCCGGCGTCGTGCTCACCGAAGGGCCCGCGATCCTGCAGTACGTCGCCGATCGCTCGCCCGCGAGCGGGCTCGCGCCCGCGAACGGCAGCCCGGAGCGCTATCGCCTGCAGTCGTGGCTCAACTTCATCACGAGCGAATTGCACAAGGGCTATTCGCCGCTGTTCAAGCCGGAAACGCCGGTCGAATACCGCCGGCAGGCGCTCGGCCTGCTCGGCCGTCGGCTCGCGATCGTCGAGCAGGCGCTCGCCCGGGGTCCGTTCATCGGCGGCAGGACGTTCACGGTCGCCGACGCGTACCTGTTCGTCGTCACCGGCTGGTCCGGTTTCGTCGGGCTCGATCTTGCGCCGTTTCCGAACCTCGTCGCGTTCCGCGCGCGCGTCGCGGCACGGCCGATGGTCAAGGCCGCGCTCACGGCCGAGGGTCTCGCGCGCTGATGCGCAGGCGCGCCGCGGTCCCGGCGACGCGGCGCGCGTGCTGCGCGGAACGAGGCTGGTTGCGCGCGGGCATGGCCTTTCCCGCGCGCGTGCATGCTCCTATGGTGGCGCCACCGACACCACAGCGAGCCTGCGCATGAAAGCCGTCGCCCTGACCCGATACTTGCCCATCGACGACCCGCAATCGCTCGTCGACGTCGAGCTGCCACGTCCCCAAGCGCGAGGTCGCGACCTGCTCGTCCGCGTCGAGGCGGTATCGGTGAATCCCGTCGACACCAAGGTGCGCGCACCGAAGGCGCAGGTCGAACCCGAACCGAAGGTACTCGGCTACGACGCCGCCGGGGTGGTGGAGGCGGTCGGCGACGCGGTGACGCATTTTCGCGTCGGCGACGCGGTCTACTATGCCGGCGACATCACGCGCGCGGGCAGTAATGCGCAGTTCCAGCTCGTCGACGAACGCATCGTCGCGCGCAAGCCGGCATCGCTCGACTTCGGCGCGGCCGCGGCGCTGCCGCTGACCGCGATCACCGCGTGGGAGCTGCTGTTCCAGCGCATGCCGTACGACGCCGACGACGGCGGCAACGGGAAGTCGCTGCTGGTGATCGGCGGCGCCGGCGGCGTCGGCTCGATCGCGATCCAGCTCGCGCGGCGGGCCGGCTTCATCGTCGTCGCGACCGCATCGCGCCCGGAAACCATCGCCTGGTGCCGGCGGTGCGGCGCCGACCACGTGATCGACCACCGGTCGGCGCTCGCGCCGCAGCTGGCGGCGCTCGGCTTCGAGGCCGTCGACGCCGCGATCGGGCTCGTCGAGATCGATCGCTACTGGGACGAACTCGGCCTGCTGCTCGCCCCGCAGGGTCATCTCGGCCTCATCGTCGAGCCGAAGGGCGCGCTCGGGATCGGCGATCCGTACAAGGCGAAATGCATCGGTATCCACTGGGAGATGATGTTCGCACGGCCGCGATTCCGCACCGCCGACATGGCCGAACAGGGGCGTATCCTCGACCGTGTCGCCGCGCTCGTCGACGCGGGAGAGCTCGTGGGCACGCTCGGCGAGACGCTCGCGCCGATCGACGCCGCGAACCTGCGCGAGGCGCACCGCCGCCTCGAGTCGGGAACGATGGTCGGCAAGCTGGTCGTGTCGGGCTGGTGAGGCGCCGCTCGCGCGAAGGCGCGCCGTCGCCGACAATCGCGCGATGCCGATCACCCTCGACCAGATGCTCGCGCTCGGCGCGTTCGACGGAGACTCCGTTGCCGCGTTGCGCACGCTGCACGCGCACTTCTCCGCGAGCCTCGCAGGCTGCTCGCTGTCGCTGCTGCAGGTGGAGGGCCATCTGCCGGGCGAGTGCCACCTCGCGGGCCTCGTCGACGAAGCCGGCGTCGAGCGCATCGCCAACACCGATCCGCGCGGCCAGCGCGAGCGCGCGCGGACGTTCGACGACGCGCTTTCCCGCGCAATGCTCTCGCCACGAAGCGCGCACGTCGTACGCGTCGACGGCGCCGTCGCCGACGCACCGTTCGCTCGCGCGCTCGGGTCGCCCCTCGCCGTGCTCGGCGTTCCGGTCGCGAACGCGGGCGTCGTGCGTCACTGGCTCGCATTCGGCAGCGCCGATGCGAGGCGCTTCGACGCGCTCGATCTCGCCGCCTGGCTCACGGAAGTGAATCTTGCCGCGAACCTCGTCGTGCGTCCGCTCGCGACGCGCGCGCTGCGTGACGAGACGGTGCGCCAACGCAAGGCGATCGAGGGCATCGCCGACGTGCAACGCCTGCTTCTTCCGGACGATCCGCCGATCCGAGGCCTCGAGTACGCCGCGCACTGGCAGCCCGCGGAAACCGCCGCCGGCGATTACTACGACCTCATGCCGCTCACGCAGTACGCGCCTCCCGATTTCGTCGACCCCGGCGCCGACATCTGGGCGCTCATGCTCGCGGACGTCTCGGGCCATGGCGCGGCAGCAGCCATGGAAGCGGTGCAGTTCGACGCGATCCTGCGCACCTACCCGGGCGGGGAGGACGCGGGCCCCGCGGGCGCGCTCACCTATGCGAACCGCCACTTCTTCTCGCGTCGCAGCCGGGGCCATTTCCTCACCGCGCTTGCGCTGCTCTATCGACCCGACCTGCGCCGCGCGACCTTCGTCGATGCCGGCCATCCGCCGCTGCTGCAGCGACGCGGCGACCACGTCGTGCGCCATGGCGGCGGCACGCAGATTCCTCTTGGCGTGCTGCGCGACCATGCCTGGCAGAACGAGAGTTTCGAGGTCGCGCCCGGGGACGTGCTCGTCGTCTACACCGACGGCGTGGTCGAAGCGCGCGACGCGAACCGCGAACCGTTCGGCGAACAGCGTCTCATGGAACTCGTGCGCACGGGCCCGGAGCAGCCCGCGGACCTGCTCGCAGTGTTGCGCGAACGCCTCGCCGCCCACCAGGGCGGCACGATCGGCAGCGACGACCAGACCGTCGTGGTGCTGCGCATCGCGCACTGAGTACCGGCCGCCTCGCGCGCCTCCGGGCGCGACGGCGCGGCGCATGCTTGTCGGCGGCCCTCATTCCGGGCATCTTCATACGATCGTTTGAATCCGGCGGGCCACCCGTGCGCTATCCGAACCTGTTCGCTCCGCTCGACCTCGGCTTCGCGACCCTGCCGAACCGCGTGCTCATGGGTTCGATGCATACGGGCCTCGAAGACCGCGCACGCGACTTCGACAAGCTCGCCGCGTATTTCGCCGAGCGCGCGCGCGGCGGCGTCGGCCTCATGGTCACCGGCGGTTTCGCCCCGAGCGTGGCCGGCTGGCTCAGCCCGTTCGCAAGCCGCTTGTCGATGCCGTGGCAGGTCGCGCCGCACCGGCGCATCACGCGCGCGGTGCATGCCGAAGGCGGGCGCATCTGCCTCCAGATCCTGCATGCCGGTCGCTACGGCTACCACCCGCTTTCGGTCGCGCCGTCGCGGGTCAAGTCGCCGATCACGCCGTTCACGCCGCGCGCATTGTCCGCGCGCGGAGTCGAACGCACGATTGCCGACTTCGTCAACTGCGCGCGCAAGGCGCAGGACGCCGGCTACGACGGCGTCGAAGTGATGGGTTCCGAGGGCTACCTCATCAACCAGTTCCTCGCCGAGCGCACGAACCGGCGCGAGGACGACTGGGGCGGCAGCGTCGAGAAGCGGCAGCGCTTCCCGGTAGAGATCGTGCGCCGCATGCGCGCGGCGGTCGGACGCGAGTTCATCATCATCTACCGGCTCTCGATGCTCGATCTCGTCGATCGCGGCCAGGCCTGGGACGAGATCGTCGCGCTCGCGAGGAAGATCGAAGGCGCGGGGGCGACGCTCATCAACACCGGCATCGGCTGGCACGAGGCGCGCGTGCCGACGATCGTCACGAGCGTGCCGCGCGCGGCGTTCGCCTGGGTCACGCGGCGCATGAAGGCGGAAGTGAACATCCCGCTGATCACGACCAACCGCATCAACATGCCCGATGTCGCCGAGCGCATCCTGCGCGAAGGCGATGCCGACATGGTGTCGATGGCGCGTCCGCTGCTCGCCGATCCGGAATGGGTGCGCAAGGCGCGCGAGGATCGCGGCGACGACATCAACACCTGCATTGCGTGCAACCAGGCCTGCCTCGATCACGTGTTCGAGAACAAGCGCGCGAGCTGCCTCGTCAATCCGCGCGCGTGCCACGAGACCGAGCTCGTGATCGCCGCGGCCGCGTCCAGCAAGCGCATCGCCGTCGTCGGCGCCGGCCCCGCCGGCCTCGCGTGCGCGACCACGCTCGCCGAACGCGGTCACGCGGTCACGCTGTTCGATCTCGCGCGCGAGATCGGCGGCCAGTTCAACATGGCCAAGCGGATCCCGGGCAAGGAGGAGTTCCACGAAACGCTGCGCTATTTCGCGCGTCGCATCGAACGGACCGGCGTCGAGCTTCGCCTTGGCACGCGCGCGACGGCGGAGCGGCTGCGCGGATTCGACGATGTCGTGCTCGCCACCGGCGTCACCCCACGCGCGATCGCGATCCCGGGCGGGGACCGCCCGAACGTGCTCAGTTACGTCGACGTGCTGCTACACGACGCGCCGGTCGGTGCGCGCGTCGCGATCATCGGCGCGGGCGGGATCGGATTCGACGTCGCCGAATTCCTGGTCGAGCCCGCACCATCGCCGACGACCGACGTCGCGCGCTGGACGCACGAGTGGGGCGTCGACATGACGCTCGCGGCGCGCGCGGGTCTGGCCAGGCCGGCGCCCGAAGCGCCTGCCCGCGAGGTCTGGCTGTTGCAGCGCTCGCCCGGCAAGCCGGGCAAGCGCCTCAACAAGACGACCGGCTGGGTACACCGCGCGACGCTCGCCGCCAAGCGCGTGACGATGCTCGGCGGCGTCGCCTACGAGCGCATCGACGACGACGGACTGCACATCCGCGTCGGCGACGAGGCGCAGGTGCTCGCGGTCGACACGATCATCGTCTGCGCGGGCCAGGAGCCGAATCGCGCTCTGCACGCCGAACTCGGTGTCGACGGCGCCCGCGTGCACCTCATCGGCGGCGCCGACGTCGCCGCCGAGCTCGACGCGAAGCGAGCGATCGACCAGGGCACGCGCCTCGCCGCGAGCCTGTAAGCGCGTGCGGAGCGTCGGAGTGGCGCAGCCAGCGCGACGTCGCCATGGGCGACGCACCACGCCAAGGGCGTTCGCATCGATGAAGCGGCCGGGATCTTCGGCGCCAGAGGCAGCCGGGTTCAGCGTCCATGCAACCGAGTGCTGGCATCAGCTCCGTCCAGCGGGTGCGCTCACGCGATGCCGTCATCCGCTTCGGGAACGTCGCGACCCGACGTGCCGTTGCACACGGCGAAACTCAGCGTTCGCCGAGGCGCGGCAATCGCGTATTGATTCGTCGAAGGCGGCTCGCCAGCATGCATGCACACCCATTTCGGAGGCTCGAATGAAACTCTACTACTCGCCCGGCGCCTGCTCGCTCGCAGATCACATCGTGCTCGAATGGATCGGCGAGCCGTACACGACGCAGCGCGTGAGCCGGGACGAGCGCGCGGGCGCCGATTTCAAGCAGAGGATCAATCCGGCCGGCGCGGTTCCGGTGCTCGAGCAGGACGGCTGGCTGTTGACCCAGAACTCGGCGATCCTCAACTACCTCGCCGACACCTTCCCGCAGGCGAAGCTCGGCGGCGATGGCACGCCGAAGGGCCGCGCCGAAGTGAACCGCTGGCTCGCCTTCGTCAACTCCGACGTGCATCCCGCGTTCAAGCCGCTGTTCGGATCGACCGCCTACCTCGAAGATGCGGCCACGATCGAAAAGACGAAGGACGCCGCACGCAAGACCCTGCGTGCATTGTTCGAGCGCGCGGATGCGCAGCTTTCGGGGCGGGAGTGGATCGCGGGCGAGCGCTCGATCGCCGATCCTTACCTGTTCGTGACCTTGCGCTGGGCGAAGGGCCAGAACGTGGATCTCGCCGGCCTCGACAATCTTGCGGCGTTCTTCGCGCGCATGGAGGCCGACGCCGCCGTGCGGAAGGTGCTGGCCGACGAGACCGCCTGAGCCACAGCCATCGCACGTGCGGACGTGGTCGGCTCCCGCCTTCCCGTTGCGCGCCGCGAGTCGGTTCAGGCGACCGCGGCGCGAACGATGCGCTCCCACTCGTGCGCGAATTCGGCGCTGCGCGCCTTGGCGATCGCAGCGCTGATGTCAGGCAACAACGCGAGCAGTTCGTCGGCGTTGCTGCAACGCTCGATGCGCAGCTGCGTCATGAAGCCGCGCAGGCCGAGGTACTCGCGCACCCCCTCAGACATCAGGCCGCTCAGCGTGATGAAGCGCTGGGCGGCCGGCGACGGCGCCGTTGCGGCCGGCTCGGGCGCCGCCGCGGCCGAGCCGAGCGGGGCGATCAGGCCGAGCGTGGCGAGCTGGTCGATCGCGCCGGCCGGCGCGTGCAGCGTTTCGCCGAAGCGACGCAATTGCGCTGCGTCGCGCTGCCCGTCGACGAGCAGCAGCAGCGAACGGACGGGCGGTGCGAGCTTGTGCCGACGCGAGCCGATCTCGGCTCGACCGGCATCGGTCTTGGCGTAGACGGTGGCGGCCTGCATGTCGCTCCCCCGGGAGCCGCTACGGACGCGACCAGTATCTCCGCACGCCGCGATCCGTCAAGGGCGCCGATCGATCGGCACGAATGCGAGATCCTCGGGCCCGGTGTAGTTGGCGCTCGGTCGGATGATCTTGCCGTCGATGCGCTGCTCGATCACGTGGGCGCTCCAGCCGGACGTGCGCGAAATGACGAAGAGCGGCGTGAACATCGCGGTCGGCACGCCCATCATGTGATAGCTGACCGCGCTGAACCAGTCGAGGTTCGGGAACATCTTCTTGACGTCCCACATGACCGACTCGAGCCTCTCGGCGATGTCGAACATCTTCATGTTGTCCTGCGCCGCCGACAGCTCGCGGGCGACGTCCTTGATCACCTTGTTGCGCGGGTCGCCGACCGTGTAGACCGGATGGCCGAAACCGATCACGACCTCCTTGCGCTCGACGCGCGCGCGGATGTCCGCTTCGGCTTCGTCGGGGCTGTCATAGCGCTTCTGTATCTCGAACGCGACCTCGTTGGCGCCGCCGTGCTTGGGCCCGCGCAGCGCACCGATCGCGCCCGCGATCGCCGAATACATGTCGCTGCCGGTACCCGCGACGACCCGAGCGGTGAACGTCGACGCGTTGAACTCGTGCTCGGCGTACAGGATCAGCGAGGTGTGCATCGCGCGCACCCACAGCTCGTTCGGCTTCTCGCCGTGCAACAGGTGCAGGAAATGGCCGCCGATCGAATCGTCGTCGGTCTCGACTTCGATGCGCCTGCCGTTCACCGCGAAGTGGTACCAGTACAGCAGGATCGAGCCCAGCGAGGCCATCAGGCGGTCCGCGATGTCGCGGGCGCCGGGATGGTTGTGGTCGTCTTTCTCCGGCAGGGCGCAGCCGAGCGCCGAGACCGCCGTGCGCATCACGTCCATCGGATGCGCCGACGCCGGCAGCTGCTCGAGCACGGCCTTCACGGAGGCGGGGATGCCGCGCAGCGCCTTCAGCTTCGCCTTGTAGCCGGCGAGCTCGGCCCGATTGGGCAGCTTGCCATGCACGAGCAGGTACGCGATCTCCTCGAACTCGCAGGTCGTCGCGACATCGAGGATGTCGTAACCGCGGTAATGGAGATCGTTGCCGCTGCGCCCGACCGTGCACAACGCCGTGTTACCGGCGGCGACGCCCGAAAGGGCGACGGATTTCTTGGGTTTGAACGGCGTGGCGGTGTCGGTCATGGCAATCTCTCGGTGATGGGTTCGTTCTTCGCCGCCTTCGGTCAGTCGCCGAAGGCTTCGCCCGGCGGCAACGCGGGGCATGAATCGACGGGCTCGTGCGCGGCTCGCGTGTCCGCGTCGTCGCCCGCATACAGCCAGCACTCCTCGAGCGTCGAGCAGTAACAGATCTCGATGCCGGAACGGAGCGCGCTCACCTTGCGGAATCGGTGGTAGACGTCCTCGTCGCCGATCACGAGCATCGGCACGACTTCGCCGCCGCTGACGACGTTGTCGGTGATCGTGGACGTGCGCAGCGGCACGTGCTCGAGACCGAGCGCGGTCACCACGTCGCGCCACGTGCGCTGCGGCTTGCCGTCGACGGTCACGCGCACGCTTTTCACGATCGCGGGGCCGACGCCCTTGTTGAGCAGCTTGACCGAATTCTCGGTGTCGTAGCTTGCGAGCATGAGGTACGGCCATACCTGGGCGCGCACCTGGGTGCGCTGCAGGTAGGCCGTGTAGCCCGACACCACCAGCGCGAGTGCGCCGATCAGCGCCGCGATGATCGCGGCGAGGCCGTCCCAGTTGCGCGCAGGGGCTTCGTTGGCGCGCGGCCGCTCGCTCATCGACTACTCGCCCGAACCGCCGCCGGCGAACAGCGCATCGAGCTTTTCCTCGTAAGCGTGGTAGCCGAGGAAGTCGTACAGCTCCGCGCGCGTCTGCATCGTGGGCACGGCCGCCTTTTGCGTGCCGTCGCGGCGCACGGTCTCGTAGAAGCCCAGCGCGGCCTTGTTCATCGCGCGATAGGCGCCGCAGCAGTACAGCGCGATGTCGACGCCGGCGCCACGCAGTTCGTCCACGGTGAAGAACGGCGTCGAGCCGAACTCGGTGAGGTTGGCAAGGATCGGCACCTTCACCGCCTGCTTGAACCGCCGGTAGTCGTCGAGCGTCTTCATCGCTTCGGGGAAGATCATGTCGGCGCCGGCCTCGACGTAGGCGACGGCCCGCTCGATCGCGGCGTCGATGCCCTCGACAGCGGCCGCGTCGGTACGCGCCATGATCACGAAGGCCGGATCGGTACGCGCGTCGACCGCAGCCTTAACGCGATCGACCATTTCGCCCTTCGACACGACCTCCTTGCCCGGTCGGTGCCCGCAGCGCTTCTGGCCGACCTGGTCTTCCATGTGCACGGCGGCGACGCCGACGTTGACGAACGAGCGGATCGTGCGCGCGATGTTGAATGCGCCGCCCCAACCGGTGTCGATGTCGACCAGCAGCGGCATCCGCGTCGCGTCGACGATGCGGCGCGCATCCGTGAGCACGTCCTCCATCGTGCTGATGCCGAGGTCGGGCATGCCGAGCGAATTCGCCGCGACGCCGCCACCGGACAGATAAATCGCCTTGTAGCCGACGCGCCTCGCCATGAGGCCGGCGTACGCGGTGATCGCGCCGACGACCTGCAAGGGCCGCTCTTCGGCGACGGCCGCGCGGAAGGCCGCGCCGGCGGAAGGGCTGGTCATGGATCGTGCTCCGGATGCTGACGATGCGTCAGCCGCGGATTTTAACCCAGTCGGGTCCGCCTGCCGTCGCTGGGGGCGCCTTCACGCCCTGCCCGCTACGAGCGTCGATTCCGATCCGGCCCAGCGCTCGATCGGCGCCGGCCGCCCGAGCAGGAAGCCCTGGCCGAACTCGCAACCCATGCGCAGCAGCGCGCTTCTCTGCGCCGGCGTCTCGATGCCCTCGGCGATGACCTGGATGCCGAGCGCGCGGGCCAGCGCGAGGATCGCTGCGACGACGGTCGTCGTCGCGGGCGTCCCCTCGTCGAGCGCGTGGACGAACGATCGGTCGATCTTGAGCATGCGCAGCGGCAGCGAATGGAGGTAGCTCAGCGACGAGTATCCGGTGCCGAAGTCGTCGAGCGCCGCACCGATCCCGAGCCCGCGCAAGCGCTCGAGCGTCGCGCGCACGCGCTCGGGGTCGTCGAGCAGCGAGCCTTCCGTGACTTCGATGATGAGGCGCGCGGGGTCGAGGCCGGTGCGCTCGAGCAGACGCACGAGCCGGCGGTCGAAATCGGCGTGCTGCAAGTGCAGCGCGGAGACGTTGATGGTGAGGAACGGTCGCGTCTCGTCCAGTTGCTGGATCGAGCCGCACGCGGCCTCGAACACGCGCCAGTCGATCGCCTCGATGTGGCCGCTGTCCTGCGCGACGCGCAGGAAGGCGGACGGCCCGACGACGCCGTCTCGCGGATGGTTCCAGCGCATGAGCGCCTCGTAGCCGACGACTTCGCCGTCGGCGAGGCGACAGAAAGGCTGGAAGTACGGCTCGAACTCGTCGCGTCGCAACGCCTGGCGCAATTCGCCTTCCATCGCGAGCACGTCGATCGCGCTCTTGGCGAGCGTGTCGTCGAACAGCGTGTATCGCTTGCGACCGAGCTCCTTCGCACGATACAGGGCGATGTCCGCGTCGCGCAGCAGCTCGTCGGCCACGACGTAGTTGCCGTCTCCGATTGCGATGCCGATGCTCACCGAGGGATCGAGTTCGCGACCGGCCAGCTGCAGCGGCACGCCGAGGGTGTCGAGCACGCGCTGCGCGACGTCCTCGACCGCGGCACGATCGCCGACGTCCTCGATGAGCACCGCGAACTCGTCGCCGGACAGGCGCGCGACCATGTCCGGAGCGCGCACGCACTTGAGCAGGCGTCCGGCCACCGCCTTCAGCATTTCGTCGCCCGCGAGGTGGCCGAGACTGTCGTTGACCACCTTGAAGCGGTCGACGTCGAGATAGAGCAAGGCGCAGCGCAGGTTCGGCTCCTCGCGCAGCCGGCCGAGGATGCGATCGAGCCGTTCGCGCAGGAAGCCGCGGTTCGGCAGCCCGGTCAGCGCGTCGTGCATCACCTGGTGCTTGAGCTGGTCCTGCGCGCGCTCGCGCTGCAGGATCTGCTCGCGCAGTTCGCGCGTGCGTTCGGCGACGCGCAGCTCGAGTTCCGCGTTCGCACGTTGCAGCGTGGCCGCCGAGCGCCGCCGGTGGATGCTGTTGGCGATCTGCAACGCGGCGAAACTGAGCAGCTCCTGGTCCGACGGGCCGTACGATACCGTCTCCGTGTAGCTTTGCACGACGACCACGCCGATCGGCTGCTCGTCCACGCGCAACGGCACGCCGAGCCAGCAGAACGCGGGGCGCCCGATGCGGGCCGGATCGATCTCGCCGCTGCGCCCGAGCTCGTCGATGCGCGCGGTGTCGCCGAGCAGCGGCACCCCCGTGCGCAGCACGTACTCGGTGAGCCCGCGCCCTACCTCGCGCGATACCGTGCGGCGTGCGCCGGCATCGACGTAATAGGGGAACGACAGGATGCGACGGTCGTCGGAGAGCAGTGCGATGAAGAAGTTCTCGGCATTGAGCAGCTCGCCGACGACGGCATGCAGGCGTTCGTAGAATTCGTTCTCGTCGATGTCGATCGTCGCGAGCTGCGCGATGTGGAACAGGGCCGCCTGCAGGCGTTCCGCGCGCTGGCGCTCGATCACCTCGAGCTGCAGGCCGAGGTTCGCCTCCGCCAGCTCGAGCGTGCGCAGGCGCACTTCCTGCTCCAGATCCTCCTTGTTGCGCTTGCGTTCGAGCGCGGTGAGGATGTGGCTGCCGACGAACTCGAGCAACGCCCGGTCCTCGGGCGTGAAGCCGATGCCTTCCTGGTAGCTCTGCACCACGAGCGCGCCGCGTGCCTTGCCATTGCGCAGCATCGGTACGCCGAGCCAGTCGTAGCTGTCCGGCCCGACCGGCCGCAACGGCGCGGCGACCTGCTTGCGCAGCTGGTCCATCGAACCCATGAGCGCCCTGCCCTCGACGATGAGGTGCCAGGTCAGCGTGTCGCGCAAACCCTCCATCGGGATGTCTTCGGACGTGTCGGGGACTTCGGTGTCTTCGACGTCCGCGAAGTAGAGGAAGCGCAGGCTGTCGCGTTCCGCGTCGTAGCGGACGATGAAGAAGTTCTCCGCGTACATCAGCGTGCTGACGATGAGGTGGATGCCGCGAAGCAGGTCGGGCATGTCGCGATCGGATCCGGCGAGGTCCGAGATGGCGAACAGCGCGCGCTGCAGCGCTTCGGAGTGCTCGAGCTGCTTGTGCGACTGGTGCAGGTCCTGCAGTTGAAGCGCGCGGCGCAGGTGCACCGAGGCGAAACGCGTGCACGGGGCGAGCATGTCGAGCATCGGGGCGGAGACTTCGTCGGGGAACTGCAGCAGCAGCGCAGCCCGATCGTCGTCCAGCCGTACGTCGACGCGACGGCCCTCGATCCGCATCGACTCCTCGGCCGCCATCAGCGCCGCGACGCGGCGCATGTCGGCGCGCTCCGGGCGGCCCACACCGGCGGAATCGATCATCTCGGCGACGTCGTCGAGCCACATGACGAGCTGCGCGCTGCAACCGAAGTGGCGCTGGATCATGTCCACGATCGCCTGCGCGGTTTCCCGCGGGGCCGTCAGCTCGACCAGCCGGAGCAGGCACTCCAGCTGTACCGCGTCCGCTGGCTGCAGGTTTGTGGAACAGTGAACCATGGGACTCCGGCCGCGCGTGCGCGGGGCTGTGGCCGCGACACCCCTTCGCCGCAGGACGGCACCAGTGCAGCGCGCGGCGGCGCGGGTGTCAATAGCGGGGCATCTCGCGGAGGCGCCGGAAGCGCCGGGACGAGGGCCGCAAGTGGTCGGGCCGCCCGCGGCGGGATCGTCAGCGGCGGGCGGATTCGAGCTCGCGAACGAGGCGATCCGCGCCGTAGACCTTGCGCAGCGCTTCGAGTATCGCCGAGCTGTGGACGGCCACGGTACGGTTGAGTCGCTCGTCGTACCAGTAGTTGCCGCCGAGCGAGTGGATGTTGCCGTCGAAGACGAGGCCGACGATCTCGCCGCGGGCGTTGACGAGCGGGCTGCCCGAGTTGCCGCCGATGATGTCGTTCGTCGTCGCGAGGTTCATGCGCGTGCGCAGGTCGAGCCGCTCCTTCGCGGCGAGCCACGTGGCCGGCAAGGCGAACGGATAGGCACCGGTCGCGTGCGCGAACGTACCGGCAATGTCGGTGAAAGGCGGCACGAAGGTCCCCTTCTCGTCCCAACCGCGCACCTCGCCGAACGAAAAGCGCTGGGTGAACGTCGCGTCCGGGTACGTGCTCGTGCCGTACTTCTCGAAACGGGCGGCGGCGACGAGCTGCGAGTTCTGGTCGACGATCGCCTCCACCTCGTCCTCGTACCGGCTGCGGATCGCGCGCGCAGCCGGATCGACCGCGCGCGCGAGCACGATGAATGGGTCATCCGACTTCGCGACCGCCTCGGCGCCGCCGTCCCAGAGCGCCCTGCGCACGGCTGGATCGCCGAGCCGGGTGCCTGCGACGAGCCGGCGCGCGAGCGCTTCCGGGGCATCGGTCCCGAGCACCTGCCTCACGAATGCGTCGTCCGTACCGAGCGCCTCGCGCAACTTCCGCAACGACCAGCCCAGCGTGACCTGTTCGTAGTCGGGATACACCGGCGCGCTCGAGAACAGCCGCTGCGTCACGCTCGGCAGCCTGGAATCGGTGAACTCGCGCAGGCGTTCCGCGTTCGGCTTGCCGCGCTCGACAGTGCCGCGCACGAGCGTGCGAGCATGTCCGTAGTATTCGGAGAAGAAGCCGCGGCGGGCCTCGATGTACTTGTAGCGTGCTTCGACCGTGCGATACGCGTCCATCGCGTTCGCGATCGCGTCCCAGGCGCCGCCGTACTTCGCCTTGCGCGCGGGGTCGGCGTCGACGAACGTGCGCAACTCGGCTTCCTGCGCGCGCTTGAGCGCGAAGACGGCCGGATCCTGCAGCGCCAGCAGGCGGCCGCGCAGCGCCTTGAACGCGTTCTCGACGCTGAACAGGTCGTGCTGGCCGATGCGCCAGTGCTCCGGCGATTCGCTGCGGAACTGCTCGATCATGCCGCGTTGTTCGGCGAGCAACAGCAGGCGCGGGATCAGGTCGTGGTCGCGAGCGGACTCGAGTTCGGCGACCGTCAGCTGGCGATCGGTGCCCCCCGGGTTGCCGATGGTGACGACCATCTCGCCTTCCGCCGCGCCGTCCGTCGAGAACGGGAAGAAGTCGGCGACCCTGGCCGGCTTGCCATCTTCCCAGGCACGCAGCATGCCCATGTCGAGGTCGTAGCGAGGGAAGTTGAAATTGTCGGGGTCGCCGCCGAAGAACGCCATCTCGAATTCGGGCGCGAAGACGAGACGCACGTCCTGGTAGCGGTGGTACTCGTACAACGCGTAGATGCCGCCGTGGTAGAGGTCGACGACGTCGCAGCGCTTGCTCGCGCTGTTGCCCGCGACGCATTCCTTCTCGATCTCGGACTTGATCGCCCGGTCTGCCTTGCCGAACGCCTCGCCGCTCTTGCCCGCGGTCGCCCCCTTCACGCGTGCCGTCACGTCGGTGATCGCATCGAGGCGGTTGAGCTCGATCTCCGGGCACTTGATTTCGTCCTTCTCTTCCTTCGCGAGGAAGCCGGACTTGATGAAGTCCTTGTCGGCGTCCGACAACTGCTGGACACAGGAGTTGACGCAGTGGTGGTTGGTCAGCACCAGCCCGTTCGGCGACACGAACGAGCCCGAACAGCCGCCCGCGAGGCGCAGCGCGGCACGCTGCGCATGTGCGGTCCACGCGGCGGTCGGCGTGAAGCCGTATTTCGACTTCAGCTGCGCCAGCGGCAGGTTGTCCGGAGTCCACATGCCTTCCCCGGCCATCGCAGCGGACGCGGTCGCGCACGCGAGGAAAACGCCGACTGCGAGCTTGTGCATGGGAACTCCTCGGGAGGATCGGCGCAACCGGCCGCGCCGGCTCGCGTCGGCGGCAGCGCGGGATGCGTGCATCGAACGGAAGCCGGCCGCGGCGTGCAGCCGGCGGGATCCGGCGGCCGCCGCCGGGGCGGCGCGCCGGCCTGGATCAGCGCTTGGCGAACAGATGCTCGACGCCGGCGCGTTCCTCGCGCAGTTCCTTGTCGGTCGCATCCATGCGCTCGCGCGAGAACGCTCCGATCTCGAGGCCCTGGACGATCGTGAAGCGGCCACCCTTGATCGAGACCGGGTAACCGTAGATCACGCCGGGCGCGATGCCGTACGAGCCGTCCGACGGAACCGCCATCGATACCCAGTCGCCGTCCGCGGTGCCGTGCGTCCAATCGCGCATGTGATCGATCGCCGCGGATGCCGCGGAGGCCGCCGACGACGCGCCACGCGCCTTGATGATCGCGGCGCCGCGCTGCTGCACGGTCGGGATGAACGTGTCCTTGTACCAGCCGCCATCGACTGCATCGATCGCCGGCTTGCCCTTGACGGTCGCGTGGTGGATGTCCGGGTACTGCGTCGAGCTGTGGTTGCCCCAGATCGTCATGCGCTTGATGTCGGTCGTGTGAGCGCCGGTCTTCTCGGCGAGCTGCGAAAGCGCCCGGTTGTGGTCGAGGCGCACCATCGCGGTGAAGCAGTTGGGATCCAGATCGGGTGCGTTGGACTGCGCGATCAGCGCATTCGTATTGGCGGGGTTGCCGACCACGAGCACCTTGACGTCGCGCTTGGCGTGGTCGTTGAGCGCCTTGCCCTGCGGGGCGAAGATCGCACCATTCGCTTCGAGCAGGTCCTTGCGCTCCATGCCCGGGCCGCGCGGGCGCGCGCCGACGAGCAGCGCGTAGTCGACGTCCTTGAACGCGACGTTGACGTCGTCCGTGGCGACCACGCCGGCGAGCGTCGGGAATGCGCAGTCGTTGAGTTCCATCACGACGCCCTGCAATGCGGGCAATGCGGGGGTGATCTCGAGCAGGTGAAGGATCACCGGCTGGTCGGGGCCGAGCATGTCGCCGGCGGC
>NZ_DATDMY010000227.1:0-31638 GCF_036518555.1 Dokdonella sp. | reverse complement strand
GCGCGTCTTGAGCTCGGCGTCGCCGCCGATGCGTTGCGTGAACCCTGCCATGTCCATCGCGCAATGATGCCGCGCGGGCGCGCCGATTGGCGAGCATTCATGTTCTCCACCCGGGGTGCGTTTGCGATCATCGGCGAGCCTGCTAGCCTTGGACGATGAGCGCTGCAGGGACCGCCACACTCCGCCACGGCAAGGACGGCGATGTCGTCGCCGCCGCCGGCGACTGGACGCTCGCGGCCGCACCCGCGCTCGCCGCCCAGGTCGCCGCCCTCGCGCGCAAGCACGGCGAACGCCTGCGCGTCGACGCCAGCGGCATCGGTCGGCTCGACACCGCGGGCGCGCGGCTGCTGCTGGACCTCGCCGGCGACCGCGGCGTCGACGGCCTCGATGCGAAGCGCCGCGCGCTGGTCTACGCGGTCGCCAAGGCCGACGTCGCGACGAAGGCGCCAACGAGGGGCGACGCCGGCCTCGTCGCGCTGCTCGCGCGCACCGGCGCCGCGGCCGAACAGGTCGCGCGCGACGCCTGGCAGCTGCTCGGCTTCATCGGGCTCGTGCTCGCGACGCTCGCGCGCACCGCGTTCGCGCCGCGGCGCTGGCGCCTCACGCCACTCGTGTTCCACCTCGAGCAGACCGGTCTCGACGCGGTACCGATCGTCGTGCTGCTCAATTTCCTCGTCGGTGCGGTCGTCGCGTTCCTCGGCGCGACCGTGCTGAAGGACTTCGGCGCGACGATCTTCACGGTCGAGCTCGTCGGCTACTCGTTCCTGCGCGAATTCGGCGTGCTGCTCACCGCGATCCTCATCGCCGGCCGCTCCGGAAGCGCCTTCACCGCACAGATCGGGTCGATGAAGTCGCGCGAGGAGATCGACGCGATCCGCACGCTCGGCCTCGACCCGGTCGAGGTGCTCGTGCTGCCGCGGCTGCTCGCGCTGCTCGTCGCGCTGCCCGTGCTCGCGTTCCTCGCGATGCTTGCCGGCATCGTCGGCGGCGCGCTCGTGTGCGCATTGAGCATGGACATCTCGCCGACGATGTTCGTGACGCGCTTCCACGATCTCGCCGCGACGCGCCATTTCTGGGTCGGCATGAGCAAGGCGCCGATCTTCGCGTTCCTGATCGCCTCGATCGGTTGCCTCGAGGGCTTCAAGGTGTCGGGCAGCGCCGAGTCGGTCGGCTCGCACACGACCTCGAGCGTCGTGCAGTCGATCTTCGTCGCGATCCTCGTCGACGCGCTCGCCGCGATCTTCTACATGGAGATCGACGTATGAACGCGGGGTCGGAATCGAACGATCGCGTCATCGAAGTGCGCGGGCTGCGCAACCAGTTCGGCGCGCAGGTCGTGCACGACGGCCTCGACCTCGACATCCGGCGCGGCGAGATCGTCGGCGTGGTCGGCGGCTCGGGCAGCGGCAAATCGGTGCTGCTGCGCTCGATCATCGGCCTCAACCGCCCCGCGGCGGGCAGCGTGCAGGTGCTCGGCACCGACATGATGCACGCGAGCGACGCGCAGCGCGTCGCGGTCGAACGCCGCTGCGGCGTCCTGTTCCAGAACGGCGCGTTGTTCTCCTCGCTCTCGGTCGCGGACAACGTGATGGTGCCGATGCGCGAGCACCACGACCTGCCGCCCGCGCTGATGCAGCGCTTCGCGGCGCTGAAGATCGCGCTCACGGGCCTGCCGCCCGACGCCGGCGCGAAGTTCCCGTCGCAGCTGTCCGGCGGCATGGTCAAGCGCGCCGCGCTCGCCCGGGCCATCGCGCTCGACCCGGACATCCTGTTCCTCGACGAGCCGACCGCCGGCCTCGACCCGATCGGCGCGGCCGCGTTCGACCAGCTGATCCTGACCCTGCGCGAGAGCCTCGGCTTGACCGTGTTCCTCATCACCCACGACCTCGACACCCTCTACACGATCTGCGACCGCGTCGCCGTGTTGTCTCAGAAGCGCGTGCTCGTCGCCGGGCCCCTCGACGAAGTCGAGCGCTGCGACGATGCGTGGGTGCGCGAATACTTCAAAGGCCCGCGCGGACGCGCGGCGATGCAGGCGGGCGAACGCTCGGCTGCGCAACGCACCCGCGCCGGTCGCGCGGAGCCGGCTCCCACCGGCCCGACTCGCGGCTGACGCACGGAGAGATCGCATGGAAACCCGCGCCCACCACGTCCTCATCGGCGCCTTCACGATCGGCGCGTTCCTGCTCGCGCTCGCGTTCGTGCTGTGGATGTCCAAGACCGGCGCCGACACGCGCTACGCCGACTACGACATCGTGTTCACCGAAGCCGTCACGGGCCTCTCGGTCGGCGGCCTCGTGCAGTACAACGGCATCAAGGTCGGCGAGGTGCGCGAGCTGCACCTCGCGAGCGACGACGCACGCAAGGTGATTGCGCGCGTGCGCCTCGACGCGAGCGCACCGGTGCGGCAGGACACGCGCGCGAAGCTCGCGCTGCAGGGCGTGACCGGGCTCGCGTTCATCCAGCTCTCGGGCGGATCGCCGAGCAGTCCGCCGCTGCTGCCGACGCGCGAGCGGCCCGTGCCGGTCATTCCGTCGGAGGAATCCGCGCTGTCCAAGCTGCTCGCTTCGGGCTCGGACATCGTCGTGACCGCCAACGACCTGCTGCTGCGCATGAGCGAGATGCTGTCGGCCGAAAACGTCGATCGCGTATCGGCCACGCTCGAACACCTCGACCAGCTCAGCGGCGCGCTGGCCGACCAGCGCGGCGACATCGGCACGGCGGTGCACCAGCTCGCCGAGGCGACCACGGCGCTGAAGAAGACGCTCGCGACGATCGACACGATGGCGAATACGACCAACACGCTCGTGCGCGACGACGCGCGCAGGCTCGTCGCGACCGCCGACGCCGCACTCGCTTCGGTCAACAGGATGGCCGAATCCGCGGGCCTGCTGGTCGAGGACAACCGCGCCGCGATCGGCGCGTTCAGCAACCAGGGCCTGCGCCAGATCGGCCCGACCGTGCTCGAGCTGCGCGAGACGCTGCGTTCGCTCAAGCAGCTCAGCGACAAGCTCGGCGCATCCGACAGCCTGCTGCTCGGCCGCGACCAGCCCAAGGAGTTCCAGCCGAAATGAATGCCCGCCTCCGTGTTCCCGCGCTGCTGCTCGCGCTGCCGCTCGCGGCCTGCTCGTCGCTGTTCAACGTGCAGTGCACGCCGTTCACGATCTACTCGCCGAAGCTCGCCGCGCCGGCCGCGCAGGCGGCGACTGCGCGCGTCGACTGGCAGCTCGCGGTGGAGACCCCGCTCGCGAGCGATGCGCTCGACACGGTTCGCATCGTCGTGATGCCGAGCCCGGGCGTGATCGAGGTCTACCCCGGCGCGCGCTGGAGCGACAGCGCACCCGCGCTGTTGCGCAACCTCATCGTGCAAGGCTTCGAGCGTTCGGGCCGCATCGCCGGTGTCGGCAGCTCGGCCTCGGGCCTGCGCGCGGACTACGCGCTCGGCATCGCCCTGCACGACTTCCAGCTCGAGATGGACGGCGCGGCGCATGCCGTGATCCGCTTGCAGGCGCGCCTGCTCGACTACACCACCAACCGCGTGCTCGCGACGCAGGCGTTCAGCGCCGAAGCGCCCGCGGCAGGCCATGACGCCGCGGCCGCGTTCGCGGCGTTCGAGACCGCGCTGAACCAGCTCGTGCCTCAGCTCGTCGACTGGACCCTGCGCGAGGGCGAGGTCGTGCGCGCCGCGAAGAAGCGCGGTTGAGGGCGGGAGCCGCGCGGCTCGACGCGCCCTCCCGCGAGGGGCGGCACCCGCCGCCATCGTGCCTGACCGGTTCCCCTCGCGCGCCGCAACGGCGACAATAGCGGTCGGGGAACCGAGTTCCCCACCACCTGCATCCGTCCCGCGCGCCCGGTCCCGACCGCGCGCGCGCACCTGCCCGCGCCGGCCATGAGCGAAGTCGAAACCCGCAACCCGCATACGCCATTGCAGGGCCAGCTCGCGCGGGTCATCGAACTGCTGCGCCGCCAGCACCTGGTCGAGGACCTCGCGCACCGTCAGCAGGGCGACCACCACGACCTCGTCGAGAGCCTCGTCCATCGCCAGCACGTGGCCGAGCTGCAGCGCGAGATCGACGGCCTGCACCCGGCCGACATCGCCTACATCCTCGAGGCGCTGCCGCCCGAGGAGCGCCTGGAGGTCTGGCACCTCGTCAAGGCCGATCGCGACGGCGAGATCCTGCTCGAAGTGTCGGACGCGGTGCGCGAATCGCTGCTCGCGGACATGGACAAGCCCGAGCTCATCGCGGCGGCCGAGCAGCTCGACGCGGAGGAGATCGCCGACCTCGCCGAGGACCTGCCCGAGGACGTGCTGCAGGAACTCATGCACCGCCTCAACGCGCAGCAGCGCGAGCGCGTGCAATCGGCGATGTCGTGGGAGGACGACCAGGTCGGCGCGATCATGGATTTCGACATGGTCACGATCCGCGAGGACGTCACGCTCGAAGCGGTGCTGCGCTACCTGCGCCGCCTGAAGGAACTCCCCGAACACACCGACAAGCTGTTCGTCGTCAACCAGGACACCGTGCTCACCGGCGTGCTGCCGATCCGCTGGCTGCTCGTCAACGACCCCGCGAAGGACGTCTCGGAGGTCATGGCGAGCGACGCGAACACGTTCCGCCCCGAAGACGACGTCGCCGAGACCGCGCAGGCGTTCGAGCGCTACGACCTCGTCACCGCACCCGTCGTCGACGCGAACGGCAAGCTGATCGGGCGCGTCACGATCGACGCGATGGTCGACGTGATCCGCGAGGAGAGCGACGCCGAGGTGCGCGAGCGCTTCGGCCTGCGCGAGGACGAGGACATCTTCGCCTCGGTGTGGAAGTCGCTGCGCAACCGCTGGGCCTGGCTCGCGATCAATCTCGTCACCGCGTTCGTGGCTTCGCGCGTGATCGGCCTGTTCGAGGGCTCGATCCAGAAGCTCGTCGCACTCGCGACCCTGATGCCGATCGTCGCGGGCATCGGCGGCAATTCGGGCAACCAGACCATCACGATGATCGTCCGCGCGCTCGCGCTCGACCAGATCAGCCCGACGAGTGCGAAGCGCCTGCTGCGCAAGGAGCTCGGCGTCGCCATGATCAACGGCCTGATCTGGGGCGGCGTGATCGGGCTGGTCGCCTGGCTGCTCTACCGCAATGTCCAGCTGGGCCTGGTCATGACCGCAGCGATGACCCTCAACCTGCTGCTCGCGGCGCTGATGGGCGTGCTGATCCCGATGACCCTGCTCCGCTTCGACCGCGACCCGGCCATGGGTTCGAGCGTGATGATCACCGCGATCACCGACAGCGGCGGCTTTTTCATCTTCCTCGGCCTCGCCACGCTGTTCCTCGTCTGAAGGAATGCCCAAGGCCGTGCGCGCGGTCGCTGGACGGCGCGGCGATCTCGTAGCACTCTCGGAGCCGTCCCAGGGAGCTCGAACGCGAGCCATGGCCCAGACGTTCACATCGATCGGCGATGACGGCGACGACTGGTCGCCACCCGCTCCCATCGAGGCGCTGCGCGAACTCGCGCAGGCTGCGGCGGCCGCGTGCGACGGCGCGATCGGGTTCGTCGCCTGGCCGGACCACGACGTGCTCGTCGCGAGCGTCGAAGGCGTCGCGGATGCGTCGCTGCGCAGCGCCATTCCGCTGCTGCTCGAGCGCGGCTCGGCGCCGTCCGGACCGGCGGAGATCGCCGGGACCGAAGGGATCGCCGTGGTCGACGCGTCGGGCGCCACGCCGGGCGGTCGCCGCGTCGCCGCGGCCGTCCTGCCTGCGGGCGAACACGATCCGGTCGGCCTGATCGGCGTCGTCGATCCGCGCACCGGCGACGCCGCCGCGACGCGCTCGCTCGCGGGCCTGCGCGAGATCGCTTGCCGCCAGTTCGCCCTCTACCGCGACCTCGCCGGTCGCGGGCCCCTGGCACGGTCCTCGCGCAGCCCGATCGTCGCGCGACCGACGGACGAGGCGCTGCGCGCGGAATCGGTGCGCCTCGAGCAACGCTTCGCGGAAGCGCTCGTCGAGAGCATGCCGGGGATCTTGTATCTCTACGACGCGCGCGGGCGTTTCCTGCGCTGGAACCGCCACTTCGAGCAGGTTTCCGGTTACGGCACGCTCGAGATCGCGCGCATGCATCCGCGCGCGTTCTTCCCTGCCGCGCAGCGCCTGTCGCTGGAAGCGAACATCGCCGAAGTGCTCGCATTCGGCGCGTCCTCGTTCGAGGCCGCGCTGCTCACGAAGGACGGCCGGGAGATCCCCTACTTCTTCACGGGCAAGCGCGTGGAGTTCGACGGCCACCGCTGCCTCATCGGCATCGGCATCGACATCTCCGAACGCGTGCGCGCCGAGCGCGAGCACGAGGCCAGCGAGCGACGCTTCCGCGCGCTGTTCGACTGCGCGCCGGACGGGATCCTCGTCGCGACCCCCGGCAGTGTCTACCTCGAAGCGAACGAGAGCGCGTGCCGCATGCTCGGTTACCAGCGCGACGAGCTCGTCGGCCTCGGCGCGGCCGACATCGTCGCGCCGACCGAGCTCGACCACGTCGCCCCCGTGATCGACGCGATCCGCAACAGCGCCGTGCACCACCGCGAATGGTCGCTGCGGCGCAAGGACGGCACCACCTTCCCCGCCGAAGTGATCGCGACGCTCATGCCCGACGGCAACCTGCTCGGCATGCTGCGCGACGTGACCGAGCGCCGCCGGGCGCAGGAGGAACTGCGCCGCAGCGAGGATCGCTTCCGCGCGATCTTCGAGAAGGCGGGCGTCGGCATCGCCCTCGTCGACGTGCACAGCCGCCGTTTCGTCCGCTGCAACCGTGCCCTCGCCGACATGCTCGGCCACACGCCGGAAGGACTGTGCCGACTCGGCGTCGACGACGTCAGCCATCCCGAAGACCTCGTGCTTCAGCGCGCCTTCACGCAGCGGCTCATCGATGGCGCGCTCGACCGCTACCGGATGGAGAAGCGCTACCTGCGCAAGGACGGCAGCGAAATGTGGGGCCTGCTGACTGCTACGCTCGTGCGCGAGGGCGACGGCCAACCGCACTTCATCGTCGGCATGGTCGAGGACGTGACCGAACGCCGCGCGCTGCACGCCGCGCTCGAGGAGGCCGAGAGGCGCGTCCGGCAGATCACCGAGCACATCCCCGCGGTGTTCTTCCTCGCCGATGCACGCAGCGGCGAATGCCTGTACGTGAGTCCCGCCTACGAACGCATCTGGGGTCGCAGCTGCGAGAGCGTGTACCGCTCGCCGAACTCATGGCTCGATGCGGTCGTGCCCGGCGACCCGAACCCGATGATGCGCGACGGCCAGCCGCTCGATGCGAGAGCGAACCTCGATTTCGAGTACCGCATCGTGCGGCCCGACGGCGCGATCCGGTGGATCCATTCGCGCAGTTTCCCCGTGCTCGGCAAGGACGGCCGGGTGCAGCAGATCGCGGGCATCGCCGAGGACATCACCGAAGCCAAGGAACAGGAATCCCGCATCGCGCGCCTGACGCGCATCCGCGCCGTCATCGGCGCCTTGCACTCGGTGATGCTGCGCGAGCCCGACCGCGAGGCGCTGCTGCAGGAGGCGTGCCGCGTCGCGACCGTCGAAGGCATCTTCGAGATCGCCTGGGTGGCCGCCCCGCGCGACGGCGCCGAAACGCCCGCCGTCCTCGCCGTCTCCGACGAGGGCGCGCGCGAGTTCATCGCGACCAACCTGGACCTGCTGCGCGCGGATCACTTCGCCATGCGCGCGCTGGCCTGGCGCAGACCGGTCGTGATCAACGACTTCACGGCCGACGCGGCGCTCGCGCGCGTGCGCGAGCGCCTGCTCGAGCGCGAATGCCGTTCCGGCGCGGCGTTCCCGCTCTACTCGCACGGCGAGGTCGTCGCCGCGCTCGTGCTGTTCGCGCGCGATCGCGACGTGTTCGACGACGAGGAGCTCGGCCTGCTCGGCTGGGTCACGAGCGACCTCTCGTACGCGCTCGAGCACATCGAGAACGCGCAGAGGCTCGAGCACCTCGCCTATTTCGACGCGCTGACCGGCCTTGCCAACGCCGCGCTGTTCCGCGACCGCCTCGCGCAGTTCGTCGCCGCGGCCGCCGCGACCCACGACAAGGTATGCGCGGTGATCGTCGACCTCGAGAACTTCACGCGCCTCAACGACAGCCTCGGCCGCGAATGCGGCGACGAGATCCTGCGCGCGGTCGCGAAGCGGTTCGAGCAGCGCCTCGAAGAGCCCTACGCGCTCGGCCGCATCGGTGCCGATACATTCGCGATCGCGCGACCTGGGAGCGGCGACCGCCTCGCGACGCAATTGCTCGAGCAGCTCAACGGCGCGCTGCGCGACCCGTTCGAGGTCGGCGGACAGGCGATCCCGGTCAGCAGCCAGGCCGGCATCGCCCTCTACCCCGACGACGCCGACGACGAGGTCGGCCTGTTCAAGCATGCCGAAGTTGCGCTCAAGCTCGCCAAGTCGAGCGGTGCGCGGCAGATGTTCTATTCGGCGAAGATCAGCCACCGCATCGCCGCGCGGCTCGACGCCGAGGCCGAACTCCAGGCTGCAGTCGCCGCGCAGCAGTTCGTGCTCCATTACCAGCCGCGCGTGGACATGGTCAGCGGCCTCGTCGTCGGTGCCGAGGCGCTGATCCGCTGGCAGCATCCGGAACGCGGGCTGGTACCTCCGGAGGAGTTCATCGCGCTCGCCGAGGAAACCGGCCTCATCGTGCCGATCGGCGCGTGGGTCATCGACGCGATCTGCGCCCAGCAGGCGGCGTGGCTCGCCGCCGGCGCCGCGATGGTGCCGGTCGCCGCGAACATCTCGTCCGTGCAGCTCGATCGCAGCGACGTCGTGCGCACCGTGCGCGAAGCGCTCGCGCGCCATTCGCTGTTCGCACGCCACCTGCATCTCGAGCTGACCGAGAGCTCGGTCATGAAGGATCCCGAGGCGGCGGCGGACGTCCTGCGCGGCCTGCGCGAACTCGGCGTCGGCCTCGCGCTCGACGACTTTGGCACCGGCCATTCCTCGCTCGCCTACCTCAAGCGCTTCCCGTTCAGTCGCGTCAAGATCGACCGTACGTTCATCTCGGACATCACGCACAGCGCGGAGGACGCGGCGATCGCGTCGGCGATCATCGCGATCGCGCACCGCATGGGGCTCAAGGTCGTCGCCGAAGGCGTCGAGACGCAGGGCCAGTTCAACTATCTCTCGATGCAGGGATGCGACGAGATGCAGGGCTACTATTTCAGCCCGGCGGTGCCGGCGGAGATGTTCGAGGACTACCTGAGCAGCGGCCGCAGCATCCGCCTCGTGCCGCGCGCGAACGAGGAACGTCGCACCGTGCTCGTCGTCGACGACGAGCCGGGCATCCGCACGGCCTTGACGCGCATGCTGCGCAGCGACGGTTATCGCGTGCTCACCGCGGCGAGCGGCGACGAGGGCTTGCACGTGCTGTCGCTCAACACGGTGCAGGTGATCATCTCCGACCAGCGCATGCCGGGCATGTCGGGCACCGAGTTCCTCGGCAAGGTGAAGGACCTCTATCCCGAGACGATGCGCATCATCCTGTCCGGCTACACCGAGATCGACGTCGTCACCGAGTCGGTCAACCGCGGCGCCGTATTCCGCTTCCTCACCAAGCCGTGGGACGACGACCTGCTGCGCGAGCAGGTCCGCGACGCGTTCCAGCGTTACCGGCCGAGGCCGACCAGCGGCGGCGAAGGACACGACGTCGAACGCGGCTAGCGGCGGCGGGAAGTGCGCGCGCCGGAACGTGCAGGCCGACGTGGTCCGTCAGGAACAGCGCGTCCCGCGAGCGCCCGGGCGGCAGCGACGGACGCCGCCGACGGCCGGCTAGAAGGTGACCGTCGCGCGCACGATCGATTCGTCGTCCGCGCCGCCATGCTCGATCCGGAAGGCGCCTTCGCCCGCCGGCGGGGCAATGCCGGCGGCGGCGAAGGCTATCGCGCGCGGAACGCGCGCGAATGTCACTGAAGGGGTGGCGCCGCCCGAGCATGCGACATGCACGGGACCGGAAGCGCGGTCGCGCGGAGCGTCGGACGCCACCTCGCGATCGATACCGGAAACCGTGCAGGAGTCGACGAGGGTCAGGCTCACCGACAACTGCTCGAACACGGCGCCTGCGCGTGCGTCGCACCCTCCTGCCGCGAGCAGCATGATCGCCGCGACGCGCAGGATTCCGCTGTTGCACACACCCTTCATGCTTGCTCCGGTCGATCGCGAACTTCGCGAACGATGCTACGCGGGCGCACCGGCCGGGTCAGTCCGGTCGCCTACGTATGCGTAACATTACCTATGCCGCGATCGCGCCGGCGGCGCGCCGCGCTTCAGAGCGGATCTTCGCTGCTCAGCACGATCGAGCCGTCGTCGTCCTGCTCGACGTGGGTCACGCGCGCGGCGACCGCCTCGGCGAGCACCGACTGGGTGGGCGCGCCCGCCTGGCGCTGGCTGCGCGGGCGCGCGCGCCCCGGCCGCAGCAGCGCGACGACCGCGTCGGCGAACTCCTCGTCGGTCCACGGCTTGCCGATGAAGCGCGCGAGCTGCACCTCGTTGACCGCCGCGATGATCGCGTCGCGATCGGCGTAGCCCGAACAGATCATGCGCGGCACGGCCGGCTGCAGCTCCATCATCGCCGACAGGAACTCCACGCCGTCCATGCTCGGCATGCGATAGTCGCTGATGACGAGGTCGAAATCCTGTTCCTCGCTGCGCTCGAGCGCGCGTTCGGGCGACGTGAACGCCTCCACCTTGAGCGCGTCGCCGTCGAGCCGGCCGACGTCGATCGAGGCGAGGCAGCGGCGCAGGGCGTTGAGGATGTTCGGTTCGTCGTCGACGAGCAGGATGCGGTACATCGGAGTCTCCCGTTCGAAGCCGGTCAGTGCGGCTGCGCGATCGGCAGCTCGATGCGCAGCAGCGTGCCCTGGCCCGGCGTGCTCGATACTTCGATCGTGCCATGGTGCTTGGACACGATGCCGTAGGAAATCGCGAGCCCGAGGCCGGTGCCGCTGCCGACCGGCTTGGTCGTGAAGAAGGGATCGAACACGCGCGGCAGCACGTCCGCCGGGATCCCCTCGCCGTCGTCGCCGATGTCGATGCGCACGCGGTCGCCGGCGACGGACGTCGTGACCGTGATGATGCCCTGCTCGCGGATCGCCTGGCCCGCGTTCATGAGCACGTTCATGAACACCTGGTTGAGCTCCGACGGCAGGCATTCGACCAGCGGCAGCTCGCCGAAGGTCTTGACGATCTGGGCCTTGTACTTGAGCTCGTTCCAGATGATGTTGAGGGTCGAGTCGAGGCCGCGGTGGATGTCGGCCTTGATCCAGTCCTCGGAGCGCTCCTTGCGCGCGAAATCCTTGAGGTCGCGCACGATCTTGCACACGCGATCGATGCCCTCGCGCGATTCGCTGAGCAGCTGCGGCACGTCGCCGGCGAGGAAATCGAGGTCGAGTTTCTCCCGGATCGATTCCGCGGCCGATGCGCCGGGGCCGCCGGCGAGCGCCGCCTCGTACGACTGGATCGCCGAGAACAGCTGCGAAATGTAGCGCTGCAGCGTGCTCAGGTTGGAATTGACGTAGCCGATCGGATTGTTGATCTCGTGCGCGACGCCCGCGGCGAGCTGGCCGATCGAGGCGAGCTTCTCCGATTGCATCACCTGTTCCTGCGCGCCCTGCAGCTGCGCGTACGCGACCTCGAGCTCGCCGTTGCGCGCATGCAGCTCGGATTCGCGCAGGCTGTCCTGGGTGATGTCGCGCACGGTCATGCCGAACAGCTCCGGGCCGACGCGCGAAAGATGCACGAGCAGGATCTTGTGCTGGCCGCGGCCGACGTCGAGCACGACTTCGCCGCTCCAGCTGCCGTGCATGCTGCACAGGTGCAGCGCGCCGCTGCTCAGCAGTTCGGGATGCCAATCGGCGACGACCGCGAGCGGGCGATCCGGCTTGTCCAGCGCGCACAGCCGAGACAGCACGCGCGCGGCCGGATTCGCGTAGCGCACCTGTTGCGCGGCATCGAACAACACGGTCGCCGTGGGCATCGCATCGACGAGGGCGCGCAGGTACGCTTCCATGGCGTCAGCGGAAATGGCTTCCGCGGCCGACGCCGCGGGCGCGGCGGGAACCTGCGCGGCGAGCGGCGCTTGAAAACGGATGGCAGTCGACATGGATCCCGTCCCCGGTCCGTCGCCGCGCGAACTGCGCAAAGGCGACACTGGCGACCATCGTAGGTCCGGGTGGCCGACGCGCGTAATGCGGACGAGTGCGTATACGTAGCCTCACGTATCTTCGCTCCGTATCCGCCGAGCCGGTGCCGACGCGCCGACGAGCAGGTGCATGCGGATGAGGTCGGCGAGGCTTTCGGCCGCGGTCTTCTCCATGATCCGCCCCCGATGGATCTCGATCGTCCGATGGCTGCCGCCGAGGGTGCGCGCGATCTCCTTGCTCGTCTTGCCGGCGACGATCCAGTCGAGCACTTCGCACTCGCGCGGCGTCAGCGTCGCGAGCCGGCGCGCGAACTCGCGCCGTCGGCGTGCCTCGTCGCGATGCAGCGCCTGGCGCTCGATCGCAGTGCGCACGCGGCGCAGCAGGTCGTCGTTGTCGAACGGCTTTTCGACGAAATCGACCGCGCCCGCGCGCATCGCGGCGACGGCCACCGGGATCTCCGTCGCGCCGGTGAGGAAGATGACCGGCAGGTCCGGCGCGCGCCCGTGCAGGTGCGCCTGCACCTCCAGCCCGCCCATGCCCGGCATGCCGACGTCGAGGACGACGCATCCGGCGACGTCGAGCGGCTCGCGCGCGAGGAACGCTTCGCCCGTCGCGTAGACCTCGGTGCGCAGCCCCGCCCCGGCGAACAGGCGCCGCAGCGCCGCGCCCATCGGCTCCTCGTCGTCGACGACGAACACGACCGGCTCCTCGCGCGTCACGGCCGTCGCGTCCGCTCGCATACCGGGCTCTCGTTCAGGCATGACGGCGCCTCGTCGTCGATGCGACAAATGCTACGCCGTTTACAACCGAAGTTGGAAACGGTCGCCGCAGGCACGGCCCGGCGCGACCGTACCGGTGCGCCTCACGGCCTGTCGTCGCCCCGCTGGCCGCGGTGCGGCGGCGTTTCGCAGCCGTGCACGTCGGCGCGCGCGGGGGCGTGCTCGATCGGGCGGATCTCGTACGACAGGCCGTAGCGCAGGCACGGGTTGCCGGCGGCGAGCGCGGCCGCCTCGTCGAGGCTCGGCGCGATCACGAACCAGTATCCGCCGATGACTTCCTTCGCCTCGCCGAACGGCCCGTCGACGACGCCTTGCCCGCGCGTGACGATGCGCCGCGCCGGCGCAAGGCGCTGGCCACGCCTCATCCGGCCTGCAGCGACGAGACCGTCGAGCCAGACGTAGAACGAATCGATCGCGCGCTGGATGTCCTCGGGTCGCGCGTCGGCGTCCCATTGTCCACGCGACAACACGAGGAATTCACGGTCAGCGGTCATCGCCGGGCCCGGGCGTGGCGGAGCGCTGATGGTAAACCCCACGCGCGCGCCGATGCACCCTGCCGCTCATGCGACCGCGCACTTCCTCACGGTATCCAGCGTGCGGGTCGTGATGTCCTTGCCGAACGCGCGCTCGAGCAGGTTCATGAACACCGGTCCCTTCGCGCCCGGCACGTAGACGGTGAACACCTCCGCGCCGACGCGCGCGAGGATGCGCGCGCCGTCGCGTTCGATCGGCAGCGCGACCGCGGGCGCGCCGTCGCGCAGGAACGTGACGACGCGCTTCGCGGCCGGCGGCAAGCGGAAGGCCGCGAACGGATCGGCGTCGATGAGCGCCTGCAGCGCATCGACGGGCCGCACGATCGTCCCGAAAGATCGGCCCAACCCGGCCTGCATCGCGCGTTCGGCCTTGCGCTCGAGGCTCGCCGCGCGCGCCGCGCGCGTCGTGAACGCGACGTTGCCGCTCGACAGCAGCGTCCTCACGTCGTCGAAGCCGGCCGCCTCGAAGCAGCGCTGGAGCTCCGGCATCCTGCAGTTCTGCGGACTGACGCCGCGCAGGAAGGCGACATAGCGGGCCATGCGGGCGTGGGGTCGATGTGGGGACGTCGATGCTAGCGCGGATCGCGCCGCCGCGAAGCGCTCAGGCGGTGCGCGTCGCGATGCGACGGAACGTGAGGTTGATGCGCGGCCCGGCGACGCGGGTGCGACGCGGCAGCGCGTGCTGGTACAAGCGCTGCGTGGCCCCGGCCATCACGAGCAGACTTCCGTGCGCGAGCTCGATCGACAGCGCGGCCTCGCGCGTCTGCCGCGAGCGCAGGCGGAACGTGCGCGGCGCGCCGAAGCTCGCGGACGCGATGACGGGCTCGGCGCCGAGTTCGGGCTCGTCGTCGCTGTGCCAGCCGACCGTGTCGCGGCCGTCGCGGTAGAGGTTGGCGAGCACGCTGTTGAACCCGAGTCCGAGACGTGCCTGCAACGCGTCGCGCACGCGCGCGACGCTCGGTGTCCACGCCTGCGGCGCGAAGCGTGCGCCGGAATAGGCGTAGACCGCGTCGGCATCGCCGATCCAGCACGACAGGCGCGGCGCGTCGAGCTCGCGACCGAACAGGCGCAGGCGATGCGGCGCCCAAGCGATCTCCTCGAGCAGCGCGAGGTACAGCGCATCGGCCTCCGCGCGCGGCCACGCCTGCGCGGCGTAGCGCAGATCCGCGCCCGGCAGGTCGAGCGCATGCAGTTCGCGCGCGTCGGGCGGCGACGCGGGGTCGTCGCCGAACAGGTCGAAGGCGGCCATGCCGGCATGATCGCACGCCGCGCCGGTCGGCCCAACGCGCCGCCCTCGCCCTTGGGCAGGGCGGCGCATCGAGATCGATCAGCGGCGCCGGCGCCCCGCGGCCGAGCCCGCGAGCAGCAGCAATGCCGACATCATCAGCAGCATCCAGCGTGCGTCGACGGGCACGTTGGTCGGCGCGGCGGGGGCGCCGGTGACGACCGTCGTCGCGGTGCTCGCGTTGTTGTTCGGCGTCAGGTCGATCACGCTCGGCGAGGCGACCGAGGCGACGTTCCTGATGCTGCCGGCGAACGTCGCCTGCACGAAGTACGTCGCCGTGACGGTCGTACTCTCTCCGCTCCCGAGCGCGGGCAGCATGCATGGGAACCCGCCGCTGCACGGCGCGTCCGCGGACATGAACACGAGGCCGGCCGGCGTCGGGTCGGTCAGCACCGCATCGGACACCGCGTCCGGACCGTCGTTGGTCACGACGATCGAGTACGTGACTTCGCTGCCCGCGTCGGCCCGGGCCGGGCCGCTCTTGGCGATGCGCAGGTCCGCCGCGACGACCGGCGCGACGACGAGCGTGCTCGCGCTCGCGACGTTGTCCGTGCCGTCCGGATCGGGCGTGTCGGCGACGACGCCGGCGACGTTCACGACCGGGTTCGCACCCGCGTACGACGCGGGGACGAGGTAGGTGCTCGTGATCGCCGCGCTCGCGCCGCTCGCGAGCGAGCCGAGCACGCACGGATACGCGCTCGCGCACGCGCCGGCGTTGCCGACGAACACGAGGCCCGGCGGCGTGGCGTCGTCGACGACGACGTTCGCGGCCGCGTCGGGGCCGTTGTTCGTGACGACGACCGTGTACGCGATCGTATCGCCGGGCGCCACGCTCGCCGGACCGCTCTTCGCGATCGCGAGATCGGCGCTCGTGGCGACCACGACGAGCGGCGTGGTCACGCTGCTCGCGTTGTTGCCGAGGTCCGGGTCGGGCGTCGTGCTCGCGACCGACGCGCTGTTGGTGACCGCGCCGCTCGCGCCAGGCGCCACGGCGTACGTGACTGTCACGAACGTGCCCGCACCGCTCGCGAGCGAACCGAGGCTGCAGGGGAAACCGGCCGCGCACGGCGCGCTCGCGCTGACGAACGCGAGGTTCGCCGGCGTCGGATCGTCCAGTACGACATCGAGCGCAGTGTCCGGCCCGGCGTTCTGCACCTGGAGCGCATACGTGACGTTCGTACCCGGCGTCGCGGTCGCGGGACCGCTCTTGGCGAGCACGAGGTCGGCCGAGGTCGCCGCCGAAACGATCGGTGTGGTCACGCCGCTCGAGTTGTTCGCGCCATCGGGGTCCGGCGTGCTGCTGCCCACGGTCGCCGTGTTCGTCACCGAACCGGTGACGCCGCTGCCGACTGTGTAGGTCACGCTGACGATCGTGCTCGCCCCCGGCGCGAGATCGCCGAGCACGCACGGGAAACCGCCCGCGCACGGCAGGCTCGCGGACACGAACGCGAGGCCGGCCGGCGTCGGGTCGGAGATCTGCGTCGCCATCGCGACGTCCGGACCGTTGTTGGTCACGGTCAGCGTGTAGGTCACGCTGCCGCCCTCGACCGCATTCGCGGGCCCGGTCTTCACGATCGCGAGATCGGCGCTCGCCGAACTCACGTCGGTGACGACGGTGGAGCTGTTGTCGCCCGGATTCGGGTCATTGACGCCGGCCGGCGGAGCGACGATCGCGGTATTGCTGAGCGTAACCGGTCCGGTCGGCGCCGTGCCGTCGATGGTGACGAGCACGCTGCCTCCGCTCGGCAGGTTGCCGATCGTGCCGGTGACGGTATTGCCGACCACGCTCGGCTGGGTGCCGCACGCGGCCCCGCCCGCCTCACCGCCGCATGCGGCGACGATCGCGCCGATGCCGGCGGGTACGCTGTCGCTGTAGCTCGCTCCGTTGGCGGGGCTCGGGCCGTTGTTCGTGATCAGCAGCGTGTACGCGATCGCCCCGTCCGAGGCGACGGCGGCCGGGCCGGTCTTGACGATCGACAGGTCCGCATTGCCCGCGCCGACGCCCGTGCTCGCCGAACTCTGGTTGTTCGCGGTGTCGGGGTCGGGCTCGGTCGCGCTTGCGCTCGCGGTGTTCACGATCGGATTCGCGCCCGCGTAATCGGCCGGCACCGTGTAGGTCGTCGTGATCGTCGCGCTCGCGCCACTCGCGAGCGACGGCAGCGTGCACGGGTAGGTCGTCGCGCATGCGCCCGCGTTCGACACGAACGCGAGGCCCGCGGGCGTCGGGTCCACGACGACGACATTGCTCGCGTCGCTCGGGCCGTTGTTGGTCACGACGATGGTGTAGACGGCGTCGTCACCGGGGACGACCGTCGCCGGACCGCTCTTGGCGACCGCGAGATCGGCGAGCGGGTTGCCGTTCAGCGATGCGCTCGCGCTGTTGTTCGCGCCGTTCGGGTCGGGCTGGTCGGATGCGCTCACGCTCGCGGTGTTCGTCATCGGGCCGGCCGTCGCGACGTCGGCGACGATCGTCAAGATCGCGCTCGAGCCGGGTCCGGCGGCGGCCAGCGTGCCGACGGCCCAGGTGCCCGAGAGGTTGTCGTACGCGCCCTGCGACGGCGTCGCCGATATCGATACGAGGCCGGGCGGCAGCGCGTCGGAGACGGCGACGCCGGTCGCGTCGGACGGACCATTGTTGTGCACGGTGACCGTGAACGTGACGCTGTCGCCGACGTCCGGCGCCGCATCGTCGACGGTCTTGGTCACGCCGAGGTCGGCCTGCTGGCCGTTGATCGTCACGCCGGCCTGGTTGTTCGCGCCGACCGGATCGAACTGGTCCTCGTGCGTGATCGTCGCGGTATTGACGATCGAGCCGGGCGCCTCGACGGTCGCGCTGATCGCGAGCGTCGCGCTCGCGCCGTTCGCGAGTGCACCCACGCTCCAGACGCCGCCCGCGTACGTGCCCTGCGACGCCGTCGCCGAGACGAAGGTCGTGCCGGCCGGCAGGTTGTCGGTGATCTCGACGCCGGTCGCATCGTTCGGGCCGCCGTTGCTCGCGGTGATCGTGTAGATGATCGTCGCGCCGACGTTCGGCGTGGTGTCGTCCACCCCCTTCGCGACCGCGACATCCGCGCTCGCGCCCGCGTTGACCGATGCACCGGCCACGTTGTTGCTCGTGTCCGGGTCTGGCTGGTCGGATGCGCTCACCGCGACCGTGTTCGTCAACGCGCCGGGGATGTCGATGCTCGCGACGATCAGCAGGGTCTCGCTCGCGCCGTTCGCGAGCGCGCCGATCGTCCACTGGCCGGTCGCCGGCACGTACGTACCGACCGACGGCGTCGCCGAAACGAGGCTGAAGCCGAACGGCAGGCTGTCCGTGACCGCGACGCCGCTCGCGTCGTTCGGTCCGGCATTGCTCGCGGTGATCGTGAACGTGACGGTCTCGCCGACGTTCGGCGCCGTGTCGTCGACGGTCTTGGTCAGCGCGATGTCGGCGGCTGCGCCGATCGACGTGGTCACGCTCGCGCTGTTGTTCGCGGCATCCGGATCCGGCACGCCCACCGGTCCCGTCGCGGTCGCCGTGTTGGTGAACGACTGCGTGCCGAACGGCGCAGTGCCGCTGATCGTGATCGTGACCGAACCGCCGGCCGGCAGGACCGGCACGCTGCCGGAAACGTCGTTGCCGGCCAGCGTCGGTGGCGCGCACGAGGCGCCGCCGCTCGGCGAACCGCAGCTCGCGACGATCCCGGTGATCGCTGCCGGCACGCTGTCCGCGTAGGTCGCGCCGTCGGCCGCGCTCGGGCCCGCATTCGACACGACGAGCGTGTAGCTGATCGGTGCGCCCGACGCGATCGTCGATGGCCCGGTCTTCACGATCGCGACGTCCGCTGCAGCGTCGACCGCGGTGGTCACGCTCGAGCTGTTGTTGCCCGGCGCGGGATCGGCGATGCCCGCGGGCGGCTGCGCGCTCGCGGTGTTGCTCAGCGAACCCGGATCGGCGGGCGCGGTGCCGCTGATCGAGAACGTCACGCTCGCGCCGCTCGGCAACGTCGTGATCGTGCTCGTCACGGTGTTGCCCGCGACGTTGACCGCGCCGCACACGGCGCCGCCGGTCGGCGTGCCGCAGCTCGCGGTGACGCCCGTGATGCCGGACGGAACCGCGTCGTTGAACGTGGCCGCGTTCGCATCGCTCGGGCCGTGGTTCGTGACGACGACTCCGTAGGCGATCGCGGCACCCGCGGTCACGTTCGCCGGACCCGTCTTGTGCGCTTCGATGTCGGCGCTGCCGGACAAGGTGTCGCCGTCGGTCGCGCTGTTGTTGCCCGGCGTCGGATCGGTCGTGCCCGCGGGCGCGGCGATCGTCGCCGTGTTCGCGAGCGTGCCCGTCGCGCTCGCGCTGACCGTGCCGGTGACCGTGAAGGTCGCATTGCCGCCGACCGGCAGGTCGACCGTCGCCGCGATGTTGCCGCTGCCGCTCGCCGGACAGGTCGCACCCCCGATGCCGATGCAGGTCCACGTCGCGCCCGTGATCGTCGCCGGGATCGTGTCGGCGACGGTCGCGCCGGCGACCGCGCTCGGACCTGCGTTGCTCGCGACGATCGTGTAGGTGATCGTGCCGCCCGGGGTCGCGCTCGCGCTGCCGTCGGTCTTGGTGATCGACAGGTCCGCGCTCGGGCTCAGCGTGTCGGTGTCGGTCGCGCTGTTGTTGCCCGGCGTCGGATCGGTCGTGCCCGCGGGCGCGGCGATCGTCGCGGTGTTGCTCAATGTGCCCGTCGCCGTCGCGCTGAGCGTGCCGGTCACGGTGAACGTCGCGTTGCCGCCGACCGGGATGTTCACCGTCGCATTGATGTTGCCGCTGCCCGTCGCTGGACACGTCGCGCCGCCCGTGCCGGCGCAGGCCCAGGTCGCACCCGTGATGCTCGCCGGGATCGCGTCGACGACGGTCGCGCCCGCGACCGCACTCGGACCAGCGTTGCTCGCGACGATCGTGTAAGTGATCGTGCCGCCCGGGGTCGCACTCGCGCTGCCGTCGGTCTTGCTGACCATGAGGTCGGCCTGCGGACTCAGCGCGTCGGCATCGGTCGCGCTGTTGTCGCCCGGGTTCGGATCGGTCGTACCCGCCGGTGCCGCGATCGTCGCGGTGTTGGCGAGCGTGCCGGTCGCGGTCGCACTGATCGTGCCCGAGACGGTGAACGTCACGCTGCCGCCGACCGGGAGGTTCACGGTCGCGGCGATGTCGCCGCTGCCGCTCGCGGGACACGTGCCGCCGGCCGCGCCGACGCAGGTCCAGGTCGCACCCGTGATGGCTGCGGGAATCGCGTCGGCGACGGTCGCGCCCGTCGCGTTGCTCGGACCCGCGTTGCTCGCGACGACCGTATAGGTGATCGGCGAACCCGGCGTCGCGTTCGCAGCCCCGTCTGTCTTCGTGATCGAGAGGTTCGCGCTCGCGGCCAGCGTGTCGCTGTCGGTCGCGCTGTTGTTGCCGCCATTCGGATCGCTCGTGCCAGCCGGCGGTGTCACCGTGGCCGTGTTGACGAGCGTGCCGCTCGCTGCGGCGCTGACCGTGCCCGTCACGGTGAACGTCACGCTCGCGCTCGCGGGAATCGTCGCGGTGGCATTGATGTCGCCGCTGCCGCTCGCAGGGCAGGTCGCGCCACCGGTGCCGACGCAGGTCCAGGTCGCGCCGAGGATCGCCGCCGGCAACGTATCCGCGACGATCGCGTTCGTCGCCGTGCTCGGACCCGCGTTGCTCGCGACGATCGTGTAGGTGATCGGAGAGCCCGGCGTCGCGCTCGCGGCGCCGTCGGTCTTGGTGATCGCGAGGTCCACGCTCGGCGTGAGGTTGTCCGTGTCGGTCGAGGTGTCGTCGTTCGGATCCGGATCGGTCGTGCCGACGGGCGGCGCGATCGTCGCCGTGTTGGCGAGCGTGCCGGTCGCGGCCGGCAAGATCGTGCCGGTGACCGTGAACGTGGCGCTCGTGCCGGCCGGGAGGTCGACGGTCGTGTTGATGCTGCCGCTGCCGCTCGGGATCGTGCACGCCGCGGTACCGCTCGCGACGCAGGTCCAGGTCGCGCCGGTGATGCTCGCCGGGATCGCGTCGGTGACGGCCACGCCGTTCGCATCGCTCGGCCCCGCGTTGCTCGCGACGATCGTGTAGGTGATCGGCCCGCCCGGCGTGGCCGTGCCGCTGCCATCGGTCTTGCTGATCGCGAGGTTCGCGCTCGCATTCAGCGCGTCGGTGTCGGTCGCGCTGTTGTTGCCGTTGTCGGGATCGGTCGTGCCCGAAGGCGGTGCGACCGTCGCGGTGTTGGCGAGCGTGCCCGTCGCATTCGATGCGATCGTGCCGGTCACGATGAACGTGACGCTGCCCCCGGCCGGAATGTCGGCGAGCGTGTTGATGTCGCCGACGCCGGACGTCGACGTGCACGACGCGCCGCCGGTACCGACGCAGGTCCAGCTCGCGCCGGCGATGTCCGCCGGCAACGTGTCGACGATCGAGGCGCCGGTAACCGGGCTCGGGCCCGCATTGCCCGCGACGATCGTGTAGGTGATCGCCGCGCCCGGCGTCGCGCTCGTGCTGCCGTCGGTCTTGGAGATCGACAGGTCCGCGCTCGCGATCGGCGTGACGACGACGCTCGCGCTGTTGTTGGCCGGGTTCGGATCGGTCTGGTCGATCGCGCTGAGGCTCGCCGTGTTGGTGAAGCCGCTGTCGGTATCGACGTCGGCGACGACGGTCAGCGTCGCGGTCGCGCCTGCACCGCTCGCGGCGAGACCGCCGATCGTCCAGGTGCCGGTGAGGTTGTCGTACGTGCCCGCGCTCGGCGTCGCCGAGACGAACGAGACGCCGGCCGGCAGCAGGTCGCTGATCACCACGCCGGTCGCCGCGCTCGGCCCGTTGTTGGTCGCGGTGATCGTGAACGTGACCGTGTCGCCGCGCACCGGGTTCGCGTCGTCGACGCCCTTGAGCACCTGGATGTCGGCCGACTGGCCATTGAGGGTAACGCCACCGGTGTTGTTCGTCGTGTTCGGATCGTGCTCGTCCGCATCGACCGTCGCCGTGTTCGTGATGTCGCCCGGCAAGGTCACCGTCGCGATGATCTGCAAGGCCACGCTGTCGCCCGCGGCGACGCTGCCGATCGTCCAGAGGCCGACGTTGTCGTCGTATACGCCTTGCGACGGCGTCGCCGAGACGAACACGAGGCCGGCCGGCAACAGGTCGTCGACGCTCACGTTGGTGGCGTCGTTCGGACCCGCGTTCACCACCGTGATCGCGTAGGTCACGTTGGTGCCGAGGTTCGGCGTCGGATCGTCGACCGTCTTGCTCACCTGCAGGTCGGCCGACGGTTGCGCATTGATCGAGGCCGAACCCGCGTTGTTGCCCGCGTTCGGATCGAACTGGTCGCCGGCGCTCTTCGTCGCCGTATTCGTGATCGCCCCCGGCGTGAGCACGGTCGCGACGATGTCGAGCGTCACGCTCGCGCCGTTGCCGATCGCGCCGATCGTCCACAGACCGGTGTTGTTGTCGTAGACGCCCTGCGACGGCGTCGCGGAGACGAATACGAGCCCGCTCGGCAGCGCGTCGTTGACCGCGACGCCAGTCGCCGCGTTCGGACCGGCGTTGGTCGCGGTGATCGTGAACGTGACCGTATCGCCGACGTTGGGCGTCGGGTTGTCGACGCTCTTCGCGACCGCGATGTCCGCGCTCGCATTCACCGGCACCGTCGTCGTGCCCGTGCAGCGCGGCTGCGCCGGACAGGTCGGGTCGCCGCCACCGCTCGCGGTCGCGCTGTTGTTGCCGTTCGCCGCGCCGGCGCCGACGCTCACGTCGAGCGTGAGCGTGGTGCTGCCACCGGCGGCGATCGTGCCCGTATACGTGCAGGCCAGGGTGCTCGTGCCGCTGCAACTCCAGTTCGTACCGCTCGCGCTCGCGAGCGTGATGCCTGCGGGGAGCGTGTCGGCGATCGTGATGTTGCCCGCGGTCGGGCCCGCGCCGCCGTTCGACACGGTGATGGTGTAGCTCGCCGGCTGGCCGACGATGAACGGCGTCGGCGTCGCCGCCTTCGTGACGGTGAGCTGCGGCTGCAGCAGGTTCGTCGTTGCCGAACCGGTGTTGTTGCCGGTCGACGGATCGGTCGTGCCCGCGGGCGGATTCGCCGTCGCGCTGTTCGTGACCGACGCGCCGCTCGTCGGCGCTAGGCCGTTGATCGTGAAGGTGACGCTCGCGCCGCTCGGCAGGGTCGTGATCGTGCTCGTCACGCTGTTGCCGGCGAGGTTGACCGCGCCGCACACGGCGCCGCCGGTCGGCGTGTTGCAGTTCGCGCTCACGCCGGTGATCGTCGCGGGCACCGCGTCGCTGAAGGTCGCGCCGTTCGCGTTGCTCGGGCCGAGGTTGCTCACTACCACCGAGTAGCTGAGCGCGCCGCCGTAGCCGACCGTAGCCGGGCCCGTCTTCACCGTGCGGATGTCCGCGGACGGCGCCAGCGTGTCGCTGTCGGTCGCGCTGTTGTTGCCCGGCGTCGGATCGGTCGTGCCCGCGGGCGCGGTGATCGTCGCGGTGTTGGCGAGCGTGCCGGTCGCACTCGCGCTGATCGTGCCGCTGACCGTGAATGTCGCGGTGCCGCCCGAAGGCAGCGTCACGCTCGCATTGATGGTGCCGTTGCCGTTCGCAGGACCGCTCGCGCCGCCCGCGTAGACCGCGGTCCACGTCGCGCCCGTGATGTTCGCCGGGATCGCGTCGGTCACGGTCGCGCCCGTCGCCGTGCTCGGGCCCGCATTGCTCGCGACGATCGTGTACGTGATCGACGCGCCCGGCGTCGCGTTCGCCGAGCCGTCCGTCTTCGTGATCGCGAGATCGGCGGACGGATCGAGGGTGTCGGTGTCGGTCGCGCTGTTGTTGCCCGGCGTCGGATCGGTCACGCCCGCGGGCGCGGCGATCGTCGCAGTGTTCGCGAGCGTGCCGGTCGCGGTCGCGCTGATCGTGCCGCTCACGGTGAACGTCGCCGTGCCGCCGACGGGAATGTCGACGCTCGCATTGATGTTGCCGCTGCCGCTCGCGGGGCCGCTCGCGCCGCCCGCGTACGCGGCCGTCCACGTCGCACCGGTGATCGTCGCCGGAATCGCGTCGGCGACCGTTGCACCGGTGACGTTGCCCGGCCCCGCGTTGGTCGCGACGATCGTGTAGGTGATCGGCGAACCCGGCGTCGCGCTCGTCGCGCCGTCGGTCTTGCCGATGCCGAGGTTCGCGAGCGGGCTCGCGCTGTCGCTGTCGGTATCGCTGTTGTTGCCCGGCGTCGGATCGGTGGTGCCCGCCGCCGGCGCGATCGTCGCAGTGTTGGCGAGCGTGCCCGTCGCGCTCGCGCTGACCGTGCCGCTCAGCGTGAACGTGGCCGAGCCGCCGACCGGAAGATCGAGGCTCGCATTGATGTTGCCGGCCCCGCTCGCGGGCCCGCTGGCGCCGCCCGCATACGCGACGGTCCAGGTCGCGCCCGCGATGCTCGCGGGAATCGCGTCGGCCACGGTTGCGCCGGTGGCGACGCTCGGCCCGGCGTTGGACGCGACGATCGTGTACGCGATCGCGGCGCCCGGCGTGTAGGTCGCGCTGCCGTCGGTCTTCGAGATCGAGAGGTTCGCGCTGGGCGTGAGCATGTCGCTGTCGGTCGCGCTGTTGTTGGCGGGGACCGGATCATTCGCGTTGGCGGGCACCGCGATCGTCGCCGAGTTGGCGAGCGTGCCGGTCGCGGTCGCGGCGATCGTGCCACTCAGCGTGAAGGTCGCGCTGCCGCCGACGGGCAGGTTCACGCTGGCGTTGATGTTGCCGCTGCCGTTCGCGGGGCCGCTCGCGCCGCCGGCGTAGACGGCGGTCCAGCTTGCACCCGCGATGCCTGCGGGGATCGTGTCGGTCACGCTGGCACCGGTGACCGCGCTCGGGCCCGCGTTGGCCGCGACGATCGTGTAGGCGATCGGAGTCCCCGGCGTCGCGCTCGTCGCGCCGTCGGTCTTGGTGATCGACAGGTCCGCGAGCGTCGCCGTATTCGCGAGCGTGCACGCGACGTCGTCGCCGGCCTGCACCGTGATCGGGAAGCTCGTGCCCGCGCCGTTCGGCAGCACCGTCGACGAACCGGACGCCGCATTCGTGCAGCTGATCGCACTCGTGTACTTCGCGAGCGTGCTCGCGCTGCCGGTCGCCATCGCTTCCGACAGCGTGTAGTTGCCCGGAGCCCCGGCGAGCACGAGCGCCGGCGACGTCACGGTCGAACCGGTGCCCGTGGTCGTTCCGCTCGCGCTCGTGGCGCCCGCGATCGACAACGCGAACTGGTCGCTCGCATCGGCGCGGCCGCCCGGCAACGCCTTCTGCAAGGTGATGCGCGGCTGCTTCGTGTTCGTGAACGTGCAGGCGATCGCCGCGCCGGGGACGATCGCGGCGGCGCTCAGGGTGACGCGGCTGTTCGCGAGATCGATGCCGGCGCTGCCCGCGCCGAGGCCCGAGCACGAGATCTGCGTGAGCGCGAAGCCCGCCGGCGGCGCCGACTCGGTGATCGTCGTCGCGACGTTCACCGCGGTCAGCGTGCGCGTGAGGCCGGCGACCGGCGTGCCGGCCGCGAGCGTCGAGATCGAGTCGCCGGCGTAGCCGTTGTCGCCGGTGAACGCGAACGTGCCGGTACCGCCGAGCGAGACCTTCGTGACTTGCACGGTCGGACGGGCGAGGATGTTCGTGACCACGCTCGAGGCGTTGTCGGCCGCATTCGTGTCGTTGATGCCGGGCGGGACCACGACCTGCGCGGTGTTCGTCACGCTGCCGTTGGTCGATGCGGTGCCCTGCACGACGAGCGTGCAGCTCGCGCCCGACGGCAGCGACGCGATCGTGCCGGAGAGCATGTTGCCGACGAGCGCGAACGCGCCCGTCGTGCAGCCGGTCGCGCCGCCCGCGGCGGTCGCCGAGACGATCGACGGCGACGTGAAGTTCGCCGGGATCGCATCGCCGACGCCTGCATTCGCGACCGTCGCCGGGCCGGCATTGGCCGCGACGAGCCGGAACTGCACGATCGACCCGTTCGCGACCGTGAGGGGTCCGGCGCCGAACGCACCCACGGTACCGAGGCGCTCGGCCTTGGCGATCGAAAGGTTCGCGTTGAGCGGCACCGGATCGACCGCGCAGCCGATCAGCGGCGCGCCGTTGCCGACGCAGGTCGCCGCGGTCGTCGCAGTCGGCAGGGTTGCGTTCTGCGGGTCGGCCCCGGTCGTGCCGACCTGGGCGGAGTTGAAGAGGTTGTTGCTCGCACCGGCCGCGACCGTCGCCGCGAACGAGATCGTGCCCGTCGCGCCCGCCGCGATCGCCGCGGTGTTGTTGCACGTGATCGCCTGAGGCGGGCCCGCGGCGACCGTGCAGTCGAACCCGCCCGACGTGAACGGCGAGGCGCCCGAGTAGACGAGGCTCGCGGGCAGCACGTCGACCACGCGTACCGAGTTCGCGCCGCCGGTCGCGATGCCGCCGCTGTTGCCGACGACGAGCGAGAACGTGATCGCATCGCCCGGCGCGTGCGCCTGCGGATCGGCGTGGGACTTCGCCAGCCGCACCTGCGCCGCGCTCTGCGCCGTGTCGAGATCGACCGCGCACCCGAGCGGGTTGTTGTCGTTCGTGCACGCGGTCGCATCGGCGCTCGACGGCGACGCGACCAGCTCGGGATCGCCGCCGCCGCCGATGCGGGCGCGGTTGAGGTACTGGGTGCCGCCGGTCGCCGCGCCGACGTTCGCGACGAGCGAGAACACGCTGCTCGCCCCGGGCGCGAGCACCGTCGTCGAGGTACAGGTCACGTCGGTCGCGCTCACGCGCGTGCACGACCACGCCGCCGCATTCGCACCGCCGATAATCAGCGTCGTCGGCCAGTTCATCGGCGACGGCAGCACGTCGCGGAACGCGATCGTGCCGCTCGACGCGATGTCGCCACTGTTGGTCACCGTGAACGCATAGGTGGTCTGGCCGTTGATCGGCATGAACGGCTGGCCGTCGCTCTTGCCGAGGACGAGATTCACGTGGCGCACCGTATCGACGTCGGACGCGCAGCCGGTGAGCGCGTCGGCGTAGACGGTCGCCGGCGGCGCCGGCGCGGGGCACGCGGTCGTGGTCGCGACGGTCGGCAAGGTCGCCTTGCCGGGATCGCCGCCGCCGCCCGCGCGCGCACGGTTGGTCAGCGACGTGGGCGCCGCGGCCGCGATCGACACCGGAATCGAGATCGTCGTGCTCGTGCCCGCGGCGAGCGCGGCCGCGCGGTCGCACGAGACGCTCAGCGAGCCGGCGGTCCAGGTGCAGCTGAAGCCGCCCGACGCGAACGGCGTCGCACCGGTGTACGTCATGCCGGTCGGCAGCACGTCGACGATGCGCATCGTGCCGCTCGTCGCGAGCGCGCCCGCGTTCGTCACGACGAGCGAGTACGTCGTCGTGCCGCCCGCCGCGACGTCGACGACGCCGTCGCTCTTGCCCAACGTCAACAGCGGCGCCTGGATCGTGTCGACGTCCGTCGCGCAACCGGCCGGGTTGTCCTGCGCGGTGCACGCCGACGCCGTCGATCCGGTCGGTGCGGGCTTGTTCGGATCGCCCCCGCCGCCGACGCGCGCAAGGTTCGTCACCGACGTGCCGTTGCTGCCGACGACGCTGGCCGCGAATGCGAACGTGCTCGTCGCCGCCGTGCCGATCGTCGCGCCCGACGTGCAGGTCACGACGTTCGACGCCGCGTTGCACGACCAGTCCGCCGCCTGCGGTCCACCCAGCGGCACGGCGCCGTTCGCGATCGAGAGCGACGCGGGGAGCACGTCGACGACCGTGATCGTGCCCGACGTGATGCTGTTGCCGATGTTCGAAACCGTGAGTGCGTACGTCGTCGTGCCGCCGCCCGTCAGCGTGCTCGTGCCGTCGCTCTTCGCGAGGCGCAGGTCCGGGGAGCAGACCGCGCCGGGCAGGATGCCCGGCGTGTTCGGGGTCTGGAACGTCGCCAGGCCGCCTTCGTAGCCGCTCGACGAATAGGTGTCGTCGACGCCGTTGGTCGTGCGACCGGGACGGCCGCCATTGACGGTGCCGCTGAGCACGAACGACGACGGCGCGAACGTGATGAAGCCGCCGCCGCCGCCGCCGCCGGGACCGTGGCGATCGGCGACCGGCGTACCGGATACGTGGCCGGCCCACGCGTTGCCGCCGTCGCCGCCGCTCGCGTCGACGCTCGCGCTGCCGCCATCGATCGAATAGATGACGACCGCGCCACCGCCGCCGCCACCGCCGCCCGCATCGTTGGCGACGTTGTAGCCGTTCGCGCCGCGCGCATCGATGACGCCGCTGCCGCCGACGCTGCGCGCGCGCACGATGACGATGCCGCCGCCCGCGGCGCCGGACGAGCACATCGCGGCGACGCCGGTGCAGGAGACACCCTGGTTCTCGTAGGTTCCGGCGTCGACCGTCGCATCGTTGCTGCCGCCCGAACCACCGCCGCCACCTGGGAACAGGCGATTGAACGCGAGCACGCCCGCATAGCCCGCGCCGCCGCGGCCGTCGCTGTCGACGAGCGGCGCGTTCCACGGCCGGCCGCCGAGGCCGCCCGGCGCGTAACCACCGCCACCGCCGCCGCCCGCGTTCTCGTTGTTGCCGCCACCGGTCGCGTTGCCGTCGGTGCCGCCACCGCCCGCGTTGGCGGGCGCGCCGCGCGCGTGCGAACCGTTCGGATAGCCCTCGCCGTTGTCGAGCAGCGCGAGGTCGGTCGCGCCCGCGACGAGGTTGGTCGACTGCGCGCCGAACCCGTTGCCCTTGATCGCCATGTAGCGCGGCGTGCCCGCGATGCCTTCGCCCTTGCCGCCGTGCGCGCCGGTCGCGACGGCGACCCAGTCGGTGTTCGGTCCGTTCGCGCCGCTCTGGCGTCCCGCGGCGCCGCGGAAACCCTTGCCCGCGACGAAGATCGAGCGCCCCGCCTGGCCTTCGACCGATGCGCTGCCGAGGGTCAGCGCGCCTTGCACGTCGATCGCGACGACCGCGCCGGTCTCGCCCGTCGCGCCGGTGCCGAGGCCCCATGCCGGCGCCGTCACGCCCGCGGCGGTCGCGGCGAGGTACTGCGGGACCACGATCACCTGGTAACGCTTCTGGCCGGCCGAACCGGTCGCCGCCGCCTGCGTGTAACTATTGGTCAACGGCGGCGAAAACGTGACGTTCGCACCCGCGCCGGGACCGGTCGTCGCGGTCACCGTCACGAATTCGTGCAGCCCCGCGCTGCCGACGGCGAGCGTGCCCTGGCCCGAGCCGCTGCCGTCGCCGTAGAGGCTCGAGTTGCTCGAATTGATCGAGCCGTCCTGCATCTGGATCACGAGCAGCAACGTGCCGACCGCGACCGCGGAACTCGCGCCGCGCGTGTCGCGCGTTCCGAGCGTCAGCGTCGTCGCGTTCGCGGCGAGGTTGCCGTTGCCCTGGAAATACGTGTTGACGATGCCCGAGACCGTCCCGCTGCCCGACGATCCCGGTGCGGAGCAGACGGCTTGCGCATGCACGCCGGCGGAGACGGTGGCAAGAAGCGTGCAAAGCAGCAGCGCACCGCGGCGCAGTATCGTCAGCATGTTTAGATCCCCTGAGTCCCTGACCACAGGCCCGCTGTAATTGCAGGCATGATGCGCAAGTATGCAGAATGTGCGCCAAGTCACAGAACAGGGAAAATCCCTCGCGCCGGGATCCGGCACGTTCTTGGACGCAAGGGATTGGTTCTAAAAGGAATTAAGGCTTGTGGAAGATTGCAACGGACGCGGCCGGCGTCAGGGCGTCGCGGTCGGGAGGATCGCCGCACACGCGCCCGCGAGCTCGAGCAGGCGCAGGTCGGCGCCGGGGCGGCCGACCAGCTGCAGGCCGATCGGCATGCCGTCGGGGAGGGTCCCCATCGGCAGGCTCACCGCGGGGCAGCCGGCGAGGCTCGCGAATGCGGTGAGGTCGGCATCGTTCGCACGCTCGCCCTCGGCCAGAGGATACGGGCCGTGCGAGACGGTCGGCAGCACGAGCACGTCGATGTCCTCGAACACGCGGCGTGCCTTGAGCACGGTCGCGTCGAGCGCGCGATCGGCGGCCGCGTAGTCGACCGCGGACTTGCGCCGCGCGTACTCCAGCATGCCGGCGAGGCGCGGCGACAGCGGATGCGCGGAGTCGACGAGATCCTCGGCGAACTCCACGCCGAGCTCGCTCTCCATCACGAGCAGCGCGGCGCGACGCGTGCGGGCGAGGTCGTGGTCGCTGAAATCGATCTCGATGCGGCGGCCGAACGCGTCGCCGATGCGCGCGACCGCGGCGTCGAACACCGCGCGCACGTCGGGCGAAACGCCGAGCGCGCCGAGATCGCGCGCGAACGCGCTGCGCAGGTTGCCGGGCTCCCAGTCGGGCGTCGCGAGCGGCACGCGCCGGCGGCGCGAACGCGGGTCGGCCGGGTCGTGCGCGCCGAGCACCTGCACGACGATCGCGAGGTCCTCGACCGCGCGCGCGAGGATGCCGATGCAATCGAGCCGGCGCGCCGCGCGCACCATGCCGCGGGTCGAGATCTCCGCGTGGGTCGGCTTGAGCGCGAACACGCCGCAATGGCTCGCCGGGATACGCACCGAGCCGAGCGTGTCGCTGCCGATCGCGAAACTGCACAGGCCGGCCGCGACCGCGGCTGCCGAACCGCCCGAGGAACCGCCCGCGGTGTAGCCCGCGCGCCACGGATTCTGCACCGCGCCGAAGTGCGGGTTCGCCGAAAACGTGCCGAGCGCGCCTTCGTCGAGGTTGGTCTTGCCGAGGATCACCGCGCCCGCCGCGCGCAGGCGCGCGACCACGCTCGCGTCGGCCGTCGCGATCTGCGCGCGACGCGTCGGCAGCCCCGCGCTGGTCGGCAGGCCGGAGACGTCGATGTTGTCCTTGATCGCGACCGCGAGGCCGTCGAGCCGACCGATCGTACCGCCGCTGCGACGGCGCGCGTCGCTCGCCGCGGCCTGCTCCTCGACGCGCGGGTCGAGCGCGAGGTACGCGTTGAGGCGTGGATTGTCGCGTGCGATCGCCGCTGCGTACGCGCGGGCCAGATGCGCGGCGTCGATGCGACCGCTGGCGAGCCAGTGCAATTGCTGGAACGCGGCGGCGCCACGCAGGTTCGAATCGGTGATCGCATCCATCATCGGCATCGCGTGCAGGGTCGGAGCCCGATTATGCCCGCGCCCCACGCGCGTCGCGCAACACGCGTTTGCCGCGCTCGTGCCGAACCCCGACAATAGCGCGCATCCCGCCAGCGCTTCGGAGCCCGTCAATGAGCGAACGCGACATCATGGAGTACGACGTCGTCACGGTCGGGGCCGGGCCGGCCGGGCTCGCGTTCGCGATCCGCCTCAAGCAGATCGATCCGCACATCCGCGTCTGCGTGATCGAGAAGGCCTCCACGGTCGGCGCGCAGATCCTGTCCGGCGCGGTGATCGAGCCGGAACCGCTCAACGAACTGTTGCCCGAATGGGGCAAGAATCCGCCCCCGGTCTGCGTGCCCGTCGTCAAGGACGAATTCTGGTTCCTGCACGACGCCGTGCGCGCGACGAAGTCGCCGATGACGCCGCCGCAGATGCACAACCACGGCAACTTCATCGTCTCGCTCGGCGCGCTGTGCGCGTGGCTCGCGCCGCAGGCGGAAGCGCTCGGCGTCGAGATCTATCCGGGCTTCGCCGCGTCCGAGGCGCTGTTCGACGAACGCGGCGCGGTCTGCGGCGTGCGCATCGGCGACAGGGGCGTCGCGCGCGACGGCAGCCACAAGCCCGGCTACACGCAGGGCATCGACATCAAGGCGCCGATCACGGTACTCGCCGAAGGCTGTCGCGGGCATTTGGCCAAGCAGCTGATCGCGAAATTCAGCCTCGACGAGCATTCTGATCCGCAAACCTACGGCATCGGCATCA
>NZ_DATDMY010000226.1:0-2638 GCF_036518555.1 Dokdonella sp. | reverse complement strand
CGGCCGTTTCCAGCGCCTGCGCATCGCCGCGGTGTTCTGGTTGCTCGGCATGTTCTACGCGTTCCCGTGGATCAGCATCGGCGGGCAGCAGCTCGTGCTGTTCGACCTGCCGGCGCGCCGCTTCCACGTGTTCGGCCTCACGTTCTGGCCGCAGGACTTCTACCTGCTCACGCTCCTGCTCATCATCGCCGCGCTGAGCCTGTTCTTCTTCACCGCGCTCGCGGGCCGGCTCTGGTGCGGCTACGCCTGCCCGCAGACCGTGTGGACCGAAGTGTTCCTCTGGATCGAGCGGCGCATCGAGGGCGACCGCAACGCACGCATGCGGCTCGACAAGGAGCCGTGGGGCCGCGTCAAGCTCGTGCGCAAGGCGGCCAAGCACGTCGCGTGGGTCGTGTTCGCGCTGTGGACCGGCTTCACCTTCGTCGGCTTCTTCACCCCGATCCGCGAACTCGGCGCCGAAGTCGTGCAGCTGCGCCTCGGCGGCTGGGAGACGTTCTGGATCCTGTTCTATTCGTTCGCGACCTGGGGCAACGCGGGCATGCTGCGCGAGCAGGTGTGCAAGTACATGTGCCCGTACGCGCGCTTCCAGAGCGCGATGTTCGACCGCGACACGCTCGTGATCAGCTACGACATCGGCCGCGGCGAGCCGCGCGGGCACCGCTCGCGCGCCCAACTGCGCAGCGTCGACGCCGCCGCGAGCCGGGCGCTCGGCGACTGCATCGACTGCCGCGCCTGCGTGCAGGTCTGCCCGACCGGGATCGACATCCGCGACGGGCTGCAGATCGACTGCATCGCATGCGCCGCGTGCATCGACGCCTGCGACGCGGTCATGGACAAGGTCGGCCTCGCGCGCGGCCTGATCCGCTACACGACCGAGAACGAGCTCGCGGGCAAGCCGCGCCACATCCTGCGCCCGCGCGTGTTCCTGTATGCCGGCGTGCTGTGCGCGCTCGTCGCCGCATTCGCGTGGGGCGTCGCCGCGCGCGCGCCGCTGATCGCCGAAGTGCTGCACGATCGCAACGCGCTGTTCCGCACCGTCGCGGCCGGCGCGATCGAGAACGGCTACGCGGTCAAGCTCGCCAACAAGGCCGACCACGCGGTTGCGCTGAGCCTGCGCGCCGATACGCCGCTGCCGCTGCGCACGGTCGGCAGCGCGAGCGTGTCGCTCGACCCGGGCGAAGTGTTCTCGCTGCCGCTGACCCTGCGCGCCGACCGCGGCACGGTGCACGGGCGCAACCCGCTCACGATCGTCGTCGTCGCCGCGGACGGCCGCGAGCTCGCGCGCGCGAAGGCGCAGTTCTTCGCCCCGGAGGCCCCATGAACGCCCGATGCGAATCCGCTCCCGCGACCCCGATGCGCTGGTATCGCGTCGGCGAAGTCTGGCTCATGCTCGTGCTGCTCGGCAGCACCGTGGTCGGCTCGCTGTCGCTCGTCGTCACCGCCGTGCGCCATCCGGACACGCACATCGTCGTGCCGAACGACGCGCCGCGGCCGAGCCACCAGCCGCCGGCGCGGCCGCCCGCGCCGGCGAAGCCGTCGCGCTGACGCGATGTCCGGCCCCTGCTTCCACTGCGGCGAACCGATCGGCGAAGGCGAACCGCTGCTCGCGACGATCGGGGCGCGCACGCACCCGGTCTGCTGCATCGGCTGCCGTGCCGCGGTCGAGTGGATCGACGGCCTCGGCCTGGCCGACTACTACCGCTTGCGCGAAGGCGCCGGCGAGCGCGCCGCGCCCGCGGACGACTTCGCCGAATGGGACCGCCCGCGCCTCGCGCGCCGGCACGTGCGCGAACTCGCCGAGGATCGCGCCGAGGCGACGGTGCTCGTCGAGGGCATGCGCTGCGCGGCTTGCGCCTGGCTGATCGAGCGCGCGCTCGGCCGCTGCGACGGCGTCGGCGAGGCGTTCGTGTCGCCGCTCGTGCAGCGCGTGCGCATCGTGTTCGATCCGCGCCGCACGCGCCTGTCCGCGCTGCTGCGCGCGCTCGCGCGACTCGGCTACCGGCCGCATCCGCTCGAGGGCGACCGGATCGACGCGCTGCGCACGCGCGAGCGACGCGCGGCGATGAAGCGCCTCGTCGTCGCCGGCTTCGGCGCGATGCAGGCGATGATGTACGCGGTCGCGCTGTACGCGGGCGCGTTCGACGGCATCGATCCGAGCGTGCACGCGTTCCTGCGCTGGATGGGCATGCTCGTGGCGACGCCGGTGGTGCTGTATGCGGCGCGACCGTTCTTCGCCGGCGCGCTGCGCGAATGGCGCGCGCGCCGCCTGTCGATGGACACGCCGGTCGCGCTCGCGGTCGGCGCGATCTATGCCGGCAGCGTCGTCGCGACCATGCGCGGCGGCGGCGAGGTCTACTTCGATTCGGTCAGCATGTTCGTGTTCCTGCTGCTGCTCGGCCGTTACGTCGAGCTGCGTGCGCGCCAGCGCGCGGGCGAGGTCGCCGACGCGCTCGTGCGGCTGCAGCCCGCGACGGCCGAACGGCTCGTCGACGGCGCCTGCGAGACGGTCGGCGTGCACGAACTCGAGCCGGGCCACGTCGTGCGCGTCGGGGCGGGCGCGACGATTCCCGCCGACGGCGTGCTGCGCAGCGCGCGCTGCCGCGTCGACGAGTCGCTGCTGACCGGCGAATCGGCGGCG
>NZ_DATDMY010000225.1:0-5769 GCF_036518555.1 Dokdonella sp. | reverse complement strand
GCTCCACGCCGCATTCGCGCCGCTCGCCTTGTGCAGCGCGACGACCGCGAAGACGACGAACATGTGGCCGAGGTAGATCTCGTAGCTGAGCCGGCCGAACGAGCGCAGCCAGCCGAAACCGCGCGCGCCACCGTGGGAGCCGTCGCCGTCGAGGCCGATGAGGATGCAGGCGACCGACCCCGTCAGCACGAGCATCGTGCCGTTGCCGAGCCACGACCACCACCACCCTTCGACGAACAGCACGCTCGCGAGCCCGGTGGCCCCGAACACGACGAGCCGGCGCGCGACCCACGGCGCGCGCGCGGTCCAGCGTGCCGACGCCAGCGCCGCGAGGACGCCGCACGCGATCGCGGCCATGCCCGGCAGGTAGGCCTTCTCCTGCCAGATCTCGTTGCCGTCGAGCGCCGCGCGCGTGACCGGCAACGTGAGCGCGAACGTGACGAGCACGACGAGCAGCACGCGCTCGCTGCGCACGGCGAGGCAGGCGAGCGGGAAGCCGAGATAGAACACCTCCTCGATCGACAGCGACCAGAGCACGTCCCAGCCGCCCGGCAGGTAGCCGGTGCGCCCCTCGTACCAGTTGAGGTGCAGGCCGAACGCGGCGGCGATCGCGCGCGGCAGCGACTGCCCTTCGCGCGCGATCACGTAATCCGCGGCGCCGGCGAGGTGCAGCAGCGACAGCACGGCCACGACGAGCGCGAGGCACGGCAGGATGCGCGCGCTGCGTCGCAGGTAGAACGCGCCGACGTCGATCTGCGCAAGGCTGCCCCAGCGCGCGATCGAGTGCCGAGCGATGAGGAAGCCGGAGACCACGAAGAACACGAACACGGCCTCGTAGCCGTTCCAGTTGAGCGCGGCGAGCACGCGCGCGGGCACGATGTCGCCGAGCAGGCTCGCCTTGAGCGGGATGCGCAAGCCGAGGTGGTGTAGCACGACGAGCAGGATCGACAGCCCGCGCAGCGCGTCGATGCCCGGATTGCGCGCGAGCGCCGCGTCGGATCCTCGTGGCATGCCCCGTCCCTTCCGTGCGATCGCGCGATGGTGCGGGGTGAGCGATGCGCTGGCAAGCACATGCGCGACTGGTCCGCACGGAATCGCCGCAACTGGAACCGGGCCGCCGTCGGCGCCGCCCTAGCCTTGCCGCGCCCGTCCATCCGCTACGAGGAACGACCATGATTGCAACCGACGACCTCCACCCGCGCCGCCGCGTGCGCGTGCTCGACGCCGAGATCGACTACGTCGACACCGGCAGCGGCGACCCGATCGTGTTCCTCCACGGCAACCCCACGTCGTCCTACCTCTGGCGCAACGTGCTGCCGCACCTGGCCGGACTCGGCCGCTGCCTGGCGCCCGACCTCGTCGGCATGGGGCGTTCGTCGCCGTCGCCGGCGGGGCCGCTGCGCTTCATCGAGCACGCGCGCTACCTCGACGCGTGGTTCGACGCGCTCGGCCTCGAACGCGACATCGTCCTCGTGCTGCACGACTGGGGCTCGGCGCTCGGCTTCCACCGCGCGCGACGCCACGCACGTCAGGTGCAAGGCATCGCCTACATGGAGGCGCTCGTGCAGCCGCGCCGCTGGGACGATTTCCCGGCCGCGCGCGCCGGCCTGTTCCGCGCGCTGCGCTCGCCCGACGGCGAGCGGCTCGCGCTCGACGACAACTTCTTCGTCGAGACGGTGCTGCCGAAGAGCGTGTTGCGGCCGCTCTCGGACGCCGAGATGGCTGCGTACCGCACGCCCACCGCGAGCGCGCCGGCGCGGCTGCAGACGCTGCTGTGGGCGCGCGAGCTGCCGATCGACGGCGCGCCCGCCGACGTCGATGCGATCGTCGCCGAGTACGCCGACTGGCTCGCGCACGACGAGGTGCCGAAGCTGTTCGTCAATGCCGAACCGGGCGCGCTGCTGACCGGACGCGCGCGCGAGGTCTGCCGGACCTGGCCCAACCAGCGCGAAGTCACCGTGCCCGGCATCCACTACCTGCAGGAGGACTCGCCGGCGCCGATCGGCACGGCCCTGGCCGCGTTCGTGCGCGAGCTGCGCGCGTCGCCGGCCGGCCGCGATGCCGTGGCCGCGCAGGCCGCCGAGGGCGCCGCCGCGCCCGCGTGACGCCGCGTCGACCGAGCCGCTACGCTGTCGGCGTCATCCACGGGACGCCGCCATGCCGACATCGATCACGCTCGCCCTGCCCGCCTGGCTCGACGACGAAGCGCCGCCCGGACGCGTGTTCGCCGATCCCGGCGCGCAGGTCGGTTTCGCGATCCGGCTCGCGCGGCGCAACGTCGAGGAACGCAGCGGCGGGCCGTTCGGCGCGGCGATCTTCGACGGCGACGGCCGCCTCGTCGCCGCGGGCGTCAATCGCGTGCTGCCGCAGGCGTGCTCGATCGCGCACGCCGAGATGATGGCCTTCATGGCCGCCCAGGCCCGCCTCGGCCGCGCACGCCTCAATGAGGACGGCGCGCGCTACGTGCTCGCGACGAGCGCGCAGCCGTGCTGCCAGTGTTACGGCGCGAGCTTCTGGGCCGGCATCGACGAACTGCGCATCGGTGCGCGCGCGAGCGACGTGATGGACCTGAGCGAGTTCGACGAGGGCCCGCTTCCGGCGGACTGGGTCGGCGAACTCGAACGTCGCGGCATCGCGGTGGTGCGCGACGTGCTGCGCGACGAGGCACGCGAGGTGTTCCACCTCTACGCACGCGTGGGCGGCACGACTTATTGAGGCCGCGACAACACCGTGGACGGAGGGACACGCCGTTGCGCGGCTGTCGCCCCACCTCGCGCGTTACTCGGCCGTCTCGGCGTGTCGGGGTGTCGAAACGAAAGATGGAAACACGGAGCACACGGAGCCCACAGAGGAAAAGCGCTCGATCGAAACTGCCTTCTTCGTGTGCTCGGTGTGCTCGGTGTTTCAAGCTTTTCTGCGCACGCCCGTCAATCGAAGCCGTTGCGGAAGATCGAATCCGCGCCGGTCACGACGAGCAGGTTCGCCGACATCGCAGGCAATCCGCTCAACGACACGCTGGTGCCGGCGACCGATCCGGTCGCGAGCACGTGCACCGCGTGCGTCGCGTCGAAGCCGTACAGCGTCCAGCTCGTGCCGGGCGCGCTCGCGAACGCGACGGCGACGTCCTGCGCGGTCGTCGTCTTGTTCGTGAGCAGCACCATCGTGCGCCCGCCCGCGTTGAACGCGTAAGCGCCGATCGCGTCCACGTTCGCGCTCTGTGCGCGCACGCTGTTGCCCTGCACGCGCGCGCCGGCGCCGTCGTAGTCGAGGAACAGCGTGTACGCGCGTTCGACCACCGAACCGGACTCGGGCGCGACCCAGCGCGTCGCCATGTCGACGCCTTCGCGAGCGAAGATGCCGAACAGTTCGGCTTGCGCGACCGCGCCACTCGTGGTGCCGTCGTTGCCCCAGTTGTATTCGGTGATCGCGAGCTTCGTTCCGGGGCAGTACTGGCCGATCCAGCCGCGCACGCGCGGGATCAGGTTCGGCTTGCTGTAGTGGTTCTCGTCGTTGTCGCCGAGGTCGGCGATCCACGATTCGGACACCCAGGCCGGGTCGTACAGCTCCTTGAGCGAGCGCAGGCGGCGCGCCGCGGTCGAGGCCGAATCGTCGTCGTTGAGCGCGACGTCGCCCTGCGGGTAGTAATGCAGGTCGAGGACGTCGACCGCGCGCGCACCGCCCGCGAGAGGATTCGCGCAGACCTGTTGCAGGTACCACGCGACGAACGGCAGGCCGCCGTGCGCATCGCGGTCGCTGCCCTCGGCGCAGTTGTCGGCGGCCGAGCCGAACAGATCGCAATAGCCCCACGTCACCGGGCCGGTCACCTTCGCGGCCGGGTCCTGCTGCTTGATCGCGGCGCCGTAGGCGAGCGCCTTGTTCCAGGTCTCGTCGAACGTCGTCGGCGTCGGATGCACGTCGCGGTGGGTCGAGTTCCACAGCATCACTTCGTTGTCGAGCGCGTAGTAGCGCACGCCGCCGCTCGTGGCGCCGCCGAACGTCGACTGCAGGTGCGCGATCCAGTCCTTCCAGAACGCGGGCACGACTTCGCTCGAGGTGTCGTGCGGATCGTTGTTGACGAGGTGATGACCACCCTGGCTGCCGTACGGGACGCAGTTCGGCGACGGGTTGTTCGCGGGCAGGCATTCGCCGCTGCCCGCGTCGGGGTCCCACGGATCGGTCGCGGCCGTCCAGGGATTGGGTGGTTCCTGGGCACCGTACTTCGCGACCGAGAAGCCGGCGAAGTACGGATGCTGTTGCGGACTGTCCGCACGCGGCGTCCAGCCGATCGTCGGGATCGTGAGCAATACGTCCGCGCCGTAGGCGCGCGCTTCGCCGATGAAGGCGTCGGCGTCGTTGCCGAGCGGCGGTACGTGCGTGCGGTCCGATGCGCCGGGGATGTTCTCGAAGTACCAGTCCGACGCCGTGCTGTGCACGTCGACCTGCCAGTTGTAGCGCGTGGTCGAATTGCCGCCCCAGCGCCGCAGCGGATAGCCGATCTCGGCGTTGCGCACGCCGTCGCCGAACGCGACGCCGAAGATGAGCGGGCTGAACGGATGCACGTCGGCACCCGCATCCACGCTCACTGCGATCGCGGCGGTGGCGGCACCGGTCGCGTTCGCGAGCGCGGACGCCCCGGCGGTGGCGACGAGCGTGGCCGCGACGGCCACCCGAAGACGCAATGCGTTGTCCATGCCGAACCTCCCGTGACCGGGCGCCATGCCCGCCGACCCGCGGCGCCGACACCCTATACGGAGCCGGGCAGGCAATCCTCGCACGCGGTCACACTCGCCAGCCGCAGGCGCCCCCGGCATCATGCGCAACCGCACCGCGATCCCCGCCCATGCCCGCACCCTTCCCCCAGCGCCTGCTAGCGTACTGCCGACCCGGCTTCGAAGGGGAGTGCGCCCAGGAGCTCGCGGCGCTCGACGCACGCCTGTCGGGAACCGGCTATGCGCGCGCCGCCCGCGGCAGCGGCTACGTCGAGTTCGTCAGCGACGACGCGGCCGGGCTGGCCGGCCGGTGGCGCGACCTCGTGTTCGCGCGCCAGTTGCTCGTCGTGCTCGGCGACGCGCGCGGCCTGCCGCCGAGGGACCGGTTGTCGGTGCTGCTGCCGATCGCGGAAGGCGACGACGCCGCCGCGGGCCGGCGCCGCTGGTGCGACGCGTGGGTCGAAGCGCCGGACAGCGACGCCGCGCGCGAGCTCGCGCCGCTCTGCCGCGGGCTGGAGGCGGCGCTCGTCGCCGCGCTCAAGCAGCGCCAGCTCATCGACCGCGATGCGCGTTCGCGCCTGCACGTGTGCATGACGGCGACCGACGCCGCGTTCGTCGCGGCCGCGGACCGGTCGACGACCGCGCCGTGGCGCGGCGGCATACCGCGCCTCAAGTTCCCGCGCAACGCGCCGAGCCGATCGACGCTCAAGCTCGAGGAAGCGCTGCTCGTGCTGCTCGACGACGGCGAGCGCGAGCGCTGGCTCAAGCCCGGCATGCGCGCGGTCGACCTCGGCGCGTCGCCGGGCGGCTGGACCTGGCAACTCGTCGCGCGCTCGCTGCACGTGACCGCGGTCGACAACGGCCCGATGGACGCGGCCCTGATCGCGTCCGGCCTCGTCGACCACCTGCGCGCGGACGGTTTCCGCTATCGCCCGCCGCGCGCGGTCGACTGGCTCGTCTGCGACATGGTCGAACAACCGCGCCGCGTCGCCGAGCTGATCGCGCACTGGCTTTCCGAAGGCCTGTGCCGCCACGCGATCTTCAACCTCAAGCTGCCGAT
>NZ_DATDMY010000224.1:0-6068 GCF_036518555.1 Dokdonella sp. | reverse complement strand
ACGGCTACTGCGCGCAGGAGCGCGCCGCTCTTCCGGGCCCCGTCAGCGACGGCGAGCGGCGGACGAATAGCCCGAAGGGTGAGCGCGATGGATCGCGCTCATTGCGCCGTCGGCACAAGGACGTGCCGTCGGCGCAACCGGCCGGCGATCGCGAACCCGAAGGGCAGGATGCCCGGAGGGCGACGCTGTCGGGGTGTCCTTTCTTGGGGTTACCCTTCTTTGGACAAGCAAAGAAGGGTAACCGGCCCGCAGGGATGCGGGACGAACGCGCAGGGACGCGGCTCGGTTGTCGCGAGGCGGCGAACGACACGAAGCGCAGGTGAAGCGCTGCGCGATCGCGCAGGCGCATCTCCGACCTCCGCAGAGCGCGTGCGCCGAATGGCGTCATGCCGACCTCGGCCGCGCCACCGCGTGCGCATGCGCCTCGCGCCGCCGCCGGACCCATTCCGACAGCCGCTCGAAGTAGAGATAGATCACCGGCGTCGTGTAGAGCGTGATCAGCTGCGACAGCAGCAGGCCACCGACGATCGACACGCCGAGTGGCCTGCGCAGTTCCGATCCGATGCCGTTGCCGAGCGCGAGCGGCAGCGCGCCGAGCAGAGCCGCGGCGGTCGTCATCATGATCGGGCGGAAGCGCAGCAGGCAGGCCCGACGGATCGCGTCGTGGGGCTTCATGCCGTCGCGCTGCGCCTCGATCGCGAAGTCGATCATCATGATCGCGTTCTTCTTGACGATGCCGATCAGCAGCACGATGCCGACGATGCCGTCGACCGACAGGCTCATGCCGCAGACGATCAGCGCGAGCAGGGCACCGACGCCCGCGGGCGGCAAGGTCGAGATGATCGTGATCGGGTGGATGTAGCTTTCGTACAGGACGCCGAGCACGATGTAGATCACGACGACCGCGGCGAGCAGCAGCAGCACTTCGTCGGCGAGCGACGCGGAGAACTCGGCCGCCTTGCCGACGAACTGGCCGCGCACCTGCGGCGGGAACGCCTGCTCCGCCTCGACCGCGCGGATCGCCGTGACCGCGTCGGACAGCGAATAGCCGCGCGCGAGGTTGAACGACAGCGTGACCGCGGGCAACTGGTCCTGGTGGCTGATGACGAGCGGTGCGCTCGTCTCCGTCGCGCTCGCGAGCGCCGACAGCGGGATCGCGCCACCGGCGCCGACCGCGATGCCGGTGTTGCCGGCATTGCCGATGCCGGAGGGCGTCGCCGAGTTGCTCGACGTCGCCTGGCCGAGCGTCGTCGCGTTGCTGCCGATGAGCGCGCCGTTGCCGTTGCCGCGCACGGTCAGCTGGTCGAGCAGCGCCTTGCTCGTGCGGAACTCGGGCGCGACCTCGAGTACGACGCGGTACTGGTTGAGCTGGGTGAAGATCGTCGAGATCTGGCGTTGGCCGAACGCGTCGTAGAGCGTGTCGTCGATCGTCTGCACCGGTACGCCGAGGCGGCTCGCCTTCTCGCGGTCGATCGTGAGGTGCAGCGCGTTGCCCTGCGTGGCGAGGTTGTTGTCGACGTCGACGAGCTCGGGCCGCTTGCGCAACGCGTCGGTCATGCGCGCGGCGAAGCCCGCGAGCTCGGCAGCGTTCACTTCCGACAGCGCGTACTGATACTCGGTCGGCGCGACGCGCGTGTCGAGCGCGACGTCCTGCACGGGCTTGAGGTAGAGCGCGACACCAGGGATGTGCGCGGCCGCGCGCTGCAGCGCGGGCACGACGTCGTCGAGACCGCCACGCTCGCCGCGCGGCTTCAACACGATGCTGAGCTGACCCTGGTTGAGCGTCGGGTTGACCGAGCCCGCGCCGACGAACGCGGCGACGCCGGCGACGCCGGGTACGGCGCGCGCTGCGTCGGCGACCGCTTTCGTGCGCTCCTGCATCGCGGGGAACGCGATGTTCTGGTCGGCCTGCACGACACCGAGGATCAGGCCCGTATCCTGCTCCGGCAGCAGGCTCTTCGGGATCAGCACGTACAGCGCGATCGTGACGACGACGGTCGCCGACGCGAGCAGCAGCATCAGCGGCTGGCGCGCGAGCACCCAGTCGAGGCTGCGCGCGTAGAGGTCGACCGTGCGCGTCCACGCGTCGCGCTCGCTCGCGCGCGCGGCGCCATCGTCGGCGTGGTCGCCCGCGGGCAGTGCGTCGGCCTTGAGCAGGTACGCACACATCATCGGCGTCAGCGTGAGCGAAATGAGCATCGAGATCGCGACCGCGATCGTGAGCACCCAGGCGAACTCGTGGAACAGGCGGCCCGTGACGCCGGGCATGAGCAGCAGCGGCAGGAACACCGCGATCAGCGACACCGTGAGCGAGAGCACGGTGAAGCCGATCTCCCGGGCGCCGATCTCGGCCGCCTCGCGCGGCTGTTTGCCCTGCTCGATGTAGCGCACGATGTTCTCGATCATCACGATCGCATCGTCGACGACGAAACCGGTCGCGACGGTGAGCGCCATCAGCGACAGGTTGTCGAGCGAGAAGCCGGCGAATGCCATCACGCCGAACGTGCCGAGCAGCGACAGCGGTACCGCGACGCTCGGGATCACCGTCGCCCACAGCCGGCGCAGGAACACGAAGATGACCGCGACGACCAGCAGCACGGTGAGTCCGAGCGTGAGCTCGACGTCCTCGACCGACGCGCGGATCGTCACGGTGCGGTCCGAGAACACGTCGAGGTGCACGGCCGCCGGCAGCAGCGCGCGCAGTGCGGGCAGTTCCTTGCGGATCTCCTCGACCGTTTTGACGATGTTCGCCGACGGCTGGCGGCGGATGTCGAGCAGCACCGCGGGCTTGCCGTTCGCCCAGGCGGCGAGCTGGTCGTTCTCGACGCCGTCGACGACCGTCGCGATGTCGGACAGGCGCACCGCCGCGCCATTCCGGTAGCTCACGATCGTCGAGCGGTATTCGGCCGCATCGGCGAGCTGGTCGTTGGTGCCGATGCTGAAGCTCTGCACCGTTCCGTTGAGACTGCCCTTGGGCGCGTTGACGTTGGCCTGCGTCAGCGCGCTGCGGACGTCCTCCATCGTGAGCCCGAGGTTGGCGACCTGCGCCGGGTTCACCTGCACGCGCACCGCGGGCCGCACGTTGCCCGCGATGCTGACGAGGCCGACGCCGCCGATTTGCGACAGGCGCTGCGCGAGGATGCTGTCGGCGTAATCGTTGACCTCGCGCAGCGGCCGCGAATCGGACGTGAGCATGAGGGTCAGGATCGGCGCGTCGGCCGGGTTGACCTTGTTGTAGACGGGTGGATACGGCAGGTTCGTCGGCAAGGTGCCGCGTGCGGCATTGATCGCGGCCTGCACGTCCTGGCCGGCCGCATCGATGTCGCGGCCCTGGTCGAACGTGATGATGATCGTCGAAAGGCCCGCCGAGCTGTCCGAACTCATCGTGACGACGCCCGAGATCTGGCCGAGCTGCCGCTCGAGCGGTGTCGTCACGAGCGCAGCCATCGTCGACGCGCTCGCACCCGGATACTGTGTCGTCACGACGAGGCTCGGCGCGTCGATGTCGGGCAGCGCCGCCACCGGCAGCGCGCGCCAGCCGACGACGCCGAGCAGGAGCAGCGCGACCATCAGCAGCGAAGTCGCGATCGGGCGGCGGATGAACGGCGTGGAGAAGCCCATGGCGAGGTCGTTCGGACGTCAGCGGCCGCCGCGCCGACCGCCGCCGCGTCGCTCGGCCTGCGGCGGCGCGCCGGCGTCCTTGATCGTCCCGAGCTCCTCCGCGCTCGGCGGCGCCGGCGTCTCGCCCGGCGCGAGCGCCTGCACCTTGCTGCCGGGCTTGAGCCGGAACTGGCCTTCGGTGACGACCTTGTCGCCGGCGACGATGCCGCTCGCGACGAGCACCGCGTCGTTGCCGGCGTCGCCCGCGACCACGACCGGTTCCATCGCGACCGTGCCGTCTGCCTGCAAGGCATAGACGTAGGTGCCGGCGGGGCCGCGCTGTAGCGCGGTCGCGGGCACGACGACGCCGCCGGCGACCGTGCGCAGCCTCACGCGCACGTTGACGAACTGGCCTGGCCACAGCGCGTTGTCGGCGTTGCCGAACTCCGACTTGAGCCGGAACGTGCCGGTGGCCGTGTCGATCTGGTTGTCGATCACCTTGAGCGCGCCGGTCGCGATCACGTGGGCGTCGGTGCGGTCGAGCGCGGCGACCTCGAGTCCGCCCGCGCTCGCGACCTGGGCCGAGCGGACATCGGCGAGCTCCTGCTCGGGCAGCGTGAACATCACGTTGATCGGATGCACCTGGGTCAGCACGACGATGCCGTTGCCTGCATTCGCCTGCACGAGGTTGCCGACGTCGACCTGGCGGATTCCGGCGATGCCGGTGATCGGCGCGACGATGCGCGTGTAGCCGAGCTGCGTGCGCGCGCTCGCGATCGCCGCGTCGTCGGCCGCGAGCATCGCCTGCTGCTGGCGCACGGTCTGGCGCTGGTTCTCGAGGTCCTGCGCCGACACGAAGTTCTTCTTGATGAGTTCCTCGTAGCGCGCGAGCGTGCTCTGCGACGCGCTCAGCTGCGCCGCGTCCTGCTTCTTTTTCGCCTGCACCTGCTCGAGCGCGGACTGGAACGTACGAGGATCGATCTCCGCGAGCAGGTCGCCGCGCTTCACCTCCTGGCCCTCTGTGAAGTGAAGCGCCTCGAGCTGGCCACCGACTTGCGCCGTGACGGTCACCGTGTTGAGCGCCTGCACCGTGCCGAGCGCGGTGAGATAGACCGGCACGTCGCGCGTGGCCGCGGCGACGACGGTGACCGGTACCGGGGCTTGCGCATCGATGCCGGGCCCGTGGCGGCCCGTGCCGTCCGAACCGGCGCCATGGAACATGCGCCAGCCGATGGCGACGACAGCAAGCACGGCGACGGCGACGAGCGCGGGCTTCGAACGCGACATGGACATTCCTTCGGACGGGCCTGGCCGGGTTTCCTGCCGGCGCTGCGCGAAGGCTAGCAGTGGCGCCTGAACGGCGGGGCGACCTGCCGCGTAAATCCATCTTTACATGCACATTTTCGTGGCACGGCCACTCGCGGCGCCGGGCTTGGGTTCGGGCATGCCGGCCATCATCTGCAAGGAACTCCGCTCCGAGCCTGTCTCTGCCGCGAGCGTTCGATCGTATGACGACCAGCACGTCATGTTCCCAAGGAGTTGCCCATGAATGCCGTTTGTGACATCCCGGGCGCCGGCCTCGCCGTCGACCGTTCCCTCGTTCCCGATGCCGCGTTCGATCCCGCGCCGGCGCCCGGCGTGCACGAAGCGCGCGCGGTGCTCGCGGGCGGCTGCTTCTGGTGCGTCGAAGCGGTGTTCCGCGAGCTCGACGGCGTGCTCGACGTGACCTCCGGCTACAGCGGCGACGACGCCGCGAGCGCGAACTACGAGCGCGTATGCAGCGGCGCGACCGATCACGCCGAAGCGGTGTCGATCCGTTTCGACCCGAGCCGCATCCGTTTCGGTCGCCTGCTCAAGGTGTTCTTCGCGGTCGCGCACGATCCGACCCAGGTCGACCGGCAGGGCAACGACCGCGGCCGCCAGTACCGGTCTGTCGTGTTCTACGCGGATGAGGCGCAGCGCGACGTCGCGGCCGCGTACATCCGCCAGCTCGACGCGGCGAAGGTGTTCTCCGCGCCGATCGCGACGCAGCTCGTGCCGCTCGAGGCGTTCCACGACGCCGAGCGCTACCACCAGAACTACGCCGCGCTGCATCCGGAGCAGGCGTACATCGCCGCGGTCGCCGCGCCGAAGGTGGCCAAGCTGCGCAAGCAGTTCGGCGACTGGCTGCGCGAGGATTCGCCGAAGGACGGAGGCCTCGCATGACGACGTCCGCCTCCGGTTACGACCTCACGCCGATCGATGCGGCCGAACGCGATAGGCTCGCCGCGCGCCTGACGCCCGAGGAGCGCTACGTGCTGTTCGACCACGGCACCGAGCGGCCGTTTTGCGGCGGGCTGCTGCACGAGCACGGCGAGGGCGTGTTCGCCTGCCGGTTGTGCGGGCTGCCGCTGTTCCGCTCGATCGCGAAGTTTGAATCGGGCACGGGCTGGCCGAGCTTCTACGCGCCGTTCGATCCCGCGCACGTG
>NZ_DATDMY010000223.1:0-10871 GCF_036518555.1 Dokdonella sp. | reverse complement strand
AGCGTGAGGATGAGCCATGGATGGCGAATGGGTCGGCGCGCCATGGACGGCTCGAAGCCACAACGTTGAAGGATTGGTGGGCCGTGATGGGATCGAACCATCGACCAACGGATTAAAAGTCCGCTGCTCTACCGCTGAGCTAACGGCCCACGGGGGAAGGCGCCCGCGATCGCCGCGGGGCCGCGCAGTTTACCCGCCCTGCCGCGTCAACGGTAGCGCGTGGGGTCGGCGACGCCGGCGCGGCGGAAGCCGTCGGCGCGCAGGCGGCAGGCATCGCAATGGCCGCAGGCGCGGCCTTGCGCGTCGGCCTGGTAGCACGACACGGTCTGCGCGAAATCGATGCCGAGCGCGAGTCCCGCGCGCACGATGTCAGCCTTGCCCATCTCGAGCAGCGGCGCGTGCACGGCGAGGTGCGCACCTTCGACGCCGGCCTTGGTGGCGACGTTGGCGAGGCGGCCGAACGCCTCGATGAACGCGGGCCGGCAGTCGGGGTAGCCCGAGTAGTCGACCGCGTTGACGCCGCACCAGATGTCGCGCGCGCCGAGCACCTCGGCCCAGCCGAGCGCGACCGACAGCATGATCGTGTTGCGCGCCGGGACGTAGGTCACCGGGATGCCGGCGCCGCCGTCCTCGGGCACCGCGATGTCGTCCGCGGTGAGCGCCGAGCCGCCGATGCTGCGCAGGTCGACGCGCACGGTCTTGTGTTCGACCGCGCCGAGCGCGAGTGCGACACTGCGCGCGGCTTCGAGTTCGGACGCGTGGCGCTGGCCGTAGTCGACGCTGAGCGCATGGCACGCATGGCCGCGCGCGCGCGCCATCGCGAGCGTGACCGCCGAATCCATGCCGCCGGACACGAGCACGACCGCGCGACCGACGTGCGCGCGCGCGCTCACCGTCCAGGCTCCTCGCCCCAGAGCAGCTTGTGCAACTGGAGCTGCATGCGCACCGGCAGGCGATCGGCCAGGATCCACTCGGCGAGTACGCGCGGCGCGAGGCGACCGTGTACGGGCGAGAACAGCACCTGGCAGCGCGCGTCCAGGCCGTGCTCGCGTACGCGCGCGACCGCCCAGTCGTAGTCGGCGCGATCCGCGATGACGGCCTTGACCTGGTCGTGCGGCAGCAGGTGCGCGACGTTCGACCAAAGATTGCGCGCGACCTCGCCCGAGCCGGGCGCCTTCAGATCGACGACCTTGCGCACGCGCGCATCGACTTCGCCGACGTCGAGCGCTCCGGAAGTCTCCAGCGATACTTCGTAGCCCGCGTCGCACAGGCGCGCGAGCAGCGTATGGCAGCGCTTCTGCGCGAGCGGCTCGCCGCCGGTCACGCAGACGTGGCGCGCGCCGTACGCGGCGACCTCGTCGAGCACGGCGTCGATCGTGCGCCATTCGCCACCGTGGAACGAGTAGGTCGTATCGCACCAGGTGCAGCGCAATGGACAGCCGGTGAGCCGGACGAACACGGTCGGCCAGCCGACCGCATCGGCTTCGCCCTGCAACGAATGGAAGATCTCGGTGATGCGCAGCCGCTCGGGCGACGGCGCGCCTTCGGCGTTCGCGCCGACGGCGGCGACGGCGTCGCCGGCCGCGGCGCCGCGGGCGGCGACGGTCGTCATGGCGCGATCAGTGCCGCGATTCCGACTGCAACGCGCGCAAGCGTCCCTGCGCGAGCCGCGCGACGGTCGTATCCGGATACTTCTGCACGACGTCGTTGAGCGTGGCCTCGGCCTGGTCCCACTGCTTCTGCTCGTACTGGCTGTAGCCGACCTTGAGCAGCGCGTCCGGCGCCTTCTGGCTGTTCGGATAGCGCGTGAGCAGGGTCTGGAACGCGTCCTGTGCGATCTTGTAGTTCTGCGTCACGTAGTACGACTCGCCGAGCCAGTAGTAGGCGTTGCCGGTGAGGTCGCTGTCGGGATACTGGTCGATGAACGTCTGGAAGCGACGCGCCGACTCGGCGTAGCGGCCGTCCTTGAGCGCCGCGAACGCCTCGTTGTAGGTCGCTCCCTCGGCCGCGGGATCGGCAGGTGCCGCCTTCGCGACGGTCGTGGCCGCCGCTGCGGGTTCGCCCGGGGCCGGGGCGCGCGGCGAGGGCTCGCCGGGCGCGATCGCGGAGCGATCGTCCGCGGTCAGTTCGCCGACGTTGCCGCGAGGCGCAGCGGCCGACGGGCGGGCACCCGGATTGGCGAGGTCGACATCCGGTGGTTGCTCGGGCTGCGTCGGCGCGCGGGCGGCGGGCGCGGCGGCCGCAGGGGCGCCGCCGCGGCCTTCCAGACGGCCAATCCGCGAATCGAGGTCGGTGTACTGGTCCTTGTTGCGCTGCTTCGCCTCGTCGAGCGCATGCCTGAGCTCTTCGACCTGGCCCTGCAGCGACTGCACCTGCGACTGCAGCGCCTGGATCTGGTTGACGAGGTCGACCGCGCCACCGCCCTGTCCGTTCGCCTGCTGCTCGAGGCGCTCGACGCGCTCGGCCAGCGACAGTCGCTGCTGTGCTGCAACGGGTGCGGCGAACGCGCAGACGGCGGCCGCGAAGGCCGCCGTCGCGATCGCACTCGACTTCAAGTGCGCCATCACGTCTTACTTCGCGGTGTAGACGATCTCGACGCGACGGTTCTTCGACCAGCACGATTCGTCGTGCTGGCGGCAGACCGGACGCTCTTCGCCGTAGCTCGTGACGTTGAGCTGCGAGGACGATGCGCCGGCCGCGCTCAGCGCGCCCTGCACGGCGTTGCCGCGGCGCTCGCCGAGGCCGAGGTTGTACTCGCGCGAACCGCGCTCGTCCGCATTGCCTTCGAGCGTCACGCGCGCTTCGGGGAACTGGCGCAGGTATTCGGCGTGGCACGCGACCTGGGCCTGGAATTCCGGCTTGATCTCGGTCTTGTCGAGGTCGAAGTAGACCACGCGCTGGCGCAGGCAGGAGTCGGTCTCGAGGCTGTCCTTGGTGTACTTGCCGGTGCTTTCCATCCCACGCGTTTCCGTCGTGGTGGATTCGGTCGACGGCGCCGGCTTGACCTCCTGCTTCTTCTTGCAGGCCGCAACGCCTGCGACGAGCAGGATCGAGAAAGCGATACGGACGGTGTTGTTCATGGTCGTTCCCTTGGCTGAACTGGGCAGATGGTGTTGGAAGAATCCTGAATCGACGTTCAAGCGGAGCAGTGGCGACTCGCCGCTCCCGCTCACCGGCTCAGCGCTGGCGATACGGGCCCCATGCGGGTTCACGCACGTCCCCCTCCGCGAGGCCCAGTCGTTGACGCACTCGTCCATCGGCGGATGCGGCGTACAGCACGCCGCGGATGCCTTCGCTGGCGGCGTACAGCAGCATGCTTCCGTTCGGTGCGAAACTCGGGGCTTCGTCTTGGCTGCCCGGGGACACCAGGGTGTTCTGGCTGGTCGCCCGGTCGAGGACCGCAATACGATACACGTTTCCGTTGCCCTGCACCATTGCAAGCTTGATGCCTTTGGCGTCGACGACGCTCGGACTCGCGTTGTACTGGCCCGCGAACGTCACGCGCGAAGGCTCGCCGCCCGTCGGCGCTACCTGGTAGATCTGCGGCTTGCCGGAACGGTCCGATGTGAAGTAGAGCGTCTGCCCGTCGGGCGCCCAGCGCGGCTCCGTGTCGATCGCGAAATGGCGCGTGACCGGCGTCGCCTGGCGCGTCGCGAGGTCGAGGATGTAGATGTCCGGATTGCCGCCCTTGGACAGGCTCACCGCGAGCCGGTTGCCGTCGGGCGAAAACGCGGGCGCGCTGTTGATGCCGCGGCTGCTCGACACGACCTGGCGCGACCCGGTGCCGAGATCCTGCACGTAGATCGCCGAATTGCCGCTTTCGAACGACACGTAGGCGATGCGCCTGCCGTCCGGCGACCACGCCGGCGACAACAGCGCCTCGCGCGAGCGCACGACGACCTGCGGGTTGTAGCCGTCCGAATCGGCGACCATCAGCGCGTACGACATGTTCTTCGGCGGCGTGCCGGTCGCGGTGATGTAGGCGATGCGCGTCCAGAACGCGCCACGCACGCCGAGGATCTTCTCGTAGATCGCATCGGCGACCTGGTGCGCGATGTCGCGCAGGCCGCTGCGTTGGCCGCTGATCGTGCCATTCGCCTTCAGCGACTGGCTCGCGACGTCGAACAGTTCCCACTCGATGCGCAACGACCCGCCGTCGCCATCGGCCATGCGGCCGACCACGAGCCAGTCCTGCTTGAGCAGGCGCCAGGTCGCGAACTTCACTTCGCCCTGGCGGGTCGGGAACTCGACGATGTCGTTCTTCGGCAAGGTGCGGAACTGGCCGGAGCGCGCGAGGTCGGCGCGCACGATCTCGCCCGGGTTCGACTCGGGCGGCACGCTCGCGCCGTCGAAGCCGAACGGGACCACCGCGATCGGCAGCGCCGACGCGTTGCCGTTGACGATGTCGATGTCCAGCTGCGCGTGCGCCGCGCCGCCGAGTCCGCAGACGCCAACGACGACCCATGCCAGCCTGCCCAGGATTCCCGCGAAATTCGTCATCGGCCTACCCGTCGTATCGGAAGTTGAACTTGATGTTGCGCTGGAACACTTTCTCGTAGCCCTGGTACGGCAGCGGCGCGGCCTTCATGACCGCCTGCTCGATCGAAGTGCGCGTGACCGGATCGGCGTTGCACGGCGAACCGATCGACACGCTGATCACGTCGCCGCCCGGGATCTGCGCGATGCTGAGCACGCAGCGCAGGCCCGCCTGCGCGTTGTCCGGCCGGTTCCAGTTGTTCGTGACCGCGGCCTGGATCGCCGCCGCATAGCGCGCGGTGAGGTCGTTGTCCTGCCCTCCCGCGCCGGTCTGCGCCTGTTCGGCTTCGTGTTCGGCCTCCGGTTGCGCCTGTGCCTGTGCCTGCTTCTGGTTGCGATCCTCGATCTGCGCGAGCCGCTCGCGTTCGAGCTTGAGCTTCTTTTCGACCGCCTCGCGCTCCTTGCGGATCTCGGCGAGCTGCTTCTGCTGCTCCTCGCGCAGCTTGCGCTGCTTCTCGTCCTCGAGCTCGACCTGGCGCTGGCGGGCCTTCTCTTCCTGCTCGCGCTTCTCCTGCTCGGCCTTCTCCTGCGCGAGCGCGGCGACGCGCTCCTGATCGACCTGACTCGGCTTCTGCAACTCGTTCGGCGTCTGCTTCTCGGGTTTGGGCGGTTCCGGTTGCTCGATCGGCTTCGGCTCCGGCTTCGGTGGTTCGGGTTTGGGGGGTTCCGGTTTCGCGGGAGGCCTGGACGGCTGCGGCTTTTGCGCACCCGCCCTCGCCTTCGGCGCCGCGGTCGGCCCGACGAGGGTCGCCTCGATCACCGGCCCCGGCATGCTCACCGGGCGCGTCTCGCGCGTCCACCAGAGGCCGACGAGCAACGCGAGGACGCACAGCAGGTGCAACGCCATCGCCAGCGCGAATGCGCGCGCCTTGTCGCCGAAGGTCTCCATTCGGGTCAGTGGGCCTGTTCCGCTTGCACGGGCTGGCTCATGAGCCCGACCTTCGGCACGCCCGCCGACTGCAACAGCACCATCGCCTGGTAGATCTTGCCGTAATCGGCGCGCTGGTCGCCGGCCACCAGCACGGGTACCTGTGGATTCTCGCGGACGAAAGCTGAAACTTTCTTGACCAGCGTGTCGGGGTCGATCGGTTCGCGCTGCGACGCGCCGAGGGTGAGGAACAGCGCGCCGCCCTCGTCGACGCTGACGACGGCGGGCTCCTTGTCGTTCTGGATCGCCTTCGCCGCCGACTGCGGCAGCTGGATGTCGACGCCCAGGTTGAGCAGCGGCGCGGTCACCATGAAGATGATGAGCAGCACGAGCATGACGTCGATGTACGGCACGACGTTGATCTCGGCCTTGAGCTTGCGGCGCTTGCGCGATTTCAGGTTCTGCATGCAGGGGATTCCAACGCGGGGCGGGACGGCGCGGGGTTCAGGCGTCGTCGACGTGCGCCTGGCGCGCGAGGATCGAGGAGAACTCCTCGACGAACGTGTCGTAGCGCAGGCTGATGCGCTCGAGCTTGGTCGAATAGCGGTTGTACGCCCACACCGCGGGGATCGCCGCGAACAGGCCCATCGCGGTCGCGATGAGCGCCTCCGAGATGCCCGGCGCGACCATCGCGATCGTCGCCTCCTTGACGTTGGCGAGGCCCTGGAACGCGATCATGATGCCCCACACGGTGCCGAACAGGCCGACGTAGGGACTGATCGAACCGACGTTGGCGAGGAACTCGAGGCTGTGCTCGAGGCGGTCGACCTCGCGCGTCGAGGCGACGCGCATCGCACGCTGGGCGCCTTCGAGCAGCGCGCGCGAGTCGACGCCGCGTCGCTGGCGCAGGCGTGCGAATTCGCGGAAACCGGCTTCGAAGATCGCGCCGCTGCCGCTCACGCGATCGCCCGCGCCACTGATCTCCTTGAACAGGCCGGCGAGGTCGGCGCCGGACCAGAAGCGCTCCTCGAATTCGTCCGCGCTCGCATTGGCGCGGTCGAGCAGGGCCTTCTTGCGGAAGATGATGAACCACGACGCGATCGAGAAGCCGATCAGGATCCCGAGCACGAGCTTGACCGGCAGGCTGGCGCCGAGGATCAGGGCGAGGACGTTGAGTTCCGAGTTCATGCAGGGGTGATTTCCTGAAGCAGGTGATTCGGGATGGGGCGTGGCCGGAAGCGCTGCGCGTCGAGGCACGCGATGCGCACGTTCGCTTCGACCAGCGCCCTCGGTTCGGGTTCGCGCACCAGCTGCTGGCGCACGCTGAAACTCGCGCTGCGCAGGTCGCCGATGCTGACGGTCGCGCTCAGCAGGTCGTCGAGCCGTGCGGGCGCATTGAACGCGAGCTCCATGCGATGAACGACGAAGACGATGCCTTCCTGCTCGCGCAGGCGCTGCTGGCCGATGCCGCGCGCGCGGAACCACTCGCTGCGCGCGCGTTCGAGGAAGTGCAGGTAGCGCGCATGATAGACGACTCCGCCGGCGTCGGTGTCTTCCCAGTAGACCCGGCAGGGCCAGGCGAACACGGCGCCGACGGCGGCGGGCATCCCTCCCGCGGCCGCACTCACGGCGCGCTCCCGGGAGGCGCCTCGAACAGGTCGTCGGCGCTCGCGCGACGCGGCGGCGCGAGGCCGAAATGCCGCCAGCACTTCGAGGTGACCATGCGGCCGCGCGCGGTGCGCACGAGGAAACCCTGCTGGATCAGGAACGGCTCGAGCACGTCCTCGATCGTGCCGCGCTCCTCGCTGATCGCCGCGGCGAGGGATTCGACGCCGACCGGGCCGCCGTCGAAGTTCTCGATGATCGTCGTCAGCAGGCGCCGGTCGAGCGCGTCGAAGCCTTCGGCGTCGACGCGCAGCATCTCGAGCGCCGCATTCGCCGCGTCGCGCGTGATCGTGCCGCCCGCCTTGATCTCGGCATAGTCGCGCACGCGCCGCAACAGGCGGTTGGCGATGCGCGGCGTACCGCGTGCGCGCCGCGCGATCTCGGTCGCGCCATCGCCGTCGCAGGCGATGCCGAGGATCTTCGCCGCGCGACGCACGATCGCGGTGAGTTCGAGCGGGCTGTAGAACTCGAGCCTCTGCACGATGCCGAAGCGGTCGCGCAGCGGCGCGGTGAGCAGGCCCGCGCGCGTCGTCGCTCCGATCAGCGTGAACGGCGGCAGGTCCAGCTTGATCGAGCGCGCGGCGGGCCCTTCGCCGATCATGATGTCGATCTGGAAGTCTTCCAGCGCGGGATAAAGCACTTCCTCGACGATCGGCGAGAGGCGGTGGATCTCGTCGACGAACAGCACGTCGCGCGGCTGCAGGTTGGTCAGCAGAGCGGCGAGGTCGCCCGGCCGCTCGAGCACGGGTCCCGAGGTCGAACGCAGGTTGACGCCGAGTTCGTTCGCGATCACGTGCGACAGGGTCGTCTTGCCGAGCCCCGGCGGCCCGAAGATGAGCACATGGTCGAGCGCCTCGCTGCGACGGCGGGCGGCCTCGATGTAGATGCCGAGCTGCTCGCGCACGGTCGGCTGGCCGAGGTATTCGGCGAGCCGCTGCGGGCGGATCGTCGCCTCGACGAGATCGTCCTCGCGCGTGGCGCCGGCTGACGTGAGGCGATCGGTCATGTGTCGACGGCTGAGAACTGGCGGCTGAGGGGTCGCCCGTAGGGCTGCGCAATTATGCGGGTTTCGGTCCGCCGCGAGGCAGCGGAAACCATACGGCGCATGAACGCGAGCACGTCCGCGCCTCGCAGCGCCCGGCCCCGGGCCCTCGCCTTCAGATCTCCACCTGGGTCCCGAGCTCGATCAGGCGGTTGCCCGGGATCTGGAAGAACGCGGTCGCCGGGATCGCGTTGCGCTGCATGAAGGCGAACAGCTTGTCGCGCCAGAGCGCCATGCCGGGGCGGTCGGTCGCGACGATGCTCTCGCGGCTGAGGAAGAACGTCGTGTCCATCATGTCGAACGGCTGGCCGCAGACGGTCACGGTCTCGAGCATGTTCGGCACGTCGGGGTCCTCGGCGAAGCCGAAGCGCAGGGTGACCCGATAGAACTCGTCGCCGAGCGACTCGACCGCGACGCGCTCGTCGTTCTCGGCGATCGGCGTGTCGACCGTCTCGACCGTCAGCATCACGTTGCGCTCGTGCAGCACCTTGTTGTGCTTGAGGTTGTGAAGCAGCGCGTGCGGCACGCCCTCCTGGTTCGCGGTGAGGAAGACCGCGGTGCCCGGCACGCGCAGCGGCGGGTGCGCGACGATCGAGGCGATGAACGGCTCGAGCGCGAGTCCGCTGTGCTTGATCTCGCGCACGACGAGCTCGCGGCCGCGGCGCCAGGTCGCCATGAGGGTGAAGATCACGCTGCCGAGCACGAGCGGGAACCAGCCGCCGTGCTCGACCTTGTCCGCGTTGGCGGTGAGGAAGGCAAGGTCGACGAACAGGAACAGCAGGCCGACCAGCGCGACGCGCGTGCGGGTCCAGTGCCACATGCGGCGGAACACGATCATGACGAGGATCGAGTCGATCGTCATCGTACCGACCACGGCGATGCCGTAGGCCGCGCCGAGGTTGTCGGACGAACGGAAGCCGACCACGACCGCGAGCGTGAGCACGAGCAGCATGCGGTTGATCCACGGCAGGTAGATCTGCCCCATCTGTTCATGCGAGGTGTGGCGCACCTGCATGCGCGGCAGGAAACCGAGCTGGATCGCCTCGCGCGTGACCGAGAACGCGCCCGAGATGACCGCCTGCGACGCGATCACGGCGGCCGCGGTCGCGAGCACGAGCATCGGCACGAGCAGCATCGACGGCACCATCATGAAGAGCGGGTTGTCGACCGCCTTCGGGTCGGCGATCAGCAGCGCGCCCTGGCCGAAGTAATTGAGCACGAGCGAGGGCAGCACGAAACCGAACCACGACCAGCGGATCGGCTTCTTGCCGAAGTGGCCCATGTCCGCGTACAGCGCCTCGGCACCGGTGATCGCGAGGATCACCGAGCCGAGGGTGAAGAACGCGGTCCAGCGCGCCTGCGCGAAGAATTCGATCGCGTAGTACGGCGACAGCGCGCGCAGCACCGCCGGATTCTGCGCGACATGCCAGATGCCGAGCATCGCGAGCGCGAGGAACCAGAGGATCATCACGGGCGCGAACACTGCGCCGACCTTGCCGGTTCCGCGGTTCTGGAATGCGAACAGCCCGACGATGATCAGCGCCGACAGCGGCACGACCCAGTGCGCGAGCCCCGGAGCGAGCACCTCCATGCCCTCGACCGCGCCGAGCACCGAGATCGCCGGCGTGATCACGCCATCGCCGAAGAACAGCGCGGCGCCGAACAAGCCGAGCACGACGATCCACCAGCGCGCGCGCTGGCTCGAGCGCACGCTGCGCTGGGCGAGCGCGGTGAGGGCCATGATGCCGCCCTCGCCCTTGTTGTCCGCACGCATGATGAAACCGGCGTACTTGACCGAGACGACCAGGATCAGGGACCAGAACACGAGCGACAGCACGCCGAGCACGTTCGTCGTGGTCGGCGCCGCGCCGTGTTCGCCGAAGGTCTGCTTAATCGTGTAGAGCGGACTCGTGCCGATGTCGCCGTAGACGACGCCGATCGCACCGAGCACGAGCGCGCGGGTGCGGGCGCCGACGTCGCCCCCGTTGTCGATGTCCTGACTCATCGTGCCGTATCTCCGTTAGCGCAGCGCCGCCTTGAGCGCCTTGCGGATGATGTCCTCGGCGCGATCGCCGGGGGCGGCCGCATCGCGCACGAGGCGGGTGATTTCGGCCGGCTTGTAGCCGAGCGCCTGCAACGCGACGCCGGCTTCCGCAACGGGATCGAGCGCGCCTACCGCGCCGCCGATCGTCGCCGTGGCGCCGCCGCCGAGGCCGTCGACGCGATCGCGCAGTTCGACCACCATGCGCTCGGCCGTCTTCTTGCCGATGCCCGGGATGCGCGTCAGCGCGGCGACGTCGCCGACCTGCACGAGCCGCGCGAATTCGTCGACGCTCACGCCCGACAGCACCGACAGCGCGATCCTCGCGCCGACGCCCGAGACCTTCTGCAGCGTGCGGAACAGGCTGCGTTCGGCCTCGCGCAGGAACCCGTACAGCGCGACCGTGTCTTCCTTCACCGCGTAATGCGTGCACAGGCTCACCTCGCGGCCGAGCTCGGGCAGGTCGAAGAAGGTCGACATCGGCGCTTCGAGCTCGTAGCCGACGCCGGCGACGTCGAGCACGAGCCACGGCGGCTGCTTGGCGACGAGCACGCCCCTGAGGCGGCCGATCATCGGCGCCGCCTCCACGCTTCGCGCGGCAGGCCGAGGCGCTGCAGGCTCGAACGCGTGTGCGCATGCGCGAGCGCGATCGCGAGCGCGTCGGCCGCGTCGGCCTGCAGCCGGCCCGGCAGCTGCAGCAGCAGGCCGACCATGTGCTG
>NZ_DATDMY010000222.1:0-6019 GCF_036518555.1 Dokdonella sp. | reverse complement strand
GGCGCGAAGGCGTCCTGCGCGAGGATCTCGCGCGACAGGCGTGCGCCTTCGACCATCATGCGCAGGTCGAAACCGTCGCCGTCGCCGAGGTAGTTCGCATGGATCGCCGCGGGCGCGGCCGGGTCGGCGGAACGCAGGCGGATCGCGCCGCGGCTCTTCGGCCGCAGATGGCACGCGTGCACGGTGTAGCCGAAACCCTCGAGGCGATGGCGGCCGTGGTCATCGAGCAGCGCAGGCACGAAATGGAACTGGATGTCGCAGCGCGAATCGGACGCGAGGCGCGAGCGCACGAAGCCGCCGGCCTCGGCGATGTTCGAGCTGCCGATGCCGTCGCGCCGGAGCAGGAAGCGCAGCGCGACCGCGAGGTCGCTGGTCTTGTCGTAGGTGACCGCGCGCGTGGAGCGCACGAGCGTGCAGATGTCGAGGTGGTCCTGAAGGTTCGCGCCGACGTCGGCACGATCGAGCGCGACCGAGATGCCGTGCCCGCGCAGGTGATCGGCCGGGCCGATGCCCGACAGCATGAGCAGCTGCGGCGAATTGATCGCGCCGCCTGCGAGGATCACGCAGCCGGCTTCGGCGCGCTCGACCTTGCCGCGATGGCGGAACTCGACGCCGGTCGCGCGCGGGCCATCGAGCAGGACGCGCGTCGCGAGCGCGCGCGTGCGCACCTCGACGTTGCCGCGTGCGAGCGCCGGGCGCAGGAACGCGACCGCGGTCGAACAGCGCGCGCCGTTGCGCTGGGTCACCGCGTAGAAGCCGAAGCCGTCCTGGGTGTCGGCGTTGAAGTCGTCGTTGCGCACGTGGCCGGCCTCGACCGCGGCGTCGACGAACGCCTGCGACAGCACGTTGTGATGGCGCAGCGGCGACACCGTGAGTTCGCCGTCGGCGCCGTGCCACGCATCCGCGCCGCGCACGTTGCCTTCGCTGCGCTTGAACACGGGCAGCACGTTCTGCCACGCCCAACGCGGATCGCCGCTCGCGAGCGCCCACGCGTCGTAGTCGCCCGGCGTGCCGCGCGTGTAGCACATCGCGTTGATCGAACTCGAGCCGCCGAGCACCTTGCCGCGCGGCCACCACAGGCGCCGCCCGCCGAGGTTCGGCTCGGCCTCGGTGTCGTAATTCCAGTTCACGCCCTTCTTGCCGACGAGCTTGGCGATACCGGCCGGCATGTGGATGAACGGGTGCCAGTCGCGTCCGCCGGCTTCGAGCAGCAGCACGCGATGGGCGGGATTCGCGCCGAGGCGATTCGCGAGCACGCAGCCGGCGGAACCCGCACCGACGATGACGTAGTCGTAGCTCGAAGTCATCGCCCGAGCGTATGCGGACGCGCTAGAGCCATTACTCCAGAAGACCTGACCGGCGACAACGTCACCTCGCGGATGTCACCTCTCCCGCTCGCGTAAGTGGCCGTGCATGTCACCTCTCCCGCTCGCGGGAGAGGTCGCGCCGAAGGCGCGGGTGAGGGAAGCCTCGCGAAAGGCTCGCACGGTGTCCCCTCATCCGCCTCCGGCACCTTCTCCCGCAAGCGGAGAAGGGAAAGGCAATCCTCGCCATGACTCCAGAAGCCAGCACAACGATGCGACCTCGGCCCGATATCGCGTCTCCCGCTCGTATCACCTCCCCGCTCGTATCACCTCTCCCGCTCGTATCACCTCTCCCGCTCGCGGGAGAGGTCGCGCCGCAGGCGCGGGTGAGGGAAGCCTCGCGAAAGGCTCGCACGGTGTCCCCTCATCCACCTCCGGCACCTTCTCCCGCACATGGGAGAAGGGAAGGCACTGGCCCTCCTGCATGGCGTGAATCCGGCCCTACGCGGCCGCGCGCCGCGCAGGCACAATGCGCGGATGACCGCGACCCTGTCCGCCCTGCACCTGTTCCCGCTCAAATCCGGCGCGCCGCTGCGCGTCGATGCCGCGACGGTCGAACCGCGCGGCCTCGCCGGCGATCGGCGCTGGATGGTCGTCGACGCGAATGGCGCGTTCGTCACCGGCCGCCAGGTCGCGCGCCTCACGCTCGTCGAGGCGCGCCCCGACGGCGATGCGCTGCGCCTCGACGCGCCCGGCATGCCGGGCCTGCGCGTCCCCGCGCCGCGCGACGGCGAGCGTATCGATACCGCGGTCTGGGGCGCCGCGGTGAGCCCGTTGCTCGCCGATCCCTCGGCGCATGCGTGGCTCCACGAATTCCTCGGCGAGCCGCTGCGCCTCGTGCACATGGACGATGCGTGCACGCGCAAGCTCAAGGCGAAATACGACGGGCGCTACGGCACCGACGACGACCTCGTGAGCTTCGCCGACGGCTTTCCGCTGCTGCTGGTTTCGCAGGCCGCGCTCGACCATCTCAACGCGAAGCTCGCCGCACCGGTGCCGATGTTGCGCTTCCGCCCCAACCTCGTCGTCGCGGGCACCGCGCCGCATGCAGAGGACGGCTGGAAACGCATCCGCATCGGCGCGATCGAGTTCGAGGTCGCGAAGGCGTGCACGCGCTGCGTGTTCACGACCGTCGACTTCGAGCGCGGCGAGCGCGACCCCGCGGGCGAACCGCTGCGCACGCTCACGACCTACCGCCGCTCGCCCGACGGCGTGACCTTCGGCCAGAACCTCATCCCGCGCGGCCACGGCGTGCTGCGCGTCGGCGACGCGGTCGAGGTGCTCGCATGAGCGGCGTCGCCGCGACCATGCCGTAGGAGCGCGCCCTGTGCGCGACCGCAACCTCGCAGCGTGACGCGACGCGGGTCGCCCAGAGGGTGGGCTCCTACCCGTACGCGCGAGGCGTGCACGGGCGGCACATGCACGCATGTTAGGCTTGCCGCGCCCGCACGGTGCAGGAGCCCCGCTTGCCGAAACGCCCCGCCATCCAGCGCCACGAGTGGTTCGCCGTCGCGGTCGCGTTCGCCTACTTCTTCTGCGTGCTCGCAGCCTATTACGTGCTGCGCCCGGTGCGCGACCAGCTCTCCGCGGCGGTCGGATCGACCGCCCTGCCGCTGTTCTACCTGTCCACGTTCGTCGGCACGATCGCGCTCACGCCGCTGTACGGCGCGCTCGTGTCGCGCTATCCGCGGCGCGTGTTCGTGCCGGTCGTGTACGCGTTCTTCATCCTCGGCATGATCGCGTTCATCCCGCTGTTCCAGCTGCAGGACGCGATCGGCGCGCGCGTGCTCGGCTCGGTGTTCTTCGTCTGGGTGAGCGTGTTCAACCTGTTCGTCGTCGCGGTGTTCTGGAGTTTCATGGCCGACCTGTTCGACGCCGAGCAGGCGCACCGGCTGTTCCCGGTCATCGCGCTCGGCGGTGCCGCGGGCGCGATCGCGGGGCCGATGCTCACCAAGGCGCTCAACGACGTGACCGGCGTGTCGGGCCTGCTCGTGGTCTCCTCGCTGCTGCTCGGCCTCGCGATCGCTTGCGTGTTCGCGCTCGCGCGCTGGTCGAAGGCGCATCCGGTGGTCGGCGACGAGCGCCGCGACGAGCGCATCATCGGCGGCAGCTTCATCGCCGGCGCGATCGAGACCCTGAAGTCGCCGCTGATGCGACGCATGGCGCTGCTGATGCTGCTCGGCGACGCGGTCGGCACGGTCATCTACGCGTTCCTCATCGACTACAACGGCGTCGCCAATGCGACACGCGCAGCGCGCATCGACTTTTCCGCGAACGTCGACCTCTGGACCAACGTGCTGCAGGCGCTGTTCCAGCTCACCGCGACGCGCGTGCTCATGGTGCGCGTCGGCCCCTCGGCCGCGCTCGCGCTCGACGGCATCGTCAAGGCGATCATGCTCGCGCTGTTCGCCGTGTTCGGCGGCGCCTGGATCGCGGCGGTCGCGATCGTCACGCGCGCGAGCGCGTACGGCATCTTCAAGCCCGCGTCGGACTCGCTCTACACGCAGGTCGACGCCGAGACGCGCTACAAGACCAAGAACTTCATCGACACGTCGGTCTGGCGCTTCGGCGACGTCGTCGTCAACGGCAGCCTCAACGGCCTGCGCCTGCTCGGCGCGACCTCGCCGATGCTCGCCCTGCTCACGGTCGTTGCCGCGGCGAGCTCGGCGTCGATCGGCTGGCGCACCGCGCGGCTGCTCGATGCGGGCGCGGCGCGCAAGCGGCCGTCGGCGTAGCGGGCTGCGAGCCGCCACGCCGCTGTCCCGGTTTCCGTCGCAGGCACCCCCTGTGGATGCCGCGCCCTCGCGGCGATACTCGATCGCGATCGCGCACAGGGTGCGCGCCTACACGGGAACGCGATCGCGGGTCCTTCGCATCGGACGCTGCGCGCGAGCCCGGACCGCCTACACGCGCGAACAGCTCCACGACAGCATGCGCCCGCCCTCGTACGGCATCACGCCGTGGAACGGGCGCGGGTCGGCGTCGAACACGAGCGGCAGGAAGTGTCGATCACCCTCCCACATCGGCAGCGTGTCGAGCTTGTCGAGGTCGACCCATTCGAGCGTGCCTTCGGGGTTGGCCGGCAACGGCGTGCCGTCGAACGCGGTGACGAGGAACAGGAAGCCGAGCCAGTCCTCGCCGTGCTTGCCGAAGCCGGGCCAGCTGATCGTGCCGCGCAGTTCGAGCGCGGCGCACTCGATGCCCGCTTCCTCGCGGATCTCGCGACGCATGCCGGCGAGCACGTCCTCGTGCGGATCGAGCTTGCCGCCGAGGCCGTTGTACTTGCCGAGATGATGATCGCCCGGGCGCGTGTTGCGATGGATCATGAGCACCTGGCGGCGGTCCGGCGAGAGCACGTAGCCGAGGGTCGCGACGATCGGGGTGTAGGGCATCGGTGTCGGAATGCGGCGATGGAACCCGCGATCATAGCCCGCTGCGCACTGCGCTTCGACTCCGCGGCCTGCGACCGCTGTGCTCAGCGCAAACGGGTGGTCGTCGTGCCTACGCCGGCTCCACGTACGCCGCTCGCCCGGAGTGCGGTTCCGCGGCGGGAGCCGTGCGCATGCGCAGCCGCGAACGGAGTAGCCGAAGACGTTGCCTCTGAGGCACGATCGCAATGACGAGGGGATCGCGGCGATCCCGGATGGAGTGCCATCGCCATGGACATCGTGTCCGAACAACGCTGCTTCGGTGGCACGCAAGGTGTCTATCGCGCCGAGTCCGCCGCGACCGGTGGCACGATGCGCTTCGGCGTCTACCGGCCGCCGCTCGCGCCGGGCGCGAAGGCGCCCGTGCTGTACTACCTCGCCGGCCTCACCTGCACCGAGGAAACGTTCGCGATCAAGGCCGGCGCGCAGCGCGTCGCCGCCGAGCTCGGCCTCGCGCTCGTCACGCCCGACACGAGCCCGCGCGGCACCGGCATCGACGGTGCGACGGGCGACTGGGAGTTCGGCGAAGGCGCGGGCTTCTACCTCGACGCGACCACGCCCGCGTTCGCAGCGCGCTTTCGCATGTATTCGCACGTCGTCGACGAACTGCCCGCACTGCTCGCGGCGCAATTCCCTGCGCTCGACACGACGCGCGCATCGATCTTCGGCCACTCGATGGGCGGCCATGGCGCGCTCACGATCGCGCTGAAGAACCCCGCACGCTACCGCTCGGTGTCCGCGTTCGCGCCGATCGTCGCGCCGATCCAGGTGCCCTGGGGCCAGAAGGCGTTCCCGCGCTACCTCGGCGACGATCGCGATGCATGGCGCGCGTACGACGCGACTGCGCTCATCGAAGACGGCGCGCGCTTCCCTGGCACGCTGCTCGTCGACCAGGGCGACGCCGACGCGTTCCTCGACGTGCAACTGCGCCCCGAGTTCGTCGAACGCGCGTGCCGCGCGACCGGCCAGCCGCTCGACCTGCGCCGCCGCGCGGGCTACGACCACAGCTACTGGTTCATCCAGAGCTTCGTCGAAGACCACCTGCGTCACCATGCGCAGGCGTTGCGAGGTTAGCGTCGCGATCGGCGACGACGCCGCGTCGTACGGGTCCGCGGTCGCCCACAGGGTGGGCTCCTACAGGGATTCCCGCGGCGCCTCGCGTGTTGCGGCGGGACTCGCCGCGATGCGGCTCGACCCGCCCTACACGAGCTGCGAACCGTCCCTTCT
>NZ_DATDMY010000221.1:0-2243 GCF_036518555.1 Dokdonella sp. | reverse complement strand
CACGCAGCAGGTCGCCGCCGGCTACGCGGTGTACGGCTCGAGCACGGTGCTCGTGCTGACCCTCGGCGACGGCGTCTACCAGTTCACGCTCGATCGCGAGCAGGGCAACTTCCCGCTCACGCACTCGAAGCTGCGCATCCCTGAGGACACCTCGGAGTTCGCGATCAACATGTCGAACATGCGCCACTGGGAGGCGCCGATGCGGCGCTACATCGACGAACTGCTCGCGGGCAAGACGGGTCCGCGCGGGCGCGACTTCAACATGCGCTGGGTCGCATCGATGGTCGCGGACGTGCATCGCATCCTGACCCGCGGCGGCATCTTCATCTATCCGCGCGACCTCAAGGACCTGCGCTCCCCGGGCAAGCTGCGCCTCATGTACGAGGCGAACCCGATGGCCTTCATCGTCGAACAGGCGGGCGGCGCGGCGACGACCGGGCGCGAGCGCATCCTCGAGCTCGTGCCCGAACGCCTGCACCAGCGCGTGCCGGTGTTCCTCGGTTCGAAGAACGAAGTGGAGCGCGTCACCGCGTACCACCTCACGCCGGCGGATCGCGCCGGCGCGTATGCGTGACCGCACCGAGGATGCATCCGCCGAGCAGGATCACCGCCCCGGCGCCGATCCACTGCGACGGCACGTGGACGAGCCAGGCGGCGTAGGCGAGGCCGCCGATGAGCACGATCGCACCGATGATATAGAGTCCGAACGATGACATGGCCATTTCCCTCGATCGGATGCCGCGAGCATCGTCCGATGCGCGACCTGAACGTTCGATCACCGCAGGCGACCTGAGCATGGACGACTTCATCGAGGTCTACGACGGCGCGCTCGATGCGAAGGTCTGCGCCGAACTGGTCGCCGCGTTCGAAGCGAGCGACAAGGTCGTGCGCGGCCGCACGACCGGCGGCGTCAACACGCGCCTGAAGGACTCCTGGGACCTGCACGTGAGCAGCCATCCGGAGTGGAAGAGCGCCGAGAGCCTGCTCAACGGCGCGATGCTGCAGGGACTCGTCGCGTACCTGCGCAAGTACACCCACCTCGCGCTCGCGCCGACCGCGCTCTACCGCAAGCGGGGCGCGAGCGAGCAGATGCAGATGCTCGGCGTCGACGACGTGCGCGCGATGCCGGACGCCGAACTCAAGCAGCTGATCGTGCGCCTGTTCCGGCCCGGCGGCATCAACATCCAGCGCTACTACGCCGACCAGGGCGGCTACCCGTACTGGCACAGCGAGATTTCGCCGAAGGTCGAGACCGACGACAACCTGCACCGCGTGCTGCTCTGGACGATCTACCTCAACGACGGCTTCGGCGACGGCGAAACCGAGTTCCTGTTCCAGCAGCGGCGCATCGTGCCGAAGACGGGCAGCCTGCTGCTCGCACCGGCGGGCTTCACCCATACCCATCGCGGCAACATGCCCAGGGGCGGCAACAAATACATCGCGACGTCGTGGGTGCTGTTCCAGCGCGCGCAGCAGCTGTACGCGACGCCCGAGGCCGCGAAATGAGCGCGGACATGCAGCGCGCGCTCGTCTACGGCGCGAACGGCTATACCGGTCGCCTCATCGCCGAGGAAGCCGCGCGGCGCGGGCTCGCACCCGTGCTCGGCGGCCGCCACCGCGAGGCGGTCGAGGCGCTCGCGCAGCGGCTCGGCCTGCGCTCGCGCGCGTTCGGCCTCGACGACGCGGGCGCGATCGCGCGCGGCCTCGACGGCGTCGACCTGCTGCTCAATTGCGCGGGGCCGTTCTCGCGCACCGCCGCGCCGCTGCTCGATGCGTGCCTCGAGCGGCGCGTGCACTACCTCGACATCACCGGCGAGATCGACGTGTTCGCGCATTGCCATCGCGCCGACGCGCGCGCGCGCGAGCGCGGCATCGTCGTCGTGCCCGGCGTCGGCTTCGACGTCGTGCCGACCGATGGCGTCGCCGCGCTGCTCAAGCGCGCGGTGCCCGACGCGACGGCGCTCGTGCTCGCGTTCGAGGCCGCGGGCGGCACGAGCCCGGGCACGGCGAGGACGAGCGTCGAGGGGCTCGCGCGCGGCGGCCGAGCGCGCATCGGCGGCGAGCTCGTCGACGTCCCGCTGGCGTGGAAGACGCGCACGTTCGTGCGCGACGGCGTCGAGCGCAGCGCGACGACGATCCCGTGGGGCGACGTCTACACCGCGTACGTGTCGACCGGCATCCCGGACATCGAGGTCTATCTCGCGATGCCGCCGCGCGCGATCCGCGCGCTGCGCCGGCTGCGG
>NZ_DATDMY010000220.1:0-7890 GCF_036518555.1 Dokdonella sp. | reverse complement strand
CGTGCGCGAGCCCGAGCGATGTCGCCGTGCCGTCGGCGCCGAGGTCCCAGACGCCCTGTGCACCGCCGACGAACGGCGGGAAGATTTCATGGTGGTCCGGCCGCACGAACAGCAGGTAGCGATGGCCGACGCTGAGGTCGGCAGCGTCGCTGATGCGGTCGGTGATGCCGCCGAGCGTGCCGCCACCCTGGCTCAGCACGAAGTCGAGCGCGGGCGGCGCGCCGAGCAGGCGCTGCTCGAGACGGAACGCGTAGTCGGTGACGATGAGGTTGCCGCGCGCGTTCATGCGGGGCGTCGCGCTCGCCAGTTCCGCGATCGCGATCCATTCGGACTGGTCGACGAGGTCGTCCATGCTCGCGGCGAGCATGAGTTCCTGTGCGTGCGCGCGCGGCACGAGCGCGATGCACGCGCACGCGAGCGCCCACAGCCATCCGCGCCGAACGCGGTCCATCGTTCCCGTTTCGCGTGAATGCATCGTCATGGGCTTCGCTCCTGCGTGAGTGGACGTCCCGCGCGTCGGCACCGCGGATACGGGCGGTGTTACGCCATCCTGCGCCGCGATCCGCCATTGCCCTACGACCGGCGCGCCGGCGGGCTCGCGCGCCGCACAGTATGAACCCGGTCGGCCGGGTCGCCTGCCCCTCGCGCGATGCGACTCGGGGCGCCACGGGATCGTCGGGCGGCGTCCCTGCCCGTCGCGCGGATGCCGCGGCATGTCCGGACGGCGCCCGGTCGCGCCAGGCCGCGACCCGGCAACGGGAAAAACGCTTCGCGAAGCGTGCGCGAATGCGCCGCGAATGGCGCGGGAGCACCGCGCGGGCGGCATCGGACTAGCGTCGGCGTTCCGGAGCACGCGTTCGTGCCCCGGGGCGCGGGCACCCCGCCCGGCCATCCATACGTCCAGGAGCCAGCATGCGTATTTCCCCCATAGCGAGGGTACTCGCCGCAGCGCTCGCCGCGGTCCTCGTCTCGACCGGCGGCAGCGCCGAGGCCGCGAGCCTGATCGAACTCACGACGCCGAACGCGCAGGCGACGAAGTTCTCGCAGAACGGCGAGTACCTCGTCGGCTCCGTATTCGGCGCCGGCGGCCTGCGCTGGACCGCGTCGACCGGCAGCGAGGACCTCGTGCAGGACATGGTCTACGTGAACGGCATCAACAACCTCGGCACCGTCTCGGGCGCGCGCTCGGACGACGGCGGGTCCGCCAATGGCGGCCACGACCTGCCCGCGGTATCGCCGATCGGCGCGACGACGTCGACGCCGCTGCCGCTGCCGGCGGGCATCGACAACGTCGACGTCTACGACCTCGCCGACGACGGCACCGCGGTCGGCCTCGCCTGGACCGACGACTTCAGTGTCGCCAAGGCCTACTACTACTCGCCCGTCGATGGCGTCGTCGACCTGCCCGTCGACAACACGACGAGTGCCTCGCGCGGCAACGTGGTCAGCGCGGACGGCCATGTCGTCGGCGGCTGGAGCGACGATCCGGTCACCGGCTTCCGCCGCGGCGTCGTCTGGGTCGACCGCGTCGCGACCTACGTGCGCGACGGCGACGGCAACGACCTCGGCGAAACCGACGGCATCAGTGGCAACGGCCAGTGGGCCGTCGGCAGCGGCTGGCGCATGAACGTGCAGACGGGCGAGATCACCGCGATCCCGGGCATGCCGTTCGCGTTCGGCGTCAGCGACGACGGCTCGATGATCGTCGGCGCGAGCGGCTTCTTCGACAACCCGCCGCGCGCGCTGCTGATCTGGACCGAAGCCGGTGGCTCGCAGATCCTCACCGACTACCTCGCCGACCGCGGCATCGCGATCCCGGGCGACCTCACCCTGCCGCTGCAAGGCGGCCTGACCGCCGTATCCGGCGACGCGTCGAAGATCGCGGGCTGGACCTATGGATCGAGCAGCATCGTCACCTTCGTCGTCGACGGCGCGAACGAGCCGATCGACAAGCTGTTCGCCGACGGCTTCGACCCGCCGCCGCCGCCGCCGGTCGTGCAGGACGGCAGCTTCGAGGAGACGACCAGCGACTTCGGCCCGAACCCGTACTGGGACGGCGTCGACGGCAACCCGAACGCGGGCGGTGGCAGCAACTTCGCGTCGGGCGGCGTGCCGACCCACGACGGCATCTACAGCGTATGGTTCGGCGGCTGGGGCGGTGGCGACCAGGAAACGCAGACGATCACGCAGACCGTGACGATGCCCGCGAGCGGGCCGCAGTACCTCAACTACTGGCGCTACGCGGTCGCCGTTCCCGACGTCGCCGGTACCCTGACCGTGTCGGTCGACGGCACCCCGGTCGAGACGACCGATCTGTCGGCGATCGCCGCGGACACGAGCTACGTGCAACGGTCGATCGATATCGGCAGCTACGCCGACGGCGCGCAGCACGTGCTCCAGTTCCAGTACGACTATCCCGGCGGCGGCGCGTTCGACGGCAACATCTTCATCGACGACGTCAGCATCGACCCGACGAGCACGCCGGCGCGCCACGCGTTCGGCCGCCACGTCGAGAAGGCGGTCGCGGCGAAGCTGCGCAAGCAGGTGAAGCACTGACGCGCGCCGTGCGCGGCGCGATCGCGCACGAAGCAATGTGACGAGGGCGGCCGCGGCGCCGCCCTCTTTTGCTGCACGGGCGAAGTCGACTTTGGACTAGAACCAGTAGTCGACGACGCAACGACCGTCGCGCGGGAGGTCGTCGAACGTGTCGAGTCCGTCGAAGTGGTCGATCGGGATGTGCGCGACCGCATCGGGTTCGGCAAGGCGCAGGTTGACCGCGATGCGCCGCCGGCCGTCGTCCTGCACGCGTCGCGCAAGCCAGTACGCGACGCAGTCGCAGTGCGGGCAGAAGCGGAACGCGAGCGCCTTGCCGCGCACGTAGGCGCGGGTAGGGCCGCTCACGTGGATGGCTTCATCCTCGTAGTCGTATGCCCAGAGCACGCCGTAGCGACGGCACACCGTGCAATTGCACGCGGTCGCGCCGTCGGGCTCGCCGTCGAATCGCCAGCGGACCGCGCCGCAGTGGCAGCTTCCTTCGACCATATACGTCCCCCGTCGTCGGGATGCGAGTGTGCGCGCGAAGCGCGGCACGCGCACGCGGCGTTCGGCACGGTGGCACGCGACCGCCGCAGCGCGACCGGCGCGTCCCGGCTAGAATCGCGCCCCATGCGCATCGGTCCCCACACGATCGACCCGCCCGTCGTGCTCGCGCCGATGGCCGGCGTCACCGACAAGCCGTTCCGCCAGCTGTGCAAGCGGCTCGGCGCGGGCCTCGCCGTGTCGGAGATGACGACGGCCGACCCGCGCCTGTGGACGACGCGCAAGTCGCGCCAGCGCATGGACCACGTCGGCGAGCCCGACCCGGTCAGCGTGCAGATCGCCGGCTACGACCCGGCGATGCTCGCCGACGCGGCGCGCTACAACGTCGACCACGGCGCGCAGCTCGTCGACATCAACATGGGTTGCCCGGCGAAGAAGGTCTGCAACGTCTGGTCCGGCTCGGCGCTGCTGCAGGACGAGCTGCTCGTCGCGCGCATCGTCGCCGCGGTCGTGAACGCGGTCGACGTGCCCGTGACGCTGAAGATCCGCACCGGCTGGAATCGCGACAACCGCAACGGCCTCGCGATCGCGAGGATCGCCGAGGACGCCGGGATCGCCGCGCTCGCCGTGCACGGCCGCACACGTGCGGACCTCTACGAAGGCGAGGCCGAGTACGAGACGATCGCGGAGATCAAGGCCGCGATCGGCATTCCGGTGTTCGCCAACGGCGACATCGATTCGCCGCAGAAGGCGCGCCACGTGCTCGACGCGACGCGCGCCGACGCAGTCATGATCGGCCGCGCCGCGCAGGGACGGCCGTGGATCTTCCGCGAGATCGCACATTACCTCGCGACCGGCGATGTGCCGACGCCACCGTCGCCGCGCGAAGTGCGCGACATCCTGCTCGGCCACCTCGACGACCTCTACGCGTTCTACGGCGAGGTGCAGGGCGTGCGCATCGCGCGCAAGCACCTCGGCTGGTACGCGAAGGACCGCCCCGAGAACGCTGCATTCCGCGCGGTCGCCAACCGCGCCGAGAGCGCCGCCGAACAGCAGCGCCTCACGCGCGAGTACTTCGACGCGCTCGCCGCGGATGTGGCGCACGAATTCGCCGCCGCGGCGTAGGTCCGGCGAAAGCAAGAGCAAAAGCCTTCGACACGAAGGACACGAAGGAGAGACCATCCGGATCTTTCGTGCCCGGAATGCTCCGGAGTCGACGCTGGCACCGAAAGCCAGCAACGAAAGGCGCATGGGTCCGCGAAACCCCGCACGCGCCGGAAGGAAAACCTTTGCTGTTCTCCTTCGTGTCCTTCGTGTCCTTCGTGTTTCAAGCTTTCAGCCGCTGCTTGGGCTCAAATCCCGCGCACCCACGGCAGCAAGAGCCACGCAAGGAGTGCGAGCACGAGCGCGACGCGGGTGAGCTTGTACGCGCGCGGGGATGCGCGCTTGAAGCGCTTGCGCAGCACGCCGGCCTCGTGCGCGAGGCCGTAGAGGCGGTTGATCGCGCCGACGCGCTCGCCGCCGACGTTCTGCGTCGCGGTCGCCTGGCCGAGCACGCGTCCGACGACGCGGTTCACGGCGCGCATGAACGGCGTATGCAGCGGCCGCTCGACGTCGCAGAACAGGATCACGCGCGTCTGGTCGGTGCGGTTCTCGGCCCAGTGCACGTAGGTTTCGTCGAACACGACGTCCTCGCCGTCGCGCCACGAGTACTCCTCGCCGTCGACGAAGATGCGGCACGCGTCCGAGTTCGGCGTGACCAGGCCGAGGTGGTAGCGCAGCGAGCCCGCGAACGGATCGCGGTGCGGGTTGAGCTTCGCGCCGGGCGGCAGCAGCGCGAACATCGCCGCCTTCACCTGCGGGATCGTCTCCAGCAAGGCGACCGTGTTCGGGCACAGCGCGTGCGCGGACGGCAGCGGCTCGCCGTACCACTTGAGGTAGAAGCGCTTCCAGCCTTCCTTGAAGAACGACGAGAAGCTCGCGTCGTTGTGCTTCTCGGCCGAGCGGATGTAGCCCTCGTCGAACAGGTGCAGCGCCTCCTCGCGGATGCCCTGCCAGCCGTCGCGGAGCGCGTCCAGGTGCGCGAACGCGCCGCGATCGAGGTACGGCCGCGCGGGCGTGGCCGAGAACGCGTACATGAGCACGTTGTACGGCGCGAAGAAGCCCGAATGGTCGACGAGTTGGCGCCGGAACGGGAGCCGCTCGCGGCCGCGCCAGTGCACGTAGAGCACGCTGGCGAGGTAGAGCACGATGAGGACGAGCAGGACGAGACGCAGTGACGGGAGCGGCACGGGTGGGGTCTAAAGTGGCTGGACGGCGAATACGAAGGATACGCTGCAACGTCAGCGCCAGCAGCCCTCGTGCGCTCGCTCCGCCTCCACGCCGCGCGCTCCCGAACGCGAGACGGCGGAGAACGCTCTCCGCCGTCGCGTTCAGTCGCTACTGCGGGTCAATGCCGGGTCGGTGCCGGCATGTTGACCTTGTCGATGGCGTGCAGGACGCCGTTGCTGGAGTCGATGTCGGCACTGACGATTTCCGCACCGTCGATGGTGATGTGGTCGCCCGACACCTTGATCGGGGCCGCCTGGCCATTGAGGGTCTTGGCCGCATCCCATTTGCGTACGTCGGCGGCGCTTCGGCGGCCGTTGACGACGTGATAGTTGATCAGCGCAACGAGCTCGTCCTTGTTCTCGGGTTTGAACAGCGTGTCGAGTTTGCCCGTCGGCAGCTTTGCGAACGCGGCGTCGGTCGGCGCGAACACGGTGTAGGGGCCGGTACCGCGCAATGTCTCGGTCATGCCGGCTCGCTCGACGGCCTTGCCGAAGGTCTTGAATGTACCGTTGGCCGCGGCGGTTTCGAGCAGGTTGCGACTGGAAGACATGCCAGGAGTGACTGCAGCATTGACTTGGTTGGGAGCGTTCATGGGGCTTTTGCCTATAGCTGTGGATTCGCGCCGATGGCGGAATCTCGAGCGGCCGTGGCCGCGGCTCCCGCGATGTACGGGAGTTCGATGCTCAGTACGGAGCGTGTGCGTGGTCGTACGGGGCGACTGAGTGCCGTTGCGACATTGCATCGCAGTGCCGGATGACCATACGCCCCTGCGTGTTAGTTCGACGTGATGTGCACGACCGTTCGTCGGATAGCCCGTCGATCGGGATACGTCGTAAGGGCGCCGTACAGAATCGAGCGCGCGGAGATTTGTGGGCGCGGCGGAAGTCACCAGGCACCGCGGCTTCCGCCGCACCCCGGCGGCACTCGCCACGTCAGGCCTTTCTGGCTGCCTTCACGAGCTTGTCTGCCTTGAGCTGCGCGAGCGCTGCGACGATCGCCCCGGTCGGCAATGCTGGCGCGTCCGTGGTCACGCATTGCGGCAGCAAGGCGGCGATCGCGTGCGCGTCGTCGCCCGCGTCGACGAGCGCAGCCGCGAGCCGGCCCGCGTCCTTCGGGGAATCAAAAGCGCGGCTTTGCAGCAGTACGCTGCCGTCACCGGCGTCGAGCTTGAAATGGAACTTGCCATCGGCCTCTCGATAGCTCTTGATCTGTGGCGAGGGGCCGCGCGCCGACGCTCGATCGCGTGACTCGCGGCCTCCCTTCGCGTGCAGCTCGTCGAGCGGGCGGATGCCGACTGCGTCGCGCAGGCGACGCAGGAACGGCGAGCCGATCTCGCGCACGCGGCGCGCGCCGTCGAGCAGCAGTCTCTCGATGCGCTCGGGCTCGGCGACGAGCGCCTCGTAACGTTCGCGCATCGGCGCGAGTTCGGCGTCGATCCGCTCGAACAGCGCCTGCTTCGCCTCGCCCCAGGCGATGCCGTCGGCGAACGCGCGGCGCATCGCTGCGGTTTCGTCGGCGCTCGCGAACGCCTGGTAGATCGCGAAGATGTTCGACGTGTCCGGATCCTTCGCCTCGCCGGGCGCACGCGAGTCGGTGACGATGCCGAGGATCGCCTTGCGCAGGTCCTTCGCCGGCAGCCACAGCGGGATCGTGTTGTCGTAGCTCTTCGACATCTTGCGCCCGTCGGTGCCGGGCAGGGTCGCGACGTTCCCCTCGATGCGCGCCTCGGGCAACGTGAACCAGTCGCCGCCGTAGAGATGGTTGAAGCGCTGGCCGATGTCGCGCGCCATCTCGATGTGCTGGATCTGGTCGCGCCCGACCGGCACTTCGTGCGCATTGAAGACGAGGATGTCCGCGGCCATGAGCACCGGGTACATGTACAGGCCCGCGGTGATGCCCGCGTCGGCGTCCTCGCCCGCCGCGTTGTTCTGGTCGACCGCGGCCTTGTACGCGTGCGCGCGGTTGAGCAGGCCCTTCGCGGTCACGCAGGTGAGGAACCAGGTGAGTTCGGGAATCTCCGGGATGTCGGACTGCCGGTAGAAGTGCACGGTGTCCGGATCGAGCCCGCAGGCGAGCCAGCTCGCGGCGATCTCCAGCGTCGACTGCTGCACGCGCGCGGGGTCGCCGGTCTTGATCAGCGCGTGGTAGTCGGCGAGGAAATAGAACGATTCCGCGTCGGCGCGGCGGCTCGCGGCGATCGCCGGGCGGATCGCGCCGACGTAGTTGCCGAGATGCGGCGTGCCGCTGGTCGTGATGCCGGTCAGGATGCGGCGCTTTTCGTGGCTCACGCGGATGCAGGGGCTGCCAAGGGACCGACGAGTTTACGGGAACTGTCGCCCGTCCGGGCCCGGTGGGGCACCGGGAAGAGCGCCAGGGGCGGCAGCACGGCAGGCGTTCGCCGGGGGCGCGAACGCGGGTTCAACCCCGGTAGACGTCCCCGGGCGTTGGACCGATCGCTGCCCACCACGGAGATGCGTCATGCGTACCCTGCTTTGCGCCGCCCTGCTCGCCGCCGGCCTC
>NZ_DATDMY010000219.1:0-11344 GCF_036518555.1 Dokdonella sp. | reverse complement strand
AGGTAGGCATATTGCATCGTGCTCAGGCGCGTCCATGCCAGCGCAAACTTCGGATCGAGCCTCAGCGCCTCCTTGAGCAACACGATCGCGTCGTTGATCTTGCCCTTGCCGTATTCTTCCTCGGCCTTGCCGAGCGCGCGCAGCGCGTCGAGGTTGCCGGTGGTGATCTGTGCGAGCGGCTTGGACGCCTCGCTCACCGAGGCGAGCGATTCGCCGAGGCGCCCGCGCATCTTGCGCAGCAGCTCGTCCATGCGCGGCAGCATCGACTCTTCGCCGTCGGCGTCGACCGAGTCGCTGTACACCGAGGTTTGGGTGTGCGGATCGACGACTTCGGCGGTCATGCGCACGCGGCCTCCGATCTCGGCGACGGTCGGCAGCACGAGTGCGCGTGCGCCCTCGCGCAATGCGATCTCCGAACCGACCGCGCGATCGATGGCCGTGCCGCCCGGGTCGCGTTCCATGCGCTTGAGTGCGTCGCGTACCTGCAGTTGCGGTACGACGTTGACGTAGCGCGACTGTTCGAGGCCGACGCGGAATGCGGCCTCGAGCGAGTCGTCGAAGACCTGGTGGCCGGTGAGGTTCTTGAGGCTGCCGACGACGACCCAGTCGCGATTGGCGAATGCAATCGCCGGCGCGGGCTTGAGGAAATACCAGGCCGGCACCGCGATGAGCACGAGCAACGCGAGGATCTCGCCGACGATCGCCACGGGGCGGCGCCAGACCGGCATCTCGCGATGCGCCTTGCCGGTCCATGCCGGCGCGCGCAGCGGTGCGATGCCTTCCTCGCCGACCTCGAACACGGGCACGAGGTCGGGCACGCCCTTGAAACGGTAGCGCCCGTGCGTGCGCCAGCGCACCCGCGCGAGCTTTTCGCCGAGCTCGCCTTGCGCACGGTGTGCGATGTCGTAGGCGGTGCCCGACATCAGGATCTGGCGCGGCAGCGCGAGACCCATGAGGCGCGCCGCGATCGGCTTGACGAGGCCTTCGACCTCGGTCTGCTTGGCGCCGCGACGCACGTCGTCGGCGTCGTTGTCCCAGACGACGATGTCGCCGACGTGGATGCCGATGCGCGCGGCGAGCTCGATCTTTTCCTGCGCGCCGAGGTCGCCGAGTTCGCGCTGGTAGGCGAGCGCGTAGGCGACCGCCTGGATCGGCCGCTCGAACACGAGCAGGAAGCCGTCGGTCTTGTCGATCTCGCGGCCGCCGAACTGCTGCATGAGCGTGCGGGCGAGACGATCGTGCTTGCGGATCAGGTCGGCGGCGCGCTGGTCGCCGAGGCGCTCGACGAGCGCGGTCGAATCGACGAGGTCGCTGAGCACGAGCGTGCGCAGCACCGACGTCGTGCTGCCGGCGATTCCGTCGATCCGCGCTGACTCGTCAGCAGTCACCCTGTCTGCCGCCCCTCTGCTGCATTCGCACCATTTTGCGCCCGTTCCGCGCCGGATGGCCAGCGTTGCGCACGTAAACGGTTACCGCCGCTGCTTCGCCGGATCGATGCGCCTGCCGGGCTGGCGGCCTGCCGACCGTCTACGTGGCCGGCCAGACTGCGTGGAGCGGATCGAATTCCATCTCGTTGCGTTCCGCTCCGCGCAGGCCGAACCCGGTCACGGCGAGCGGACTTTCCTCCAAAGGATCGAGATCGAACGCCTGCTCGATGTCGACTTCGTTCACCGCCGCCGTAATGAACGCGCCAAGACCGAGTTCCGTCGCCGCAAGATACATCGTCTGCGACAGGTGTCCGACGTCGAGGATCAGCGCGCGGTGCGCCTTGGGATGCCTGCGGTACTTCCAGAACGTGCGGGCAAAACGGCTCGTCGGCACGACCATCACGTGGGCATCGACGAACCAGGCCTGCGCCGCGACGAAGCGGCGCGCGAGCGCGGCGGCTTCTTCGGCGTCGACCAGGCGCAGCGGCTCCAGGGCGTGGTCGACCGGATGGTAGTGGTACAGGCCCGGCGCCACGCCGTCGACGCGTTGCACGAGCAGGTAGGCTTCGGTCGGATGGAGCCCGCCCGCGGACGGCACTCCCTTCTTCAACAGGTGCACGCCCGGTGCGTACTCGTCCACCGCACGCGCGCCGTAGGTGCGATACAGCACGGACGAGAACTGCGCCAGCGACAGCGCACGCGTGCGATCGAAGTTGCGGCACGTGACCCGTCGGTCGAGCAGCGCGTCGAGTGCGGTCGGCGCCTGCCGCTCGAGCGACACGCGTTCGTCCGGCCGGCAGCGTTCGCGCACGACCGGCGGCGCTTCGCCGAGATGGTCGACGAGCGCCGAACGCGTGTTTTCGGCGAGATCGCGTCCGGCCTGCTCGACGTCGACGCCCTGCCAGCGCGAAGCGTAGTGCGCCGCAGCCGCGAGCGGACGCCAGTGCGCGGCCCGGACGACGCGATCGCGTCGGTCGGCGTCGCTGCCTTCGGCGACAAGTACGTCCTTGGTCCTGAGGGAAGCGAGCAGGGCCGGCGCGTGGAGCTGCGCGAGTTCGTCTTCCGTGCTCCACTCGGCCGAGGACACTGCGAGCGCGAGTGCGGCTTCGTCCGCGGAGAGTTCGACCTCTACCGCAGGCGCGTGGGGCACGATCGCGACGAGGTCGACCACGTGTCGCACGCCGCTGGCACCGCCCGCGAGCAAGGACAGGTCGAAGCTGAGCCGCTCACGCGGCTCGATCACCAGATGAGCACAGCGGCGCAGACGCATGCGTAAGGTGGGCGACCTGGAAGGTGGCGATTGTAGTCCGCGACCCGGCTCCGGTCGCCCGGTCGACCACGCGCGCCGGGCCGGATCGTTGCGGAGCGGAAGAGGGTTGGCATAGAGTGTGCTTTAGTCGCATTGGATTGTTAGCGGCACTGGTTCTCGACACTTTGACAGGGGGAATAAGTTATGAGTGACGCAACGTTGACCAAGGCACAGGGGCTGCTCTTGCTGCGCGAACTGGCGACCAATGAGGCCTTCCGCCTGCGCTACGAGGAGAAGCCGGCGGCGGCACTGACGGAAATCGGCGTGCCGCACGAAACCATCGTCAACCTGCCCGCAGCCTGCCTGGCGTCGTGCAAGCTCGCGGGTGCCGCGGAAATGGAGGCGGCGCTGAAGGAGCTGCAGGCCGACGCGGTCGGGCGGTACCTGACCATGCATCCGCCGCAGGCAAAGATCTGACCGCCGAACACGGACGATATCGTTGCGGTGCCGGAGCACCTGCGCCGACCTCGACGGGTTCAATGCGATGACGCGTCCAGAGCGGCGATTCGCGCGCGCACGCCCTGCGCAGGGGCGGGCCATGCCTGCCTGAATTCCGACAGCGACCGCTGCGCGGCGGTCGCGTCGCCGCTTTGCGCATGGAGTTCGGCGGCGCGCAACAAGGCGAGGTCCGACTGGCCGACGTAGAACGCGGTGAGCAACCAGTTGGAGTTGTATTCCGTGTAGGCGCGACCGCGATGCGTCGACAGCCAGTTCGCTTGAATGATCGCGGATTTCGCATCGCCGGCTGCGGCATAGGCGTCCATCAGCACGATGTGCGCGAGATAGGGCTCGTCACCGTCGATCATCGGCTCGATCAGCTTCGTCGCGGCCGCCGGCTTGCCTTGGGCAATCGCGACCTGCGCATCGACGAGCTTCTTCATCGCCGAAAGCATCGGGAAGCCTTCCACCGACTCGACCTTCGTCGCGAGCGCGAGGTCGACGTCCTTCTGGCGCGCGGCAAGATACGCGACCACCAGTTGCCGGAAATCCGCATCGAATCGGTCGAATCCGACCGGACGGCTGCGCGTCGACGGCCGCAGGCGCGTGCGCAGGTCCGCCGCGGGCACCGGCCCGAGCAATGCCGCGGCGGAGAGCCGAATGACGTCCAGCGCTTCCTGTTCCTGCGAGGCGGCCTCGACGCCCTTGCTGGCGGCGGCCAGGACGTCGACGGCTTCCTCGACCCGACCCTGATCCAGCGCGAACAGCGCTCGCCGCCGTTCACGACCGGAATCCATGCCGGCGACGCCCGAATCACGACTTCGCCGGATGATTTCGTCCGCTTCCGTGAACTTGCGCCGGACCGCGAGGGCGACCGCATGGAATCCGGTGTCGGCAAATCCGTTCTCTTCCGCGCGGCCGAACTGGCGCAGCGCGTCGTCGTAGCGTTCCATGCCGAGATAGAGGACGCCGAGCAGGTAGAAGCCGAGCGATCGATACGTATTGGGTGAATCGAGACTCTTCTCGATCACTCCGATCGCTTCGGCATAGCGGTTGTGCTGCTGCCACAGCAGGTATGCGTACATACCCTGCCCCGACGAGAAATCCGGATACATCGTGGACAGCAGGCGCCATTTCTGCAGCGACGTCGCCGGCGCGACCAGGCTCGCGTGCCAGGCTTCCAGATACGTCGCGTCGCGGACCGGAAGGCGATCCTTCATCGTGACCGCGGCGTCGAGTTCCTTCTCCGCCGCCGCGTTGTCGCCGGCGCCGAAATAGGTGCGCGCGATGGCGACGCGCGCGAAGGCGAACTGCGCATCGAGTTTGACCGCTTGGCGGTACAACGCGAGCGCGTCGCCGTAGTCGCCCGCGTTCTCCTTCTGCATGCCCAGCGTGTACGCCTTCAATGCATCGAGATCGTCGGTGGCGACCTTTTCCAGCGGACTCGACGTCTCCCTGACGGCGACGACGGCTTCGCCGAGGCGAACGCGAAGTTTCTGGTTCACCTGGTCGAGCGAGGGCAAGACCGAATCCTCGCCGACACCGTCGACCGATTCGGAATACACCGTCGTGAGCGTCTGCGGATCGACGACTTCGACGGTCACGCGCACGCGGCCGCCGACTTCGGCGATCGTCGGCAGGATCAGTGCGCGCGCGCCGTCGCGCAACGCAATTTCAGCGCCGACCGTTCGGTCGATCGGGGTATGCTTCGGATCCCGCCGCATCAAGGCGACGGTCTCCCGGACCTTGAGCGTGGAGAGCACGTTGACGTAACGCGATTGCTCGAGGCTGATGCGGAACGCGGTATCGACCGACTCGTCCAGACGCGTGTCGCCGGTGAGGTTGTTCAGGTCGCCGACGACGACCCAGTCGCGGTTGGCGAATGCGATCGCCGGGTTAGGCTTGAACACGTACCACGCGGGTATCGCGAGTACGAGCAGCAACGCGGCGAGCTCGATGCCCAGCGTCGCGGGCCGGCGCCAGAAGGGCACTTCGCGGTGCGCCTTGCCCGACCACGGGGGCGCCCTCAGCGGCGCGAAGCCTTCTTCGCCGACCTCGAACACGGGGATCGGATCGGGCACGCCCTTGAAGCGGTAGCGACCGTGCGTGCGCCAGCGGACGGTCTCCAGGCGCTCGCCGAGTTCGCCCTGGGCGCGGTGCGCGAGCGCATGCGCGACGCCGGAAAGCAGGATCTGGTTCGGCAGTGCGAGCTGCATCAGGCGGGACGTGATCGGCTTGACGAGGCCCTCCACCTCGATCGGCTTGGCGCCACGCGCGATGTCCTCGGGGCTGTTGTCCCAAGCGACGACGTCGCCGACGTGGATGCCGACGCGCGTTGCGAGCGTGCTGCCTTCCGCTTCGTTGAGGTCGCGCAAGGCGCGCTGGTAGTCGAGCGCGAACGCGACCGCCTGCACCGGCCGCTCGAACATGAGCAGGAAACCGTCGGTCTTGTCGATCTCGCGGCCGCCATGCGCCTGCAGCAGTGCGCGCGCGAGGCGATCGTGCTTGCGGAACAGGTCCGCTGCACGCTGGTCGCCGAGGCGCTGCGTCAACGCCGTCGAGTCGACGATGTCGCACAGCACGAGCGTGCGCAGCAGCGGGATCGCTGCGGCTTGCGGTGTCGGTGCGGGCGACGGGTTGAGCAATGCGTTCATGCCTGACTGCCTTGCGGCGCGCCGTGCTGGCCGCGCGTCCTGGACCGGTGCGACCCGGCATGCACCGCATGCGCGCTCTTGCGCGGTCGCTCCCGCGTGCGGAAAGCCCTCGTGTCAGACGACGCAGCGCACGCCGCCGGGGACCGCCACGTGATAGCCGTCGCCGCCGCGGCCTTTCGCTTCGTACAGGGCGGCGTCGGCATCGCTGTACCAGACGGCCCAGTCGGCGTGTTCGCCGCAGAGGCTGCCGCCGACGCTGACGGTGATGGCGAGGCTGTCCTTGCAGCCGGGAAAACGCAGTGCGCGCACCGCGCTGATGATCTGGGTCGCGCGCGCACAGAGTTCTTCTTCGCCGGTGACCTGCATGAGCAACGCGAATTCGTCGCCCCCGAGGCGGCACGGCACGTCGACCGAAGACGCCGCGTTCTGCACTTCTTCGGCGATCGCGCGCAACACCTGGTCGCCGACGAGGTGGCCGCAGCGATCGTTGATCTGCTTGAAACGGTCGAGATCGACGAGCAGCAGCGCGAGCACGGTGCCGGGCAGGCGATGCTCGCCGAGCCGCTCGAGGAACATGTAGAGGCCGCGCCGGTTGCACAGGCCCGAAAGTTCGTCGGTCTGCACGAGGCGCTGCGCGGTCGAGAGCTGGGTGCGTGTCTGGCGCAGCGAATCGAGCGTGACCATGAGGTCTTCGTTGCGGCGCTTCAGGCTCTGGATGAGCTGCTGCTCGCTCGCGACGAGGTACGAGAACGACCGCCGCATGAACTGCGCGAGCAGGCGCGGCTCGGTCGCGATGAGGTGCTCGAAGGTCTCCTGGTCGACGATGCGCAGGGTCGCCGGCCCGAACGCGACCGCGTTGGCCACGCGCGTATGGCTGCCGATGAACAGCACGAGCTCGCCGAAGAACTCGCGCGCGCCGATGAGCTTGTCGGGCAGGCCGTCGCCGAATTCGAGCTGCACCTGGCCGGCTTCGACGATGAACATGCTGCGACCGAGCTCGCCGCGGCGGAAGATGACCTCGCCCTGGCTCACCTCGCGCGCGATGCCGACCCGCGCGAACAGCGCGAATTCCTCTTCGGACAACTGACGGGGCAACAGCGACGGGCGCAGCGGGGTCGCGGACAGCGTGCGCGCGAGTTCGCTGGTCGACTCAACCTTGTCGCTGGACACTCGAACCTCCCCTCGGGGCCCGACCAATGGCGGGATGGTACCCCATGTCGAGAGTCGGCTGGCATGGAGTGACACGGAGTGTCGTAAGAAAACAGCTATTCCGACTGTGAGCCAAGCGCCCGTCACGTGTGCGAGGCAGGTTGCGGACGCTGCGAGAGCATGGCGCGGGCCGCAGAGCGGCGCGGCGGCGCGTCTTCGCGCCGTCACGGCGTGCCGGCAGACTCGCCCGGGTTTGGCCCGGCTCTTGCTTTGCTAGACCTGCCAGCCGCCCTGGCTCCCGGCCGCGTCCTTGCGGCAATCCAGGGCACGGCCGGCATCGGAACGGCTCGACCCGGGGCACTCCCCAGCTGCCCGGGTCCCTCTCTCCCGGCCGTTCCGATGCCGGTCGGCTGCACCTTCCGGCCCTCTCTTCCGGAACATGAAGCCCGCCGCTCTCCCCGCGGCGGTCTTCGTGTGCCTGTTCGCAAGCCCGAGGTCAGGCCGCCGCGCGCGGCGCTGCGCCGTGGAACTGCTCCTCCTCGGTCGAGCCCGCGAGCGCCGTGGTCGAGGACAACCCCTGCTGGATCGCCTGGGTGACCGCGTCGAAGTAGCCGGTGCCGACCTCGCGCTGGTGCTTGACCGCCGTGAAGCCGCGTTCGGCCGACGCGAACTCGGCCTCCTGCAGTTCGACGAACGCGCTCATCTGCCGCCGCGCGTAGCCGTGCGCGAGGTTGAACATCGAGTAATTGAGCGCATGGAAGCCCGCCAAGGTGATGAACTGGAAGCGGTAGCCCATCGCGGCGAGTTCCTTCTGGAACTTCGCGATCGTCGCGTCGTCGAGGTTCTTCTTCCAGTTGAAGCTCGGGCTGCAGTTGTACGCGAGCAGCTTGCCGGGATACTTCGCGTGGATCGCCTCCGCGAACGCGCGCGCGAAGGCGAGATCGGGCTTGCCCGTCTCGCACCAGACGAGGTCCGCATACGGCGCGTATGCAAGACCGCGGCTGACCGCCTGGTCGAGGCCCTTGCGCGTCTTGTAGAAGCCTTCGACCGTGCGCTCGCCGGTCGTGAACGGCTTGTCGTTGTCGTCGATGTCGGACGTGATGAGATCGGCCGCTTCGGCGTCGGTGCGTGCGACGAGCAGGGTCGGCACGCCGCACACGTCGGCGGCGAGACGCGCGGCGTTGAGCTTCTCGACCGCTTCGCGCGTCGGCACGAGCACCTTGCCACCCATGTGGCCGCATTTCTTGACCGAGGCGAGCTGGTCCTCGAAGTGGACACCCGCGGCGCCGGCTTCGATCATCGCCTTCATGAGTTCGAACGCGTTGAGCACGCCGCCGAAGCCGGCCTCGGCGTCGGCGACGATCGGCTGCAGGTAATCGACGCCGTCATTGCCCTCCGCGTGGGCGATCTGGTCGGCGCGCAGCAGGGTGTTGTTGATGCGCTTGACGACCATCGGCACCGAATTGGCCGGGTAGAGCGACTGGTCCGGATACATTTCGCCGGCGACGTTCGCGTCGGCCGCGACCTGCCAGCCGGACAGGTAGATCGCCTTGAGGCCCGCCTTGACCTGCTGCATCGCCTGGTTGCCGGTGAGCGCGCCGAGCGCGTTGACGAAGGGTTCCTTGTGCAGCGAATTCCACAACTTCTCCGCTCCGAGGCGCGCGAGCGAATGCTCGACGGCGACGGTGCCGCGCAGGCGCACGACATCCGCGGCGGTGTAGTTGCGCCTGACGCCCTGCCAGCGCGGGTTGTTGCTCCAGTCCAGGTCGATCTGTTCGGCGGTCGGCATTTGCGTCTTCATGGCATACCTCGGTGGGTGAAGCGGGCTTGCGATGGGAGGGGTGCGGCCGGGAACGGCCGCGTCGCGCTTGCGGTCAAGAGCGGTCGCGCAGCAGGTCGTACGCCTCGAGGGTCAGGAACTCGGCCAGCGCGTCGGCGCGCGTGAGGCGGGCAAGCAGGGTTCCGGCTTCGGCGACGCGCGACGGGCCGGGCATCGCGGTCGCGGCGAGCAGCGCGCGCGCCTTTTCCAGCGAGGCGTCGAATGCCGCGAGGTCGATCGGCGCGCCGTCGTCGAAGGCGAGCGGCGCGGCGTTGCCGCCGTCGGCATGATGCAGCCACTGCCACAGCTGCGCGCGCGAGATTTCCGCGGTCGCGGCGTCTTCCATCAGGTGATGGATCGGCACGCAACCCTGGCCGTCGATCCACGCGGCGAGATAGCGCAGGCAGATCTCGACGTTGGCATCGAAGCCCGCGCGCGTGATCGTGCCGCTGCTCGGCGCAAGCAACGCGTCGCGGTCGGCGACGACGTCCGCGCGCACGACGTGCAGCTGGTTCGGCGTCGGCATGTGGGCGTCGAATACCTCGCGCGCGACCGCGACGAGCGCCGGATGGGCGACCCAGGTGCCGTCGTGCCCGGCGGTGACCTCGCGCAGCTTGTCCGCGCGCACCTTCGCCAGCGCGGCGGCATTCGCCGCGGCGTCGTGGTTGATCGGGATCTGCGCGGCCATGCCGCCCATGGCGAAGGCGCCGCGCCGATGGCAGGTGCGGATCAGGAGTTCGGAGTAGTGCCGCAGGAACGGCACGGTCATGAGCACCTGGCCGCGCTCGGGCAGGACGCGATCGCGGTGCGCGCGCAGCGTCTTGATGTACGAAAAGATGTAGTCCCAGCGTCCGCAGTTGAGGCCGGTGATCCGCGAACGCAGCGCGTGCAGGATCTCGTCCATCTCGAACACGGCCGGCAGGGTCTCGATCAGCACGGTCGCCTTCATCGCGCCGTGAGGGAGACCGAGCACGGCCTCGGCGTGGTCCATGACGTCGTTCCACAACGCCGCTTCGCGATGGCTTTCGATCTTCGGCAGGTAGAAGTACGGGCCACGATCGCGTGCATACAGCGCGATCGCGTTGTGATACGCGAACAGGCCGAAGTCGAAGAGGGCGCCTGAAATCGCTTCGCCGCGGATCTCCAGGTGGCGCTCGGGCAGGTGCCAGCCGCGGGGTCGCACGACGAGCACCGCGGGATCGGAGCCGACTGCATACACGCGACCGTCCGGCGACCGGTAGTCGATCGTGCCCATGACCGCATCGCGAAGGTTGAGCTGGCCATCGAGGAGGTTCGTGAACGTCGGCGCGGTCGAGTCCTCGAAATCGGCCATGAACACGTTCGCGCCCGAGTTCAGCGCATTGATGATCATCTTGCGGTCGACCGGCCCCGTGATCTCTACGCGCCGGTCCTGCAACGCGGTCGGGATCGGCGCGACACGCCAGTCGGCATCGCGGATCGCCTGCGTCTCGGGCAGGAAGTCGGGCAGTTCGCCGCCGTCGAAGCGCGCCTGGCGCTCCCGGCGCGCGGCGAGCAGCGCGCGTCGGCGCGCATCGAACCGTTCATGAAGGTCGGTCAGCCACGCGACTGCGCCGGCATCGAGCACGGCGGCGTGGCGCGGGTCGAGCGCGTCCCGGAGTCGGGCCTGGGGTAGATGGTTCACCGCTGCGTTCACGGGTCGATCTCGTTGTGCGGTGCGCAAAGCCTAGGCTCGGCGCACCGGCTTTGACAAACCAGACGTTTCAATGCGATACATTGACAAAATCAAATGTCGAGCAAGTCTCTGACTCCGCACATGAAGCAGGGAAATGGCAGCAGCCGGGACCGAACGCGCAGTGCGCGCAAGCCCGAACGGCGCTCGAGCGCCCGCACAGGTCGGGGCGAGGGCACGGCACAACCGCCGCGGTTCTACTACAAGGGCAGCCGCATCAAGCAGTTGCGCGCGTTCTGCATGATCGTGAAACTGGGCACGCTGTCGCGCGCGGCGGAAGCCCTGTTTCTGTCGCAACCGTCGGTCAGCCTGCAGCTGCGCGCGCTCGAACAGGAATTCGGGGCCACGCTCATCGAGCGTCGCCGTCGGCGCGTCGCGCCAACGCGCGAGGGTCAAGCGCTGTACGACCTCGCGCTGCCGCTCGTCGACGGCCTCGACCAGCTCGAACACCGGTTCAACGCGCTGCGTTCGGGCCTTGCCGGCGGCGAACTGCACATCGCCGCCGGCACGTCGACGATCCAGTACCTGCTGCCCGGGTTCGTCGCGGCATTCCGGGAGCAGCATCCGGGCGTGAAGCTCCAGCTGCACAACGTGACCGGTAAGGACGGGCTCGCGCTGCTGCGTTCGGACCAGGTCGATTTCGCGGTCGGCTCGATGCTCGACGTGCCGAACGACCTCAGCTACGAGCCGGTGCATTCCTACGATCCGATGCTGATCACGCCGCTCGACCATCCGCTGGCGAAGCTGCGCGACGTGCGCCTCGAGGATCTTTCGCCGTACGGCCTGATCCTGCCGCCGCAGCGCTTGACGACGTATCGCCTGGTCGACCTCATCTTC
>NZ_DATDMY010000218.1:0-3866 GCF_036518555.1 Dokdonella sp. | reverse complement strand
TTCGTTGCGCCCCTTCTGCACGGTGCCTTCGAGCGCGCCGTCGATGACGAGCTTGGCGGCCTTCGCGTCGTCCACCTTGCGCACTTCGAGGCGGTCGCCGCGCACGCGGTACTTGGCGAAGAAGAACGACTTCTGCGGCGGCGGATCGATGTCGTACGGCGCCTTGAGGTCGATGAGGCCGCGCACCGCGGCGTCGGACACGACGAGGTAATCGTCGCCGTGCGCGTGCACGTAGTTGACCGGAATGCGCGTGCGCTTGAGCGGCCCGCCGGCTTCGGGCTGCTCGATCAGCGTGAACGCGCAGGCTTCGTCGACCGCGAAGCCGCTCAAATGGCGCTCGCCGTCGGCGCGGCGCAGGTCGTCACCGGCCTCGAACCAGAGCCCCTTCCACGCGGTGTCGCAGGTCTCGATGTTGTCGCCGAGCGGCGACTCGAAGCGTGTCTCGACGCAGGCGCCGAGCAGCGCGCACGCGAGCGCGAGCGACAGGATGCGGGTCATCGGAACAAGGATCATCGAACGCATCGATCGGTAACTCCGGGATTCATCGTCGTGCGAGTGGACACGTCCGGCCATCGGCAGCCGCACGATCATTCGACGACCGTGTGCAAGCCGAGCCATGCTTCGTCGCACGTATAGGCTTCGCAGCGGCGATCAAGCGCCGCGTAGTCGTCCGCGAGCAGCGCCTTCGCGCGCTCGTAGTCGCCTTCGCTGCGCCAGCGATCGATCGTGAGCCAGGTGGCGGGCTCGCCGTGCAGCTTCAGGAGCTCCGTGCCCGCGTAGCCTTCGGCGCGCTCGAACAGGCGCGCCCAGTCGCCGCGCGGGCCGTACGCGCGCTCGAACGCGTCGGTCCTGTCGGGCTGCACGCGAAAGCGCCAGATCGTCGCGACCATCGCCGTTACCCGGCTTCGACGAGGCGCACGAGCACCGCATCGGCCTCGACGAAATCGCCGGCTGCAGCCTGCACCGCGTCGACGACGCCCGCGCGCGGCGCTTTCAGGCTGAGTTCCATCTTCATCGCCTCCATCACGAGGAGTTCCTCGCCTTCGCCGACCTCGTCGCCGGCGCGCGCCTTGACCACGACGACGCGACCGGGCATCGGTGCGACGACGCGGTCGCCGCTCGTCGCCGCGGCCGCCGCGTACGCATACGCGGGAGCGTGCGTCCAGCTGCGACGGTGCTGGCCGTCGTGCACGGTCACGCGCTCGTCGTCGAGCACCGCGTGCCAGCGCTGCACGACGCCGTCGAACGACGCCGACAGCACGCCGTCGCGGAGCGAGGCGCGCTCGACGCTGCAATGGACACCGCCGGCTTGGAGCGCGTAGTGGCCGCGCGCACCGTGCGCGCCGATTTCGACGCGCGTACCGCGGTCGAGCAACGCAACGATGCGCCGGCCCGGATGGCCGAGACGCCAGCCGTCCGCCTGCGCCCATGGGGAATGCGGGTCGGCGGTTGCGAGCGCGCGCCGCGGCGCGGCGACTTCCTCGTGCAGCAGCCAGGCGACCGCGGCCGCGAACAGGCCGGGCGCGACGGCGTCGGCATCCGCGGGCGGCGCGAGGAACTCGTCGAGGTGGCGGTCGAGGTATCCGGTGTCGATGCGCCCCTCGACGACCGCCGGATGGCGCACGAGCCGTTCGAGGAACTCGACGTTCGACTTCGGTCCGGCCACGACGCACGCGGCGAGGGCTTCGCGCATGCGCACGAGCGCCGCCTCGCGCGTCGCGTCCCAGGTGACGAGCTTGGCGATCATCGGGTCGTAGAAGATCGTCACGGCGTCGCCCTCGACGACGCCCGAATCGATGCGCACGTGCGCCGACGGCGCCGGCAGGTGCAGCTTCTCGAGCGTGCCGGAGCCGGGCAGGAAGCCCTGCTCGGGATCCTCCGCGTACAGGCGCAGCTCGATCGCGTGCCCGTTCGCGGGCACCGACGTGTTGCGGATCAGCGAAGCAGGCAGCGCCTCGCCCGCGGCGACCCGCAGCTGCAGCTCGACGAGGTCGAGGCCGAGCACCATCTCGGTGACCGGATGCTCGACCTGCAGGCGCGTGTTGATCTCCATGAAATAGAAGTCGCCGCCGCTCTTGTGGGCGTCGGGGCCGACGATGAATTCGACCGTGCCCGCGTTGACGTAGTCGAGCGCGCGTGCGGCGGCGACCGCGGCTTCGCCCATCCGTTCGCGCAGCGAAGGCGTCATGAACGGGGAGGGCGTCTCCTCGAGTACCTTCTGGTAGCGGCGCTGCGCCGAACATTCGCGTTCGTTGAGGTGGACGATGTTGCCGTGGACGTCGCCGAACACCTGGAATTCGATATGGCGTGGCTGCTCGATGTAGCGTTCGAGCAGCACGCGCTCGCGGCCGAACGCGTTCCTCGCCTCGCGCTGGCAGCTTTCGAGGTTCGCGGCGAACTCGCTCGCCGAACGCACGATGCGCATGCCCTTGCCGCCACCGCCGTGCGCGGCCTTGATCATGAGCGGGAAGCCGATGCGCGCGGCTTCGCGCGCGAGCAGGTCGCTGTCCTGGTCCTCGCCGGTGTAGCCGGGCACGACCGGCACGCCACGCGCAGCCATCAGTTCCTTCGCGCCCGCCTTCGAGCCCATGCGCCGCATCGAGTCGGCCGCCGGGCCGATGAAGGCGAGTCCGGCGCGCTCGACCGCTTCGGCGAAGTCCGCGTTCTCGGACAGGAAGCCGTAGCCCGGGTGGATCGCCTGCGCGCCGCTCTCGCGCGCGACCTCGATGATCGCGTCGCCGCGCAGGTACGAATCGGCCGGGCGCGGCCCGCCGATCGGATACGCGGCGTCGGCGAGGCGCACGTGCTGCGCGGTCGCGTCGGCTTCGGAATGCACCGCGACGGTCTCGATGCCGAGGCGGCGGCAGGTGCGGATCACGCGGCAGGCGATTTCGCCGCGATTGGCGATCAGGATGCGCTTGAACATGGGCGGCTTCAGGCTGGCGGGGCGTGGCAGACGGCTTCGATGTTGTGGCCGTCGGGATCGAACACGAACGCGCCGTAGTAGTTCGCATGATAGTGCGGGCGCACCCCGGGCGCGCCGTTGTCGCGACCGCCGGCGGCGAGCGCCGCGCGATGGAACGCATCCACGGCCGCGCGCGACTCCGCTGCGAACGCGACGTGGGTCGAGCCGCTGCGCGCGGCGCCGGTGCCGGTGCCGATCCAGAACTGCGGGCGGCCCGGCGGGCCGAAGCCCGTGCCTTCGTAGCCGCCGCTCTGCGCCCGGGTGACGTCCTTGACCGGCGCGTAGCCGAGCGGTGCGAGCGCCTCGACGTAGAACGCGCGGCTGCGCGCGAAATCGCCTACCGCAAACCCGACATGATCGATCATCGCATCCTCCTGCTGCGCGGGGCGGTTACGGTAGCATGCGCGCTCGGCCGATGGTCGCGGCGGATGCGAGGACGGTGATGCAGCAGGGCACGGGCGCATGGCTCGAACGCGGGCGCGCTCAGGTGCTGCGCGGCGACGTCGATGGCGCGATCGCGACGTTCGTGGCCGCGCTCGCCGAGCATCCGGACTCGCCCGACCTCGTCGTTGCGCTCGCGGGCCTCGAATGGCAGCGCGGTCGCGTCGATGCCGCACGGGCGCGCCTGCAGGCGTTGCTCCGGCGCGAGCCGGGCCAGCTCGCGGCCGCCTTCCTGTTCGCCCGCATCGAGCGCGAGCAGGCGCGCACGGCGGCGGTCGAACGCACGCTGCGCGCCGTCGACTGGCGCGCGGCGCGTGTAGGCGATGCCATCCAGGCGATCGAGCTGCTCGACGACTGCGGGCGCAAGCGCGCCGCGCTCGACGTCGCCGAGGCGGCGATCGACGCGCATGGGGGCGATCCGCGCTTGCACGCGTACGCGGGCATGCTCGCGATGCAGCTC
>NZ_DATDMY010000217.1:0-9682 GCF_036518555.1 Dokdonella sp. | reverse complement strand
CGGGGTCCTGGGCGCGCGCGGCGAGGAACAGTTCGCGCGCGCTATCGCCCTGGTTGCCGGTGAGGCGACCGGCATCGAGCGCGCGCTGCGCGCGCGTGAGCGTGTCGTTGAATTCCGTGCGCGGCAGCAGGCGGCGCAGCGCATCCTGCCAGTGCCATGCGGCGAATGCCCCGCTCACGAGCAGTACGAGCGCGACGATCGCACCCGCGCCGCGCCGACGACGCGGCAGGCGTGCCGCGCGCGCGGCCGGCGCATCGCGGTCGGCGCGCATCGGGTCGGCCTCCAGCGCGGCGACGATCTGGTCGATGCGTCCGATCGCGGGCTCGTTGCGCTCATGGCGGTCGCTGCGCTCACTGCGCTCGTGGCGTTCGCTGCGCTCGATGCGTTCGCCACGCTCGTGCGCATCGGCGGCCATCGCCGGCATCGGCACCGGCGTATGGGTGTACGGACGCATCGACGGCAGCGCACCGTCGTCGCCCGCAGCCGGCCGTTCGGCGTGGAACGATGTGGCCGCCGGCACGCGCCGCTCGAACTCCGCGATCGCCGCGGCGACCTCGTTGCCGTGCTGGTAGCGGTCCTCGGGTTCCTTCGCGAGCAGGCGGTCGAGCAGCGGCTGCAGCGACTCGAGCGCGCGCGGCAGTTGCGGTACCGGTTCGGTGATGTGCTTGATGCCGACCGCGAGCGAATCGTCGGCGTGGTACGGCACGCGCCCGACGAGCATCTCGTACAGCACGATCCCGAGGCTGTAGAGGTCGGCGCGGCCGTCGATCGTGCGCCCGCGCGCCTGTTCCGGGCTCATGTAGTGCGGCGTGCCGACGATCGCGCCGGTCTTGGTCATGCGCAGGCTGGAGTCGAATGCGCGCGCGATGCCGAAGTCGGTCAGCACCGCGGAGCCGTCGTCGCGCAGCAGGATGTTGTCCGGCTTGACGTCGCGATGGACGAAGCCCTTCTCGTGCGCGTAGTTAAGCGCGGAGGCGATCTCGCGCGCGACGCGCAGCGCGAACGCGACATCGCGCGTGCTGCCGTCCTTCGCGAGCACGGCGCCGCCGGCGAGGTACTCCATCGCGATGTAGTGGCAGTCGCCCGCGTGGCCGACGTCGTGGATGCCGACCACGTGGCGATGGTGCAGCTTGGCCGCGATGCGCGCCTCGCGCAGGAAGCGTTCCCCGAAGTTCGGATCGACGAGCAGCGCGGGCGACATCACCTTGAGCGCGACATCGCGCTCGACCGATTCCTGCATCGCCAGGTAGACCGTGGCCATGCCGCCGCGGCCGAGCTGGCGCAGGATGCGGTATCCGGAGATCTCGATCACGATCGCGTCACTTCCGCTGCGGCGCCCGGCCACGCTGGCGGGGCTCGCAAACGCGCATCAGGCGGGCGCCCGAGCATATCACGCACCCCTGCCGCCACAAGCGGCGGTGCCCCGCGCGCCAGGGCGGGGCCGCGTCGTGCTCGCCGTACCACGCTGCTCATGCGATGCGCCGCGCCTCGATCACGTTGGGCACCGCGAGCAACTGGCTGAGCAGGCTGCTGAGCTGGTCGAATCCGCCGACCTTGAGCGCATAGTTCATCTCGACCGTGCCGCGGCGCTCGTCGACGCGCGCGTCGACCGCGATCACGTGCGCGTTCGCGGCCGCGATCACGTTGGTGACGTCCTTGTGCAGCCATTTGCGGTCGTAGCCCTTGACGACGATGTCGACCTCGTAGCTCGCCTCTCGCCGGCGCCCCCATTCGACCGCGATGACGCGGCTCGCATCGCGTTCGCGCAGCTTGCCAAGCTGGGCGCAGTCGGCGCGATGCACCGACACGCCGCGGCCGCGCGTGATGTAGCCCGCGATCGCGTCGCCCGGCAGCGGTTGGCAGCAGCGTGCGAGCTGGTTGAGGAGGTTGCCGATCCCTTCGATCACGATCGCGCCGCTGTCGGCGGCAGGGCGCTGCGCGGGATGCGGCGCCGGCGCGCGTTCCGGCGGAGGCGCGCCGAGTTCGTGCAGCGCGCGCGCGAGCTGACCGGTGCTGACGTCGCCGAGCGCGAGCGCCTCGAGCAGATCGTCGTGGGTCTTCAGGTGGAACCGCTCGGGCAGGCCGTCGAGGCTCGCCGGCTGCAGCGCGAGACGCTTGAGTTCGCGCTCGAGCAGCGCGCGCCCCGCCGCGAGGTTCTGCGCGAGATCGACGCGCTTGAACCAGGTGCGCACCTTCTCGCGCGCGCGATGCGTGGTGAGGTAGCCGTGCTGCTGCGCGAGCCAGTCGCGCTTGGGTTCGATCGCCTTGCCCGTGAGGATTTCGATGCGGTCGCCGCTCGCGGGCTGGAACGACAGCGGCACGATGCGCCCGTTGACCTTCGCGCCGCGGCAGCGATGGCCGACGTCGGTGTGGATCGAATAGGCGAAGTCGAGCACGGTCGCGCCCCGCGGCAGGTCGATCACCTGTCCCTTCGGCGTGAGGAGGTAGACGCGATCCTCGACCACTTCGGTGCGGAAGCCCGCCAGCAACGCCGCGTCGTCGTCGGACGCGTCGCGCGCCTCGAGCAGCTGGCGCATCCAGGCGATCTTGCGCTCGAAGCTCGCGTCGGCGCCGCCGCCCTCCTTGTAGCGCCAGTGCGCGGCGACGCCGAGTTCGGCGTGACGGTGCATGTCGTGCGAGCGGATCTGCACCTCGAGCGTCTGGCCGCCCGGGCCGATCACGGCCGTGTGCAGCGACTGGTAGTGGTTGCCCTTCGGGTTCGCGATGTAGTCGTCGAACTCGCCCGGAATGTACGGCCACAGCGTGTGCACGACGCCGAGCGCGGCGTAGCACGCGGCGACGTCCTCGACCAGCAGGCGCAGCGCGCGCACGTCGTAGAGTTCCGAGAACTCGACGCCCTTGCGCTGCATCTTGCGCCAGATCGAGTAGATGTGTTTCGGCCGCCCGGCGATGTCCGCCTCGATGCCCGCGGCGCGCAGCGCCTCTCCGAGCCGGGCTTTCGCATCGCCGATCCAGGCCTCGCGATCGCCGCGGCGTTCGTCGAGCAGGCCGGCGATGCGCCGGTAGACGTCAGGCTGCAGGAAGCGGAACGCGAGATCCTCGAGTTCCCATTTGATCTGCCAGATGCCGAGGCGATTGGCGAGCGGCGCATGGATGTCGGCGCTCAGACGCGCGAGCGCGCGCTGCTCGGCCTCGGGTGCACGCGTCGCCGCGCGCATGCGCACGAGCTGGCGCGCGAGCAGGATGAACACGACGCGCAGGTCGCGGATGATCGCGAGCAGCAGGCGACGCAGGCCCTCGCTGCCGCCGACCGTGCCGTGCGCCGCGTACAGCGCCCAGACGCGTTCCGCTGCCTGCTGCCCTTCGACGAGCGCGCGCGTGCCGTCGGGAAAGCCGGCGAGCGCGGCCGCGTCGACCGCGGGATCGGCGAGCATCAGCGCATGCAGCAGGCACGCCGCCTGCGCCTCCTCGCCGACACCGAGTTCGCCGAGCAGCGCGATCGTCGCGAGCAGCTCCGGCTGTACGGCGAGCCATGCAGGCGTCGGCGGCGTGCGCGACGCGGCGAGCCGGCACGCCCGCGCGGCAACGCCGTCGCTGCCACTGCGTTCGAGCTGCGCCGCCCACGTCGCCAGCGACGTTGCGGCTTCAACGGACGTATTCACGGTCTCGACGCCACGCCCCGCGTGCCACGGCCCTCGAAAAAGACATCGGCGCCCGCAGGCGCCGATGCAGGGGTGCGGGAATGCCGCGGATCAGGGAATGCAGCCCATCCATTCGAAGCTGTCGGCGTTGCGGAATCCGAATACGACGTTGTCGCCGATGAACTCGTCTCCGTTCTCGCTGCGCGAAACGCCCGGCTCGATCATCGTCGCGATCGCGCTGTATGGCTGGCAGCTGCCCGCGGAGGTTCCGTTCGGCAGCTTCTGGCGCACGACCGCGATGTACAGCGACGCGGCCGGATTGAATCCGACCAGGAGCGGAATGTGTTCATCGACGAACCCGGGATTCGTGCCGCCGAGGAGCGTCTGCGAGAAATACACGTCGCTGCTCGCGCAAACGTTTTCGGTGAGCGTCGCCGGCAACTTGCGCAACAGGCAGTAGGTGCCGTTCGGGCCGAGGTAGTTGGAGTCGTAGGCGTCGCGGATCACGACATCGACCGAGCTCGCCTGGGCCTGGTTCGGCTGCTGCGGCGGATCGGGCGGGAAGTGGCTGTTCGGCGGACCATCCTGCGGGCCGAAGCGGGCATCGACGCGCGCGAGATAGACGAAGTTGTTTGCCGTCGTGGTCGTCCACATCGTCGGTGCGCGATCGCCGTAGCGGGGATCGTTCTGCGAGCTCACCGCGATCGGGCGAACGCCGGTCGCCGCCGCGCACACGGAACTTTCGACGACCTGCGGCGAGTTCGGATCGAGGTCCCACGAGCACGAATCGTTCGGCACGACCGTCCAGTCCGGCGAATCCCACGTGAATCCGGAGGTCGCCTGCCAGTTCACGAGATTCGAGAACTGCACTGCGGAAAACGACTCCCAACTGTCGCGGAACAACTCGTCGCCGGATCCGCTGAACGGCGTCGAGACCTCGCCTTCGGGACCGCGCACCTGGCAGGCGAGCGTGTTTTCCGGCGTGAAGGTCGCGACGCCCTTGTTCACGAACAGCTCGTTGCCGGTATAGCCGATCTTGGGGACGTCGTTCGCGGTCGGCATGGCCCAGTGATCGTGATGCGCGCGCAACGACACCGGCGTCTGCGAGAACTGGCCGGCGTTCGCGCAGATCACGAAGCCCTCCGTCGTCACATCGAGCACGCTCGTCGCGCCGCTCGAGGAGTACGTGAAACCTGGCGGAGTCAGGATGCCGGCGGCGGGACCGTCGTTGATATGCAGGGACTGCGCCAGCGCAGTCGTGGACAGGATCGCGGCGGCCACGGCCGCCCCGAGGGCATTGAAGGCGATCTTCGTCACTGACATCTCTCGATTACTCTCACCTGAAACGGGTTCTTGGTTCTTGTCGCGCAATCCGCTTGCCTCTGCGTCGCTTATACGAACCATGAACGGCTTCGTCCGACCGCACCCAACCCGAGTCGCCGGACAAAACCCCGGGCGGCTCATGCTACACTTGGGCCTGCCGCATTGTATCCCGATGCGCGCTCAAGTGCACCTGTTAAGTTCCCGTAAGTCAAGGATTTTTGCGGTTGCGGTCACAGACTGCCCACCTGCCGACGAAACTATGCGCCTGATTCCGAGCCTCGCACTCACCTTAACCCTTGCTGCCTCGGTGGCTGGCGCGCAGACCCAGGCGCCCACGCTCGAGGAGCGCATGTCGCAGGCGGAGTTCCAAGCCGCAGGCCTCGACAAGCTCTCGCCGCAGGAACTCGCCCAGCTCAATGCGTGGCTCCAGGCGCATGGCGGCGGCGTCAAGTACGTGTCGCCGAGCGGCGCGCCGGTCTTCTATCCGGACGAAGGCGCGCGCGAGAACGTCGAGTCGAGCATCGTCGGCACCTTCGAAGGCTGGCGTGGCCACACGGTGTTCACGCTCGAGAATGGCCAGCAGTGGGCGCAGGCCGAATCGGGATCGCGCGACACGGGCAAGTTCAGCAGCCCGAAGGTCAAGATCAAGCCGATGCTGCTCGGCAGCTGGCTCATGTACGTGGATGGCTGCGGTTGCAGCGTGCGCGTCAAGCGCGTCAAGTGATGCGGGGATGAATCCATCCCGGACCGTACAGCGATGTACGCCGATCCGGGATCCGGTACGACCTTCAAGCGCTCAGCCTGCGCGCAACGATTCCACGAGTTTCGCGAGCCGTTTCGGCGACACGGGCTCCGCCGTGCGCAGCTCCTGCGCGAACGTCGACACGCGCAGCTCCTCCACCAGCCAGCGCAGCTCTTCGAGTCGGGCGTCGTCGCCGGCGTGCGTGGCGCGCAGCTTGAGGTAGTCGCGCCAGTAGAGCTGCACCGCGAGCATGCGCGCCTGGTCGCGCGCCGGATCCTGGCGCAATCGCTCCGCACGCAGGCGCATCGCCTTGATGTAACGCGGGAACTGCGCGAGGCGCGTCGATGCGGTACCGCGCAGGAAGCCCGGCGCGAGCAGCTCGCCGAGCTGGTCCTCGAGGTCGTCGTAGTTCGCGCGCGCAAAGCCGAGCAACGGCGGCTGCAACAACGGTCGCAGTTCCGCGTGCGCGGACAGGATCGCCTCGGCCAGCGCGAGGCGTTCCATCGCGGCCGCGAACAGGCCGCGCGCGATCGCCTCGCGCGTCGCGTCGAACGCGGCGCGCGTTCGCGCGCCGAGGTCGGCGTCGGCGAGCTGCTCGCGCAGTGCGCCTTCGACGATGTCGGCGCGCAGGCCATCGGCGACGCCCGTTCTCGCGGGTTTGCCCTTGCGATCGTCCGTGATCGGTGGAAAGCGGCCATCCATCGCCGCACTTCGGGATTTGTCCTTGCGATCGTCCGTGATCGGCGAAAAGCGGCCATCCATGGCCGCACTTCTCAACAGGAGCTCGTTCTTGAGCGGGAGTTGGCGCTCGGCCTGGCGGATGCGCTCGGCGAGTGCGCGTCGCAGCAGCCGTTCGATGCCGAGGCGGTGCTGCGCGAGTGCCTCGTCGCGGCGTTCGAACACGCGCAGCGCGACGGTCTCGCCGAGGTCGACGAGCGCCGGAAACGCGGTCAACCCGCCGCTCGAGACGACGCTGTCCGGAATGTCGTCGACGTCGAATCCGGCGACGTCCTCGCGCGTGAGTTCGACGTCGGCGCGGCGCGAGAACGCGACGCGCGCGGCGCCGGTCCACTGCGCCTGGATCGCGGAGAGGTCGCGGCTCTCGACGAGGGTACGCCCCTGCTCGTCCTCGATGCGGAAGTTCATCGCGAGGTGCGCGGGCAGCTCGACGCCGGCGAACTCGGTCGCCTCGATTGCGACGCCGGTCACGCGCTGCAGGTAGCGCGCGAGCACGCGGTACAGAGGCTCGTCGCGCGCCGCCTCCGCCTCGACGAACGCGCGCGCGAAGTCGGGCGCGGGCACGAAATTGCGGCGCAATGCCTTCGGCAGGGCGCGGATCGCTTCGGCGACCTTCTCGCCGAGCAGGCCGGGCACGAGCCATTCGCAGCGCGCCGCCGGCACTGCGTTGACGAGCGCGAGGGGCACGTGCAGCGTGACGCCGTCGGCTGGATCGCCGGGTACGAAGCGGTACGTGAGCTTCAACCCGTGGCCGGCCACGTCGAGGCGCGGCGGGAATTCGCGCGCGCCGACGCCGGCCGACTCGCCGAGCACGTCGCCGAGCGACCAGTGCATCGCCGCCTGCTCGGCCGGCGTGGCGCGTCGGTACCATGCATCGAGCGCGGCGGCCGTATTGACGTCCGCCGGAAGCTTTCCCTCGAAGAAGCCCGCGAGTTCGTCCTCGCCGCGCAACAGGCCCGAGCGGCGACGCTTCGCCTCGATCTCGCGCGCCTCCGCGAGCACGCGCGCATTCGCGCGCACGAAGTCGGCGCGGGCGTCGATCTCGCAGCGTGCGAGCGCCTCGCGCAGGAAGATCGCGTGCGCGAGCGCGGGATCCTGCCGGCCGAACGTCACCGGACGCTGGTCGGCGAGCACGAGGCCGAACAGCGTCACCTGCTCGAACGCGACGACCGCGCCGCGCTTGCGCGACCAGTGCGCGTCGCGCCAGCTGCTGCGCACGAGATGCGCCGCCTGCTGCTCGATCCAGGCCGGCTCGACTTTCGCGCAGGACATCGCGTAGACCTTCTGCAGGTCGAGGATCTGCCCGGCGAGCAGCCATTGCGGCGCCGACTTCGCGACCGACGACCCCGGGAAGATCGAGAACCTGCGCTCGCGCGTGCCGCGATACTGGCCGCGCTCGTCCTTGCGACCGACCTGGGTCGGCCAGCCCGAGAGCAGGCAGCGATGGATCGCCTCGTAGGTGCGATCGGGGATCGCGACCGCGGAGTCGGCAGGCGCGGAAGCAGGGCCTCCCGCTCGCCGATCGCGGTCCGCCGGCTCGCGGTCTTTCGCGGCTCCCGATTCGACATCGCCGATCGCCGGCGCCTGAAGCAGCAATTGCCGATGCAGTTCGCGCCATTCGCGCATGCGCAGGAACGAGAGGAAGCGCGCTTCGCACCAGTCGCGCAGCTTCGACTGCGTCAACTCTTCGTGCGCGGCGGCATACGCGGTCCAGAGCTTGAGCACGGCGATGAAATCGGATTTCGGATCGGCGAACGCCGCGTGCGCGGCATCGGCCTGCTGCCGCGCATCGGCCGGGCGCTGGCGCGGGTCCTGCACGCTGAGGAACGAGGCGAGCACGAGCAGCTCGGGCAGCACGCCGCGCGCCTGGGCTTCGACGAGCATGCGTCCGAGCGCGACGTCGATCGGCAACTTGGCCAGTGCATGTCCGATCCGAGTCAGTCGCCACGAGGGCCCGCTGTCTGCAGCGCCTCGTCGAGCGGCGCGGCCAGGCGTGGCGGGCTGCTCGCCGTGCGCGATGACGGTCGATCGCCCCGGCAAACCCTCGATCGCGCCGAGTTCGGCGAGGCGGCGGTAACCGTCGCCGATCGCGCGCTCCGACGGCGCGTCGACGAACGGGAAGGCCGCCGAGTCGCCGAGGTCGAGCGCGAGCATGCGCAGGATCACGCCCGCGAGCGACGAGCGCAGGATCTCCGGATCGGTGTAGCGCGCGCGCTGCAGGTAGTCCTGTTCGTCGTAGAGACGGTAGCACACGCCCGGCCCGAGGCGACCGCAGCGGCCCTTGCGCTGGTCGGCCGCCGCCTGCGAGATCGGCTCCACGTGCAGGCGCTCGAGCTGGTTGCGCGGGCTGTAGCGCTTCACGCGCGCGGTGCCGGTGTCGATCACGTAGCGGATGCGCGGCACGGTGAGCGAGGTCTCGGCGACGTTCGTCGCGAGCACGATGCGCCGCTGCGGCCCCGGCTTGAACACGCGGTCCTGCTCGGCCGCGGAGAGGCGCGCGTACAGCGCGAGCACCTCGGTTTCCCGATACGCGCGGCGCGACAGCGCGAGGTGCGCATCGCGGATCTCGCGCTCGCCGGGCAGGAACACGAGCACGTCGCCCCGCGGGTCCTCGCGCGTGATCTCGTCGGCGACGGCGACGAGCTGTTCGCCGAGGCTCAGCGGGTCCGCATCCGCGCTGGCGTCGGCTTCGCGCCGACGCTTGCGCGGCTCCGCGTCCGCCTCGATCGGACGCTCCTCCGCGCGACGGCCGCCGGGACGCCAGCGCACCTCCACCGGATAGGTGCGCCCTTCGACCTCGATCACCGGCGCGTCGCCGAAATGCCGCGCGAAGCGCGCGGTGTCGATCGTCGCCGAGGTCACGACGAGCTTGAGATCGCGGCGCTTCGCGAGCAGCCGCTGGAGATAGCCGAGCAGGAAGTCGATGTTGAGACTGCGCTCGTGTGCCTCGTCGAGGATGATGGTGTCGTACGCACCGAGCCACGGATCGCCCTGCGTCTCCGCGAGCAGGATGCCGTCGGTCATGAACTTGATCAGCGTCTCGTCCGACACCTGGTCGGCGAAGCGCACCTGGAATCCGACCAGGCGCCCGACGTCGGTGCCGAGTTCGGCGGCGACCCGGCGAGCGACGCTGCGGGCCGCGATGCGGCGCGGCTGCGTGCAGCCGATGAGCCCCGCGCTGCCGCGACCCGCGGCGAGGCAGAGCTTGGGCAATTGCGTCGTCTTGCCGGAGCCGGTCTCGCCCGCGAGCACGACCACCGGATGCCTGCGGATCAGC
>NZ_DATDMY010000216.1:0-22944 GCF_036518555.1 Dokdonella sp. | reverse complement strand
AAGTCGACCGCCGCATCCTCGCCGCGCGTGGTCGCGTAGAGCTTGGCCAGAGCGAGCACGGGCGACACGCCCTGATAGCGTTCGGTGATGTCGAGCAGGAACTCCTCGGCGCGCTGCATGCGCTGCGCGCGCGCGTAACAGTCGAGCAGCGGCGAGAGGATCTCGGGCACGTAGTCGATGTCGAGGTCGGCGACCCGCTCGAACGCACGGATCGCCGCGTCGAGGTCCCCGCTGGAGGCCTCGATGTGGCCGAGGATCATGCTCGCGCGCACGCATTCGGGTTCGACCGCGAACGCGTCGTCGACGTGGCGACGCGCATCGTCGCGCGCGCCCTGTGCGCGCGCCTGGTCGGCCAGTTCGCAATGGAACTGCGCGATCATCGCGCCCTGCGACTCGCCGGTCGCGCGCTCGAGGCGCTGCGCGTGCTCGATCGCCTTGTCCCAGTCGCGCTCGTGCTGGTAGATCGCGATGAGGTGGCGCAATGCGGACGGCGCGAGCGCGTCCATCGCGACGAGGTCGGCGAACAGGGTTTCGGCGCGATCGAGCAGGCCGGCGCGCATGTAGTCCTCGCCGAGTTCGAGCAGTGCGACCGTCTTTTCGTCCTGGCTCAGGTTCGGTCGCGCGATGAGGTTCTGGTGCACGCGGATCGCACGATCGACCTCGCCGCGACGGCGGAACAGGTTGCCGAGTGCGAGATGCGTCTCGACGGTGTCGCGGTTGATCTCGGCGAGCTTGAGGAACACTTCGATCGCCTTGTCCTGCTGCTCGTTGAGCAGGTAGTTGAGGCCGCGGAAATAGCTCGTCGACAATTCGCTGACGCGCGCGCCGGACGTGCGTTCGCTGCGCCGGCGGCCGAGCACCCAGCCGGAGAACGCGGCGACCGGCAACAGCAGGAACAGCAAAGCCAGGATGTTGTTCATGCGTCGTCGCTGCCTTCCATGCGGCGGCGGTCGCGCGCGCGAAGGTCGCGAACCGTGCGCTGCAGCCGGCGCACGCGCGGCCACTGGTCGAGCCAGGCGACGAGGCCGCCGAGCAGCCAGCCGAGCACGAGCGCAGCGAGCAGCGCGGCGCCGAGAGGAACATCGCAGCGCAGGACGTAGAAGTCGATCCCGACGCGCGCGCCGTTCAGCGCGCCGAACAGCGCACCGGCCACGACGACGGACAGGAGCAGGACGATCAGGGTCGGGCGCATGGGATATCGCGGTTTTCGGACGCGCGGATGATACCGGGTCCGGCGTCGTCGCCGTGCGCCGGGGGCGTCAGGACGCTTCGGAGGACGTTGCGTCGCCGCTGCCGTTGCCGTTGACGCGTTCGCGCAATTCCTTGCCCGGCTTGAAATGCGGCACGTGCTTGCCCGGAAGCGCGACGGAGTCGCCCGTCTTGGGATTGCGCCCCATGCGCGGCGGGCGGTAGTGCAACGAGAAGCTGCCGAAGCCGCGGATCTCGATGCGTTCGCCGGTCGAGAGCGAATGGCTCATCTGCTCCAGCACGCTCTTGACGGCGAGTTCGACGTCGTTGGCGGCGAGATGCTTCTGACGCTGTGCAAGGGCCTCGATCAGCTCGGACTTGGTCATCGCGGTATTCGAAAATGGAGATTGCCGGTCCAAAAAAACGCGCACCGTCGCCGGTGCGCGCGTGTAGCTGGGCGGCGTGCGGTGGACCCGCACGCCGCTTCGAACATCAACGGTTCAGCTGTTCCTTGAGCAACGCGCCGAGCTTGGTCGTGCCGCCGCTCGCACTCTGGTATTCCTCCAGCGTGCTGGCCAGCTCGTCCTCGTCCTTCGCGCGGATCGACAGCTGCAGGCTGCGGCCCTTGCGGTCCATGCCGGTGAACTTCGCTTCGACCTTGTCGCCGACCTTGAGGTACTGCGTGGCGTCGTCGACGCGCTCCTTGGCGATGTCGTTCGCGCGCAGGTAGCCCTCGATGCCTTCGCCGAGGTCGATCGTCGCGCCCTTGGGGTCGACTTCGCGCACGGTACCGGTGAGGATGCTGCCGCGCGGGTGCGCCGCCATGAACTGGCCGAACGGGTCCTGCTCGAGCTGCTTGATGCCGAGCGAGATGCGCTCGCGTTCCGGATCGACCGCGAGCACGACCGCCTCGATCTCGTCGCCCTTCTTGAAGTTGCGCACGAGGTCTTCGCCGGTGGTCTGCCACGAGATGTCGGACAGGTGCACGAGGCCGTCGATGCCGCCGTCGAGGCCGACGAAGATGCCGAAGTCGGTGATCGACTTGATCGTGCCGGTGACCTTGTCGTTCTTCTTGTGGATCGCCGCGAACGCTTCCCACGGATTGGCGCGGGTCTGCTTCATGCCGAGCGAGATGCGGCGGCGCTCTTCGTCGACGTCGAGCACCATGACCTCGACCTCGTCGCCGACCTGGACGACCTTGGCCGGATTGACGTTCTTGTTGGTCCAGTCCATCTCGGACACGTGCACGAGGCCTTCCACGCCCGGCTCGAGCTCGACGAAGCAGCCGTAGTCGGTGACGTTGGAGACCTTGCCGAACAGGCGCGTGCCGGTCGGATAGCGGCGCGAGATCGCGACCCACGGGTCCTCGCCGAGCTGCTTGAGGCCGAGCGAAACGCGGTTGCGCTCGCGATCGAACTTGAGCACGCGCACTTCGAGCTCGTCGCCGACGTTGACGACTTCGCTCGGATGGCGCACGCGCTTCCACGCCATGTCGGTGATGTGCAGCAGGCCGTCGATGCCGCCGAGGTCGACGAACGCACCGTAATCGGTGAGGTTCTTGACCACGCCCTTGACGACGGCGCCCTCGGTCAGCTTGTCGAGCAGCTGCTCGCGCTCGGCGCTGAACTCGCTCTCGACGACCGCGCGGCGCGAGACGACCACGTTGTTGCGCTTGCGGTCGAGCTTGATGATCTTGAACTCGAGTTCCTTGCCCTCGAGGTACGACGGGTCGCGCACCGGGCGCACGTCGACGAGCGAGCCCGGCAGGAACGCGCGGACGTCCTTGATGTCGACGGTGAAGCCACCCTTGACCTTGCCGGAAATGCGGCCGGTGATGGCGGCATTGGCGGTCTGTGCTTCCTCGAGCTCGTCCCACACCAGCGAACGCTTGGCCTTCTCGCGCGAGAGCATCGTCTCGCCGAAGCCGTTCTCGATCGCGTCGAGCGCGACCTTGACGTCGTCGCCGACGTTGATTTCGAGCTCACCCCGCTCGTTCTTGAACTGTTCGATCGGGATGATGCCCTCGGACTTGAGGCCGGCGTTCACGACGACGACGTCGGAACGGATCTCGACCACGGTGCCGGTGACGATCGCGCCGGAGCGCAGCTTGGCGAGCGATTGGCTCTGCTCGAACAGTTCGGCGAAACTTTCAGTCATGTTGGTTCCAGTGGGAACAGGCCGCCGCCCTGACCGGGTCGACAACCCACCTTCGAAAGATGCGTTAGACGCCGCATCGTTGCGTCGCCGGCACCTCGCCGGCCTATCCCCTCGCGCGATCGCTCATCCGGGTCGTACCACCGCGAGCACGCGCGCGATCACCTGATCGATCGGAATCGCGGTGCTATCGATGACCACTGCCCCTGCCGCCGGCTTCAACGGCGCCACCTTGCGGGTCGCGTCGCGTTCGTCGCGGGCTTCGATCTCGCGCAAAAGGGATGAGAGTGTAACAGTCAACCCCTTTTCCTTCAACTGCTTATAGCGCCTCCGTGCGCGCTCTTCGGCGCTCGCGGTCAGGAAGATCTTGTGCTCGGCGTCCGTGAAGACCACGGTGCCCATGTCGCGGCCGTCCGCGACGAGCCCCGGCGCCTTGCGGAACGAGCGCTGCTTGTCGAACAGGGCCGCCCTGACGGCCGGGATCGCCGCGATCGCCGACGCCGCCGCACCGCAGGTTTCCGTGCGCAGCTCGTCGGTCGCGTCGTGGCCGTTGACGACCACGCGGGTCTCGCCGCCGTCCTTCGCGTCACGGAATCCGATCTTCGTGGTTTCCGCGCAACGCGTGACGGCCGCCGCGTCGGAGAGGTCGATGCCGGCCATGCCCGCCGCGTAACCGACTGCGCGGTAGATCGCCCCGGAGTCGAGCAGATGCCAGCCGAGCGCGTCGGCGACCGCCCGGCTGATCGTGCCCTTGCCCGAACCGGACGGGCCGTCGATCGTGAGCACGGGGACGGGCTTGTCGGGCTTGGTCATGGCGGCTCGGCTCGGCGAAAGGCCGCAATTCTATGTCGGGAACCGGCCGAACCGTGATCCCCGCCACCCGCCGGCCGGCCGTCGCGCCGGTAGGTCAGCTTTCGGCGAGTGAAAGGCCGACGCTGCGCGCGAGATCGCGAAAACCCGGAAACGACGTCGCCACGTTGGCGCAGTCGCCGATGCGCACCGGGCCGCTCGCGACGGCGCCCGCGACCGCGAAGCTCATCGCGATGCGGTGATCGCCCGCGCTGTCGACCTCGCCGCCGCCGATGTGGCCGCCGACGATCGCGGCGCCGTCGGGCGTCTCCTCGACGGCGACGCCGAGGCGCCGCAATCCCGTGGCCATGACCGCGAGCCGGTCCGACTCCTTGACCCGCAGTTCGGCCGCGCCGCGCACGCGCGTGGTGCCTTCGGCCGCGGCGGCCGCGACGAACAGCGCGGGGAACTCGTCGATCATGTCCGCCACGAGCGCGGTCGGCACGTCGATGCCATGCAGCCGCGCATGCCGCACCTCGAGATCGGCGATACGGTCGCCGCCCTGCTCCCGCGCCGCGTGCTCGCGGATGTCCGCGCCCATGAGCCGCAGCGCCTGGAGCAGGCCGGTGCGGCGCGGGTTGACGCCGACCGCGCGCAACAGCAGGCGCGAACCCGGCACGATGCTCGCAGCGACGAGGAAGAACGCGGCCGAGGAAAAATCCGCGGGCACGACGACGTCGGTCGCGCGCAGGCGATGCCCGCCGGCGAGGCGCGCACGACCCGGTTCGAACGCGACCGGCCAACCGAACGCGGCGAGCATGCGTTCGGTGTAATCGCGCGTCGGATGCGCCTCGCGCACGTCCGTCTCGCCGTCGGCGTAGAGCCCGGCGAGCAGGATCGCGGATTTCACCTGCGCGCTGGCGACGGGCGTCGCGTACGAGATGCCGCGCAGGCGCGCGCCGCCGACGACGCGCAGCGGCGGCAGCCCGCCGTCGCGCGCGTCGATGCGCGCGCCCATCGCGGCGAGCGGTTCGATGACGCGACGCATCGGCCGACGCGACAGCGATTCGTCGCCGACCAGCGTGGACGAAAACGCCTGCCCCGCGAGCACACCGCAGAGCAGCCGCATCCCCGTCCCCGAGTTGCCGCAATCGAGCGCGTGAGCCGCATCGCGCAGGCCGTGCAGGCCGACGCCGTGAACGATGCGCCGCGATGCCGACGGCGTTTCGATGCGCACGCCGAGGTCGGCGAAGATGCGCCCGGTCGCCCGCGTGTCCTCGCCTTCGAGAAAGCCGTCGATCCGGGAAGCGCCGTCGGCGAGCGCGGCGAGCATGATCGCGCGATGCGAGATCGACTTGTCGCCAGGGACTGCGATTTCGCCGGCGAGCGTCGATACGGGGGCGGTCGTCCAGGCGAGCGGGCTCACGGCAACGCGTCCAGCAGGCGCTGGTTCGCGGCGCGACAGCCGACGCTGACGCGTACGGCGTGCGCGAGACCGTAGCCACCCATCGGCCGCACGATCACCCCTCGTTCGAACAGGCGGCGCTCGAACGGCGTGGCGTCCCGCCCCAGGTCGACGAGCAGGAAGTTCGCCTGCGACGGCAGTGTCGCGTAGCCGCGCGCTGCAAGCGCGTCGAGCAACCAGGCGCGCTCGTCGCGATTGAACGCGCGCACGCGCGCGAGGTGTTCGCGATCGGCGAGCGCCGCCTCGGCGCCGGCGAGCGCGATGCTGTTCACATTGAACGATTCGCGCAGGCGTTCGAGCACCGCGACCACGCTCGCGTGCGCGACGAGGTAGCCGACGCGCAGGCCTGCGAGCGCGTACGCCTTCGAGAACGTGCGCGTGACGACGAGATTGGGGTAGCGATCGGCGAACGCGAGCGCGCTGCCGAGGCCCGGCGCGTCGACGTACTCGTGGTAGGCCTCGTCGACGACGACGACGACGCTGCCCGGCACGCGCCTCAGGAAGCGCTCCAGGGAGGCGTCGTCGAACCAGGTGCCGGTCGGATTGTTCGGATTGGCGAGATAGACGATCCGCGTGTCGTCGCGCACCGCATCGGCGATCGCGCCGAGATCGTGCCCGCACGGCGCCTGCGCATGGTCGCGCGGAAGCGCGCGGACGCCGATCGCCCGTGCGCCGGCGGCCGCGGTCGCGATCGCGAACACCGCGAAGCCGTACTGGGAGAACACGATCGAGTGCGCCGGGTCGGCAAAGCATTGCGCGAGCAGCATGAGCAACTCGTGCGAGCCGTTTCCGAGTGCGATGCGCTCGACGGCGACCCCGAGATGCTGCGCGAGCGCCGCCTTGAGGGCGGCGCCGCGCGGATCGGGGTAGCGCCAGCTTTCGGCGAGCGCGGCACGCATCGCCTCGAGCGCGCGCGGGCTCGGTCCGAGCGGGTTCTCGTTCGAGCCGAGTTCCGCGATCGTCGCGCCGAAGCGCTGGCGCAACGCGGGCAGGTCGTGGCCGGGATCGTACGCGCGCAGCGCCGCTGTCGCGGGGTTGGCGAGGAGGCTCGCGTCGAACGCGGCGACGTCGCGCGCCGACCCGGCTGTCACGGTACCGCCACCGGATAGGAGCCGAGCACCTTGACCTGCGCCGCGTGCTCGGCGAGCTCGTGCAGCGCGGACTTCATCGCATCGTCTTCGACGTGGCCGGCGAGATCGATGAAGAAGCCGTATTCCCATTTCGCCTGGTGCGACGGCCGCGATTCGATCCGGTTCATGCTGATGCCGTGGCGGGCAAACGGGCTCAGTACGTTGAACAATGCCCCGGGCTGGTCCTTGATGAACACGAGCACGGACGTGCGATCGTGGCCCGAACTCGGGAACACCTGCCGCCCGAGCACGAGGAAGCGCGTCGTGTTGTCGGCATGGTCCTCGATCGACTTCATGATGACCTTCTTGAGGCCGTAAACATGACCGGCCGATTCGCCGCCGATCGCGGCGGCGTCGTCCGCATTGCGCGCGCGGCGCGCGCCTTCGGCGTTGCTCGACACCGCGATCTTCTCGACCTGCGGCAGGTTCGAGCGCAGCCAGCCCGCAGTCTGCGCGAACGACTGCGGATGCGCGTAGATGCGCTCGATGTCCTCGATGCGCCCCGAACGGGACAGCAGGAACTGGTGCACCCGCAACTCCACCTCGCCGCAGATCTTGAGGTTCGAGGTCAGGAACATGTCGAGCGTGACCTGGATCGTGCCCTGGCCCGAATTCTCGACGGGCACGACGCCGAAGTCCGCGTTGCCGGCCTCGACTTCCTGGAAGACCTCCTCGATGCTCGCCATCGGCAGGCCATGCGCCGAGCGGCCGAAATGCTTCTGCACGGCCTGCTGGCTGAACGTGCCTTCGGGACCGAGGTAACCGACCTTGAGCGGTTCCTGCTGGGCGAGGCATGCCGACATGATCTCGCGGAACAGGTGCACGAGCACCTCGTCGCTGAGCGGCCCCTCGTTGCGGTCGACCACCATGCGCAACACCTGCGCCTCGCGTTCGGGCCGGTAGTAATCGACGGCGGCCGCGAGCTTTCCCTTGGCCTTGCCGACCTGGTGCGCGAAGTTCGCGCGTTCGGCGATCAGCGCCTGGATCTGCCGATCGATGCCGTCGATGCGCGCGCGCACCTCGGCGAGGTTCGGTGCGGCGGGGGCCGGCGCGTCGTCGCTCACCGCGTCAACCACCGATCACGCGCACGGACAGGATGCCGTCGATCGCTGCGATCGCGGCGACGAGCGAATCGGGCACCGGCGAGTCGACGTCGATGAGGCTGTACGCGAGGTCGCCACGCGATGCGTTGTGCATCTGCGCGATGTTGACGCCCGCTTCGCCGAGCACGTGCGAGAGCTGGCCGATCATGTTCGGCCGGTTGCTGTTGGCGACGCAGATCCGCGCACTGCCCGCGCGGGCCATGCGCGTCTCGGGGAAATTGACCGAGTTGCGCACGTTGCCGTTTTCGAGGAAATCGCGCAGCTGGTCGACGACCATGAGCGCGCAGTTCTCCTCCGCCTCGCCGGTCGACGCGCCCAGATGCGGCAATGCGATCACGCGCGGGTCGGCGAGCAGGTCCGCCTCCGGGAAGTCGGACACGTAGCGGCCGATGCGCCCCTCCGCGAGTCCCTTGCGCAATGCGGCGGCGTCGACGATCCCTTCGCGCGCGAAGTTGAGCAGCACGACGCCCGGACGCACGAGCTCGAGCGCGTGCATGCCGAACACGCCGCGCGTCTTGTCGTTGAGCGGGACGTGGAACGTGAGGTAGTCGGACGCCGCGAAAAGTTCGTTGAGCGAACCCGCCTTGGCGACTTCCGCCGAGAGCTGCCACGCGCCCTCGACGGTCATGTGCGGATCGAACCCGATCACGTGCATGCCGAGCGCGTAGGCCGCGTTGGCGACCTTGACCCCGATCGCGCCGAGCCCGACCACGCCGAGCGTCTTGCCCGCGAGTTCGGTGCCGACGAAGCGCTTCTTCTCCGCCTCGACCTTGTGGTGAAGGTCCGCGGCCGCTTCGAGGCCGCGCACGAACCCGAGTGCGTCGGCGATGTTGCGCGCCGCGAGCAACATGCCGGCGACGACGAGTTCCTTGACCGCATTCGCATTGGCCCCGGGGGCATTGAACACCGGCACCCCGCGCGCGGAAAGCTCCGCGACCGGGATGTTGTTGGTGCCTGCACCCGCACGCGCGACCGCCTTCACGCTCGTCGCGATGGGAACCTTGTGCATGTCGGCCGATCGCACGAGCACCGCGTCGGGCGACGCGACTTCGTTGGCCACGCCGTAGAGGTTCGCCGGCAGGCGGTCGAGGCCGTTGCGCGAGATGTTGTTGAGCGTCTGGATCTTGAACACGTTGCGACCTGCGGTCGGATGGAAGAAGAAGATTGGGACACGAAGCACACCGAGCACACGAAGAACATAGTTGGACGAGCTGAAAGAGTCTTCCTTCGTGTGCTCGGTGTGCTTCGTGTTTCAGGCTTTGGATTGGCCCGCCCTCGCGCGCATCAGCCGTTGCGCGCGGCGAAGTCCTTCATGAAGTCGACGAGTGCCTGCACGCCTTCGAGCGGCATTGCGTTGTAGATCGACGCGCGCATGCCGCCGACCGCGCGGTGCCCCTTGAGCGCGAGCAGGCCGGCGGCCTCCGACTCCTTCAGGAACGGCGCGTCGAGGTCCTCGCGTGGCAGCGTGAAGGGCACGTTCATCCAGGAGCGCGCGGATTTCTCGACCGGATTGCGGTAGAAGCCTGAAGCGTCGATGTAGCCGTACAGCAGGTCGGCCTTCGCGCGGTTGCGTTCCGCCATCGCCGCGACGCCCCCCTGGGCCTTGACCCACTTGAACACGAGGCCGGCGAGGTACCAGCCCCAGGTATTGGGCGTATTGAGCATCGAACCCTGCGCCGCGTGTTCGGCGTAGTTGAAGATCTTCGGGATGTCCTTCGGGCATCGGTCCAGCAGGTCCTCGCGCGCGATCATGACGACGAGACCCGCGGGGCCGATGTTCTTCTGCGCGCCGGCGTAGAGGAGCGCGTACTTCGCGACGTCCAGCGGTCGCGACAGGATCGTGGACGACACGTCGCCGATCAGCGGCACGTCTCCGACATCGGGGACATCGGCGAACTCGACGCCGCGGATCGTCTCGTTCGGCGTCACGTGCACGTATGCCGCGGACGCATCGAGGTCCCAGGCCGCGCGTGGCGGGATGCGGTCGTAGTTCGTTTCCGCCGAGCTCGCGGCGACGCGGACGCGCGCGAGTGGCTTCGCTTCCTTCGCCGCCTTCTCGCTCCAATCGCCGGTGAGGACGTAATCGACGGCCTGGTCCCGGCGGGCGAAATTGAGCGGGATCTGCGCGAAATGCTGCGTCGCGCCTCCCTGCAGGAAGAGCACCTTGTAGCTCGACGGGACCGCGAGCAGGTCGCGCAAGTCGCGCTCGGCCTGCTCGGCGAGCGCGACGAAATCCTTGCCGCGGTGGCTGATCTCCATGACCGAAGCGCGCGCGCCGTCCCATTCCAGCAGTTCGGCCTGGGCCTGGCGCAACACGTCGTCCGGCAGCGCGGCCGGGCCCGCGCTGAAGTTGTATCCGCGACTCACATGCCTCTCCTCGACGCCGAATCGTGTACCCATTCCTACCGCATTATGCGGCGCCGCAGCAAGCCCTTCGCGTCGCGACCGGGCGGTCAGAGGCCGCGATGGATCAGGAGCACGAGAACGAGCGCGATCAGCGCGGCAGCACCGATGAGCCACCACGTGCCGCCGTGGCCGGAGCCGGCATGCTCGTCGGCCGCGGGCGCGTCCTCGTCAGCCGACGCGTCCACCGCGATCGGGGGCGATTCGCCGCGCGCGGCGAAACCGGGTGCTTCGACGACGAAATGACTGTGAGCGAACGCGAGCTGGTCGCCGGCATGGATGGCGGCGTCCCGCACGCAGACGCCGTTGAGCAGCGTGCCGTCGCCGGCGTCGAGGTTGCGCAGCCACAGGCGGTCTCCGTCGAGCTCGATCGCGGCGTGGCGAGCGGAAACCCGCGCCTCGTCGAGCACGAGGTCGCAGCCGTCGGCCGTGCCGACGACGAGCCTGCGGTTGACCGCGATCGCCTTGCCGAAATGGCACCCCGAAACGCCTCGCAGGACGACGCGCGCGGGTGCGACCGGCGCCGGCCCGCCAGGCCGCTCGGGCGGCAACGCGACAGGCCCGATCGCTTCCGGTTCGGCCCGCAAGACGATCACGGTACTGCCGAGGCAGACCGTGTCACCGCAACGCAGCAGCGCCTTCTCGCGCACCGGCCGTCCGTTGACGTGGGTCCGCGCCGCGGGGTCCATCACTTCGAGCACGATGCCGCGCTGGTCGAGGCTCAGGCGCGCGTGCCAGGGCGCGACGTCCTTGCCCGGAAGCACGATTCCGTTGCCTCCTGCGCTGCCGAGATTGACGACACCGCCGTCCACGCTGAAATCGGCGCGCTCGCCGCTGGCAAAACTCAGTCGCATCGCATTGATTCACTGGCCTATTCCGCACTCTAGCACAAGGCGTCGCGAAGACCCCGCCCGGGCGCCTCCCACAGCTCCGGGCGCATCGGGCATCATGGTCCCCCGTCCGTAGGGACCACGAGGCAAGCATGGCTGTCATCGACATCAGGCGTTCGCACACCAAGCCGCTGAAGACCGCGAAAGCCGTGGTCGAGCGCATCGCCGTTTCGATCGCGCACGAATACGGGATCGAGCATCACTGGGACGGCGACAAGCTCCAGTTCGACCGCAGTGGCGTGAAGGGACACATCGCCGTCAGCAAGACCGTGCTGCACGTGCGCGTGGAACTCGGCTTCCTCATGAGCGCGATGAAGCCGGTGATCGAGCGCGAGATCGAGCGCAAGCTCGAAGAGCACCTCGCCTGATCCGCTGCTAGTGTGTCTGCTCTAGGGGAAGCCGAAAAGATCGCGCCATTCGCGGCGCACGTGCCGCATCCAGCGAGGACGCGACGATGGCCAAGCCCAGACTGAAAGCACGCACCAAGGCGGCAGCGCACGATGCCGGCCGCGACGCACGCGGGATCAGCAAGACCGTGATGGATTCGGCCCAGCAGATCTGGCTTGCCGGCCTCGGCGCGTTCGCCAAGGCGCAGGAAGAAGGCAGCAAGTTGTTCGAGGCGCTGGTCAAGGAAGGCAGCGCGCTCGATGCAAAGACGCGCAAGTTCACCGAAGCGAGGATGAACGAGGCGCGCGGCAACGTCGAAACGACGCTCGGGCAGGTTCGGGAACGCAGCCAGGAAACCTGGGACAAGCTGGAGAAGGTGTTCGAAGCCCGCGTCTCCAAGGCCCTCGGTCGCCTCGGCATCCCGGGTCATGCCGAACTCAAGGCGCTTTCGACGCGCGTCGACGAGCTTTCGCGCGAAGTCAGGAAGCTCGGCGGTAAGCCGGCCGCAGCGAAGCGTCCGACGGCCAAGCGCGCGGCGAAGTGACGCTGCGCGCCGCGTTGCATTGCATCGAATGAGCGGGCTTCGGCCCGCTTTTTCGTGATGCCGCACTCGCGGGCACGATGACGCGATGGGTTTTCGAACGTCCTCGCAATGCGTCGCCGAGGCGATGCCTGGCAGCATGAGCCTCCCACGCAGCCATCCATGGCGCTCTCCCGCTCGCCTTCCTTGGCTCACCGAGAAAGCGCAAGCGATGCCTGATGGCATCGCTTGAACGCGCGCGGGACGTTCTGCAACGAACCGTCCCTGGTGCGGGCGCCGCTCGCCATCCATGGCTCGCCAGAATTTCCTGCGCACGCCGCCCGGGGGCGGCGTGCAAACGCAGGAATTTCTACCAATGCACTCCGCGCATGAGAGCCGCGAACGCGATCTGTTCGCTGGTCGGCTCGGCTTGCGAGCGCCCCTTCATGCCCTTCGACGCCGGCGAGTCCGGGAACAGGCGGAATGCGGTGTTCATGACGATCTCGTATACGCGCGGCGCCAGGGCGTAGAAGACCTGCGCGAAGGTGCCGAGGCGCGTCGCAATGCGCACCGGCCGTTCCACGATCGCCTCGATCACGATCTCCGCCGCTTCCTCCGGCGTCAGCGTGGGGACCGACTCGTACATCTTGGTCGGCGCGATCATCGGCGTCTTGACCAGCGGCATGTTGATCGTCGTGAAACTGACGCCGTTGTCGGAGTACTCCGCCTGCGCGCAACGCGAGAACGCATCGAGCGCTGCCTTCGACGCGACGTAGGCGGAGAAGCGCGGCGAGTTCGTCAGCACGCCGATCGAGGAAATGTTGACGATATGGCCGCGGTGGCGCTCGGCCATGCCCGGCAGGAAGCCCATGATGAGGCGTAGTGCGCCGAAATAGTTGAGCTGCATCGTGCGCTCGAAATCATGGAAGCGGTCGTAGCTCGCGCTGATCGCGCGCCGGATCGAGCGGCCGGCATTGTTGACGAGGATGTCGACCGCCCCATGGTCCTTCAGCACCTGGGCGACGAAGGCGTCGCAAGAGGCCATGTCGGACAGGTCGACCGTGTAGGCGTGGCAGATGCCGCCCGCGGCTTCGATTTCCGCTTTCGTCTCGGCGAGTTCGTCCGCGCCGCGCGCGCAGATGACGAGCTTCGCGCCGGCCGCGGCGATCTTCAGCGCCGCGGCCTTGCCGATGCCCGACGAGCCGCCCGTGACGACGACGACGCGGCCTTTGACCTTGCCGCCGAGCGACCGGTCGATGAAAAGATCGGGATCCAGGTGCCGCTCCCAGTAATCCCACAGGCGCCAGGCGTAATCCTCGAGCCTCGGCAACCGGATCTTCGTGCCCTTGAGTGCGCGCTCGGTTTCGCGGCAATCGAACCGGGTCGGATAGTTGATGAACTTCAGCACCGATGCGGGGATGCCGAGGTCGCGCAGCAGCACGTTCACCACGCGGCGCACCGGCGGCAGGCTGCCGATCGCCGCGCGCACGCCGCCCGGGATGAAGCCGAACATGCGTGCGTCGAGGCGCATCGTCATCTGCGGCGCATGGCCCGCGCGCGCGAACAGGTTGAGCACCTCGCCGATCCGCCGCGGTGCCGGATCGGTCAGGTGGAACGTGTGGCCGTCCAGGCCGGACTTGTGCGCGATGTGGTCCATCGCCGCGGCGACCCAGTCGACCGGCACGAGATTGATGCGTCCGCCTTCGAGTCCGATCGTCGGCATCCACGGCGGCAGCGTCTGGCGCATCTTCTTGATGAGCCGGAAGAAGTAGTACGGACCGTCGATCTTGTCGGTGACGCCGGTGCGCGAATCGCCGATCACGATGCCCGGGCGATAGATGCGGTAAGGCCGCGCGTACTGCGTGCGCACGAGTCCTTCGGAATCGTGCTTCGTGCGGAAGTACGGATGATCGAGCTCTTCGGCCTCGTCGAACATGTCCTCGCGGAACACGCCGGGATAGAGCCCGGCGGCGGCGATCGAGCTCACGTGGTGGAAGCAGCCGGCCTTGATCGCGCCGGCGAACTCGAGCGCGTGGCGCGTGCCCTCGACATTCGCGACGACCTGGCTCTCCTCGTCGGCGGCGAGATCGTAGAGCGCGGCAAGGTGGAAGAAATGCCGGATCTTGCCAGAGAACTCCTTCTGCGCCGCCGGCGCGACGCCGAGCTTGGGCTTGGCGAGGTCGCCGACCACTGCGACGAGGCGCTCCTCGTCCGCGCCGAGCTCCTCGCGCAAGGCCTTGAACTTCGCCATCGATTCCTTGCGCACGAGGCAATGGATCGTGCCTTCGCGCTCGAGCAGGCGTTCGAGCAGGTGTCGCCCGATGAACCCGGTTGCACCGGTCACGAAATAGGCCATCGTCGCCGCTCCCCTGCAGATCCAGTTTCGTCGTGCAAAGCATAGCCTCGCACGATCGCCGATGGCTATGCGGCGAGCCGGCCGCACGGACGTGCCGCATCGCGATGTCGCACGGCGCGGGTCGCGCGATTGACCGTGCGCGGGGGCGCTGATGTAAGCTCGACGTCCGCCCGACGCCCAGCGACCGGTAAAGCCATGGCAGACCTCAAAGCACGCTTCGAAAAAGCCGCCGAAGACGTCAAGAAACTGTCCGAGCGCCCCGACAACGACACGCTGCTGAAGCTGTACGCACTGTACAAGCAGGGCTCGGACGGCGACGTCTCCGGGCCGAAGCCGGGCTTCTTCGATTTCGTCGGCACGGCGAAGTACGAGGCCTGGGCCAAGCTCAAGGGCACGAAGCCCGAAGAGGCGCAGCAGAAGTACATCGATCTGGTGAAGAAGCTCGGCGGCTGAAGCGGCGCGCCTTGCCGCCGCCGCGGCGTCCCCGCTTCCAGCGCGCATCCCACGACGTTCCATGGCCCGCCAGACACGCGAGCGCATCCTCGAAACCAGCCTCGCGATGTTCAACGCGCAGGGCGAACCGAACGTCACGACGAACCACATCGCGGACGAACTCGGGATCAGCCCCGGCAACCTCTACTACCACTTCCGCAGCAAGGACGACATCGTCGAGCACCTGTTCGCGCGCTACGAGGCCTGCATCGGCGACGCGCTCGCCCTGCCCGACGGCCGCGCACCCGACCTCGAGGACATCTGGCTGCAGTTGCACCTCGTGTTCGAGTCGCTGTGGGCCTACCGCTTCCTCTACCGTGACCTCGTCGACATCCTCGCGCGCAACCGCAAGCTCAAGCTGCGCTTCGCGCGCATCATGAACCGTGCGGGCGCGAGCGCGACCGAGCTCTTGCGCGGGCTCGTTCGCGCGGGCGTCATGCGTGCGAGCGCGGACGAGATTCACGCGCTCGCGGAGAACATCCTGCTCGTGGCGACCTTCTGGATGAATTTCGACGCCGTGCGCGGCGCCCGCTCGGACGCGAGCGAGGCCGACCTCAACCGCGGCATCCATCGCGTGATGATGCTCATCGCGCCATTCCTGCGCGACGCGGAGCGCTATCACCTCAACACGCTCGCAGCCACCTATGTGCGCTGAAGCCTGCCCGTGAAGGTCACGCTCGGGCTACGCCTGTTCGCTGCCGCGATGCTCGCGATGCTCGTGCTCGCCGCCGTCGCCATCGGCCTCGTGCGTTGGCGCCTGTTCTCAGCCCCCGACGGCGGCGGCCATGTCGACGAACGCGCGGACGCGCTCGCGGAATCGCTCGTGGTCCGCCATGCCCGCGCCGGGGGATGGTCGTTCCTTCCCGACGCACCGGCCGCGCGCAAGGCCTGGCTCGCGCAGGAACTGGAGCGCACTCGCGCGGTCGGCAGCGACGGCGCGCCCCTGCCCCTGCTCGCCCACCGCGTCGGCCTGCTCGACCGCGACGGTACGTGGCTCGCGGGCGTGGTCGCCCATCCGCTGCTGGTCGCGTTCGCGTCGATCGACACCGTGCGGCGCCCGATCGCGCGGGATGGTCGGGCGATCGGCTATCTCGTGATCGCCACGCCGCAGGGCGCCGACGAGGCGCTCGCGATCGCATTCCTGCTCGACCAGCAGCGCAACCTCGCGGCGATCGGTTTCGCTGCCGCAGGCCTCGGCGCGCTCGCGGCCGCGCTTTTCGCCGCACACGTGCGCCGGCCGATCCTTCGCCTCGTAGAGGCCACGCGGCAGCTCGGTCGCGGGCACCTCGATACGCGCGTCGCGCTCGGGCGCAGCGACGAACTCGGTGAACTCGCGCGCTCGTTCGACCGACTCGCCGCGCAGCTTGCCGAGACGGACCGGTCGCGGCGCCAATGGGTCGCCGACACCTCGCACGAACTGCGCACACCGCTCGCGGTCCTGCAAGGTCAACTCGAGGCGCTGCGGGACGGCGTGCGCGAGCCCGGTGTGGCCAGCGCGACGCTGATGCTCCGGCACGTGCGCGCGCTCGCACGCCTCGTCGACACGCTCTACCAGCTCGCTCGCGCGGATGTCGGGCAGATGGATTTCCATTTGCAGGCCTGCGACGCGTGGTCGATCGCGCGCGATTCGATGCACGCGCACGCCGAGCGCATCAGCGGCGCCGGGCTCGGCGCAGATGTCCTCGACGACACCCCCGATCGCACGCTCGTCGCGGCCGATGCGGAGCGCCTGCACCTCGTGTTCGGCAACCTGTTCGAGAATGCGGTGCGCTACACCGATCGCGGCGGTCGGATCGAACTCAGCGCGCGTGCCGCGGACGGCGAGCTTTGCATCGCCATCGACGATACGGCACCGGGCGTGCCCGCTGCGCTCGTCGCGCGACTCGGCGAACGCTTCTTCCGGGCCGAGCCGTCGCGAAGCCGTCGATCGGGCGGGACGGGCCTCGGCCTCGCACTGAGCCGGTCGATCGTCGAGGCGCACGGCGGCCGCCTCGAAATCACCGCGTCGCGTCTCGGCGGCCTGCGCGTCGCGGTCGTGCTTCCGCTCGTCGCATGAGCGCGCACATCCTCGTCGTCGAGGACGAGACCGATCTCGCGGCGATCGTCGCCGACTACATCGATGCGGCAGGATTTCGCACCGTCGTCGTCGGCGACGGCGCATCCGCGCTCGCGCACATCCGCCGCTCGCCGCCGGCGCTCGTCGTGCTCGACCTCATGCTGCCGGTCGGCGACGGCCTCTCCGTCTGCCGCGAACTGCGCTCGTTCTCCGACGTGCCGGTGATCATGATCACGGCGAAGGTGGAAGAGATCGATCGCCTGCTCGGCCTGGACAGCGGCGCGGACGACTACCTGTGCAAGCCGTTCAGTCCGCGCGAGCTCGTAGCGCGCATCAAGGCGATCATGCGCCGCATGCCCTCGCCCGCGCAGCCGCCGCCGGTCGCGCACATCGACGAAGCCCGCCGCACGATCTCCGTGCGCGCGCGGCCGCTCACGCTGACGCCGACGGAGTACGCGCTGCTGGCCGCGATGATCCGCCGGCCGGGCGTCATCTTCTCGCGCGCGCAACTGCTCGATCTCGCGCGCCGCGACGAATGGGACGTGACCGATCGGGCGATCGATACGCACGTGAAGAACCTGCGCCGCAAGGTCGCCGCGATCGCGCCCGACCTCGACTTCATCCAGTCCGTCTATGGCGTCGGGTACCGCGTCGGGTGCTAGCCGCGACGCCACTTCGCGACCCCCACAATCTCCTCACACTGTCGTCGCAACCTGCGTCGGTCGGCATGCCGACCACGACCGACCCGCGAGGACTTCCATGCAACGCACCTTCACCATCATCCTGCTCGGCGCCGCGACAGCGGCGGCCGCCGCGATCGCCGTATTCGTCGCCGCCGCGCACGGCCGCTTCGGTCCCGCCCCGAAGGACGCGCGCATCGACGCGGCCCGGCGCAGCACCGTCGTCGAAAGCGCCGTCGCCCTGCTCGAACGCTCCTACGTATTTCCTGACAAGGCCGCGCTCATCGGTCGTTCGCTGCGCGAGAAGTTGCGAGACGGTGCCTTCGACGGCGTCGACAGCGCGCTGGCGTTCGCCGATGCGCTCACCGATGCCCTGCGCGACGCCTCCGGCGACAAGCACCTCGAGGTGCGCTACATGGAAGCGCCGATTCCCGAGCAGGCCCCGGGCCAGGACGCATCGGCCGCAGACGCCGCCGCGGAGTCGATCCAGCAGTTGCGCTTCAACTTCGGCTTCGCCGAACTGCGCCGCCTGCACGGCAACATCGGCTATCTCGACCTGCATCAGTTCGGTCGCCCGCAAGGCGCGTACGACAGGATGGCGGCGGCCATGACCCTGCTCGGCGACACCAGCGGCCTGATCATCGACCTGCGCCATTGCGGCGGCGGCGATCCGGAGAGCGTCATGCGGGTGGCTAGCTACCTGTTCGACCGACGCACGCACCTCAACGACATCTACTGGCGCGAAGACGACCGCATCGAGCAGCGCTGGACGGAGGAGAACGTGCCGGGTCGCAAGTACGGCTCGGCGCGCCCGCTCTACGTGCTCACGAGCAGCGACACGTTTTCCGGCGGCGAGGACTTCGCGTACGCGCTCAGGAACGCGGGACGCGCGATCCTCGTCGGCGAAACCACCGGAGGCGGCGCCCATCCGGGCAATCCCCGGCGCGTCGACGAGCATTTCATGATGTTCGTGCCGTCGGGCCGCCCGATCAGTCCGGTCACGCACACGGACTGGGAAGGCGTCGGTGTCGTTCCGGACGTGCCGGTGTCGGCCGACAAGGCGCTCGATGTCGCACGGATCGCGATCCTGCGGCGCCTGGTCGCGGCGGAAACCGACGCCGACTGGCGCGCAAAGCTGCAACGGGCGATCGAGGAACTCGAGTAGCGGTCCGACCTGGCGTCGAAGCGGCCGGCACGGCGTGGAGCGAAGGCATCGCCTGCCTGCGCGATCGACTCGCCGCGTGCGGACGCCGGTTCGCCGCATCGGCTGCCGCGACCACGATGGCAATGCGCGCGCCGTGCCGATGGCATTCGTGGAAGCGGGCCGCCGGCCCGCCCGCAGGAGACGCCATGACACATGCATCCACGATCCGCCGACATGCGTTCCGCTTCGCGCTGCCTCTCGCGTTCGCGGTCCATGCGAGCGAAGCCGCGACCCTCACCGTGAAGAACACCGACGATGCCTGCGCCTCGTGGCTCGTCGGCGGGCGCTGCCTGCGCTCCGCGATCGCGTACGCCAACCTGTTCGACGACATCGATCGGATCGAGTTCGACATCCCGGGCGATCCCGCGCACTTCAAGCGCATCCTGCTGCAGTCGCCACTGTCGATCACGCAGCCGCTCGAGATCGACGGTTACACGCAGCCGGGCGCGGCGCCTAACACGGCCACCGACGGCATGAACGCGCAGGTCCGCATCGTCATCGACGCGCTCGCCACGCACGGAGCGGCATTCGAGGTCGCCGCCACGTCCGATCTGCGCGGCCTCGCGATCATCCACACCGACGGGCCGGGCATCTACATCCGCGCGTGGGCGCCGGAAACGCGCGTGCGCGGAAACTACGTCGGCACCGAAGTCACCGGTACCGCGGCGGGCAATCGCGGCGGCGGCATCATCGCCGACGGCGACTTCTGCGTCATCGGCGGATCCGATCCGGCCGACCGCAACCTCATTTCCGCCAACCGTCCGTTCGGGGTGCGCAGCACCGGCCCACGCAACGTCGTGATCGGCAACCTCATCGGGACCGATCCCGCGGGCAGCCCCGTCGCCGGCAACGACGTCGGCGTCGTCGTCACCGCGGGTGCGACGCGCATCGGCGACTTCGGTGCGGCGCTGCCGAACGTGATCGCGGGCAACCGCTGCGACGGCGTGCGCGTCGCCGGGACCGACGTCGACGACGTCTGGGTCGGCTCGCTCATCTACGCCAACGATGCGGACGGCGCGGATTGCCGCAGCATCGCGCTCGGCGGCAGTACCTACGTCAACGACACCGACGACCTCGACGACGGCGCGAACGGCGCGCTCAACCACCCGGAGATCGACTCGGTACGCGAATCGGGGTCGGACCTCGTCGTCGAGGGACGCATCAATTCCGCCGCCAATACCGAGTACCACGTGCAGCTCTACGCGAACTTCAGTGCGAACGCGTGCGCGCAGGCAGGCGCAGCCGGCGAAGGCGAGGCTGCGATGGCCGCATTCGTCGTCGACACGCCGGTCGGCAGCGGCATCCGCGCATTCACCTGGCGCGCGCCGCTGGCCGGCCTCGGCGTCCGTGCCGTCGCCGCGACGGCCAGCGTCGGGGTGTCCGAGATCGCCGCGTTCTCGACCTCCCCGTTCAGTCCCTGCGCGCTGGTCGCACCCGACGACTCGATCTTCGCGGACGGGCTGGAGGCGCCGACCCTGGAGGCGGCGGGAACCCTCGTCCTGCACTGACGGAACACGCGCGGCGGCCGGCGCATCGTTCGAATCGCCGGCCGTCGAATCGGTCGCCGGCTATCGGCCGGGACGGATCTGGTGTCGCTCCTGCTGGCGGTCCCAGGCGCGCAGTTCGTCGCGGATGTGCGCGATGCGCTGGCGACCGAGCGCGTTGCGCCCCTCGTCGAGCACGTTCGCATCGAGCAGCTCGGCGAGCCGTTGCGCGGCCGGGAGGAGCATCTCCCACGCGTCGAGCGCGGGCAGCGGACCGGGCAAGGTCATGAACAGCGTGACACCCGGCGTCCGCACGCCATCGAGAGCGGTCATGTCGAAATGCCCGGGCTTGACCATGTTCGCCATGCTGAACACCGGCCCGTCCGCCTTCTTGCCGAGCACGAGGCGATGGAAGATGCCCATGTCGCCGAATTCCAACCCGGCCTTTTCGGCCGCGACGACGATGTCCGGCCCCGCCAGCGGTTCACCCGTGCGCGAGGCGACGAACAGGGTGACGATGCGCTCGATGGCGCGCTCGGGCCGCATGCCTACGCTCGCACGCGGGGGCGGGCGCGATGCGGTTTCCGCTTCGCCATCCGCGCGCGCGGACCGGTCGAGCCCGCCCGCGAAGGTCACGTCGAGTTCGCCCTGCGCGGGCGTGGCATCCGGATCGCCGAGCGTCGGTTCGACCCGTTCGCCTTCGATGCCCGCGCGTCGCTGCGGGCGCCGCTCGCCCTGTCCGGGCTTCTTCGGCTTGCCGAATACGTAGATCAGCAGCAGCACGACCGCGCCGAGGACGATCAACGGTATGCCGACACTCGCGTTCCATTCCATGTTGCTCGCCTCCGCCGTGGCAGCCGACCCGCTCAGGCCGCTCCCGCGAGTTTAGCCGCTTCGGCCAGGTCGACCTGCACGAGGCGCGACACGCCCGGCTCGCGCATGGTCACGCCGCACAGCTGCCTGGCCGCCTCCATCGTCGCCTTGTTGTGGGTGACGAAGATGAATTGGACCTGTTCGCTCATTTCCGCGACGAGCGAGGAAAAGCGCCCGACGTTCGCTTCGTCGAGCGGCGCGTCGACTTCGTCGAGCAGGCAGAACGGCGCGGGGTTGAGCCGGAAGATCGCGAACACGAGCGCGACCGCGGTCATCGCCTTCTCGCCGCCGGACAGCAGCGAAATCGAACTCACGCGCTTGCCCGGCGGCCGCGCCATGATCGACACGCCCGTCGACAACAGGTCCTCGCCGGTCAGCTCGAGGTAGGCGTGGCCGCCGCCGAACAGGCGAGGGAACAATTCCTGCACGCCGATGTTGACGCGGTCGAACGTCTCCTTGAAACGCGCGCGCGTCTCCTTGTCGATCTTGCGGATCGCCCCCTCGAGCGTTTCGAGCGCGGTTCCGAGGTCGGTGAGCTGCGCGTCGAGGTAGGTCTTGCGCTGCGACTGTTCCTCGTACTCCTGGATCGCGGCGAGGTTGACCGGCTCGAGCCGGCGGATCTTCTGCTCGATCTCGCCGAGCTCGGCCTGCCACTGGCTCGCGTCGGCCTCGGTCGAAAGGGTCGCGATCAGCGCCTCGTAGTCGAAGCCGGCTTCGGCGATCGCTCCCGCGAGCGCTTGCGCGCGCAAACGATGTTCCTGCTCGCGCAAGCGGAGCTGGGCGACTTCCTCGCGCTGTTCGGCGAGACCGGCCTCGAATCGATGGCGCTCCTGCTCGAGGCGACGCAGTTCGGCTTCCTGCTCCTGCTGCGCCTGGCGCGCCTCGACCATCTGGCGATCCACGAGCAGACGCTGATTGAGGTACGTCTGGCGTTCCTCTTCGAGACCCGCGAGCGGATCGCTGTTGGAAGCGAGCTGCGCGGCGATCTCGCCGCGGCGCGCCGCGAGCTGGGCGAGCTGGCCGTGCATGCGCTGCAGCGACTGCTCGAGCGCCGCCGCCGCGGTACGCCGCGATTCGGTCGAGAGCGCGGCCTGGTGCGCGGCATCCCGCGCCTCGCGCGCATTCATGCGCGCTTCCTCGCGTGCCTCGAGCAGCTTGCGGCGTTCGCCGTCGAGCGCCTGGCGCCGCTGTTCGAGGTCGCCCATGTGCGAGACCGCGGTTTCCAGGCGGGCCCGCGCCTCGCGGGCCTGTTCGCGATCGGCGTCGAGCTTGGCCACGACCTCTTCGAGCTCGCGCGCGACGCGATCGAGGCGCTCCTGGGCGCTGTCGATGCGGCCGCGCTGGCTCTGCAGCTGGCCGCCCACTTCGGCAAGCCGGCGATGCGCGGTGTACAGCTCGCGCTGTGCGTCCTCGCGCGCGCGCTCGGCGTCGATGCGATCGAGCTTGCCGCGTTCGAGCCCTTCGGAATGCGCGTCGATGTCCGACTCGAGCGCCGCGATGCGTTCGCCGATCTCGCGAATCTCGCGCTCGCGCGCGAGCACGCCGACCTGCGCGCCGGCGCCGCGCCGCACGCGCGCACTGCCGAGGCCGAACCATTCGCCCTCCGCGGTGACGATCGATTCGCCGGCGGCGAGCGCCTGCGCCTGCTCGCGCGCTTCGCCGAGCGAGGTCGCCGTGCGTACGCGCGCCAGCAGCGCGCGCGCCGTGGCCGGGCCGCGCACGTGCGCCGCGAGCGTCCCCGGTGCCGCGGTCGCGCCGTCGTCGCGAGCG
>NZ_DATDMY010000215.1:0-16334 GCF_036518555.1 Dokdonella sp. | reverse complement strand
GTGCCCGGCTTCCGCCCGTACGAAGTGCCGGTGTTCCTGCACTACCACGCCCAGCCGTACTACACGAAGCTGCACCGCGCGGTCATCGACACGCTCACGCGCGAATGCGCGCGCCATTACGACGCCTACCAGCTCGGCCATGAGGGGAAGGCGGTCGCGGATGATGCGCTGATCGCGGCGAATCGGCGGATGATCGCGAAGGGTCGCGGCACGCCGTAGCAACACGCCATGGCTCGGCCATCCCAGCCATGTGGCTGCGAGAGGCCGCCTGATTTCAACACCGTGACCTCCAGGCATCCCATGGCGGAGCCAACTGCTCGTGCCAGAACCATGCCGCCGTGATCCCTCGCCGGTGTTCGCAACGCGATGCGGCGCGGGCCGCAGTGACCCTGCCAAGCGCGCCTTGCCGGCGACTTCAGAAGATCGAGGCCTGGAACCCGTCCGCGAACAACCGGTCGAGCTCGTAGGCACCGATGTCGACGTGCGGGCCGACGATGCGCGGGACGCCGAGCGGGTCGGTCGCGGGCAAGCCACCCGGCGGCGTGTCGTCGCCCGCATCGACGAGCGGCGACGCGCGCTTGAGCGGCTTGTCGAAGCAGAGGAAGCCGCATCCGTCGAACTGCGGATCGACGGACATGTTGCCACCACTCGCTCCGCCGAGCGGCACGTTCGAGTACGAACCGATGTCGTTGGAGACGAGGTCGTACGTACCCTCGGGGTACAGATAGAGGTCGTGGCTCGCGTTGTCGTTGCCCCAGATGATGTTGTTGCTGAACCAGAAATGCGAGGCGCCGTGCGCATACGCATAGGCGATCGGGCGCGGATCGGCGGCGTCCGCGATGTTTCCCGTGACGGTGTTGTTGGTGAAGTGCAGCGGTCCGTTGAGGTTGATCGAGACAGCCGGCGTCTGGCCGGCGGAGTTGCCCAAGAACAGGCTGTTGCTGACGTCGACGGCGCCCCAGCCGGTCACGTAGAGGCCGGCCGTGTTCGTCTCCGCGGAGCCGTACAGGAAGCGCACAGAATCGATGAAGAGCTTCGCTCCGCCGGCCTGGTCGTACATGTACACCTGCATGTTGCCGCCGTAGAAGGAATTCGCTTCCGTCATGCCGCGGAACAGGGTCAGGTGATCGATGTAGACGATGTCGGCGCCGCCGAACGCGAGTCGCAGTGGCTGCACCTGCTCCTGTCCGTCGAGGAACGTCGAACCGGTGCGCGCGCTGCAGCCGGCATTGAATCCGCCGCTGAGGATGAGCGCCTTGTGGTCGCTGCCGGCCTGGTTCGTCAGGTAGTCGAGGCCCGAAGCGAGCGGGTAGACGCCGGACTCGAACTTGATGTAATCGGCCTGGCCGTTCGTGCGCGCCGTGCCGAGCGCGGCTTGTGCGGTCGCTTCCGAGTCGACGCAGAACACCGCGGCCCTCGCCGGCGGCGCGATCGTGGCCGCGAGCGATCCGATCATCGTCGCCGCGAACGCCCGCTGCAGCCGTCGCACATCCCTCATCCGCATACGCATGTCCAAGCCTCCGTCGTCCGGTGGCGCACCCTATCCGCGCCGCAACCCTGCGATCCAATGAAATGATGTGATCGCGCGATGCGCTGCAAGAATCGTCATCGACGCGGGTTATCGCGCGATAGCAACCGGTTATCGCCGTCGATCGGATAAACGGACTGGGGCGCCGCGACAGACGTTTTCGCCGAGCCCGCGCCACGCGTGGCGGCGCGCGTCGGCGCCGGACCGGGCGGGGGGAGCGCGCCGGATGCGCACCGCCCGGCCGGCACGCTACCTGCGCCACGCGCGTTCCGGCACAATGCGCGGCTGGCTGCCAGGATCCCGGCTGAGCCCTTGTTTCCGATGGATTTTCGATGAACCTGCAAGCGACCCACGAACAGATTCCGCTGAAGGACTATGCCGAACGCGCGTACCTCGACTACTCGATGTACGTCGTGCTCGACCGCGCCCTGCCCTTCGTCGGCGACGGCCTCAAGCCCGTGCAGCGGCGCATCGTCTACGCGATGAGCGAACTCGGCCTCGACGCGGCGTCGAAGCCGAAGAAGTCGGCGCGCACGGTCGGCGACGTGATCGGCAAGTTCCATCCGCACGGCGACAGCGCGTGTTACGAAGCGATGGTGCTGATGGCGCAGCCGTTCTCGTATCGCTATCCGCTCATCGACGGCCAGGGCAACTTCGGTTCGCAGGAGGACCCGAAGTCGTTCGCGGCGATGCGCTACACGGAATCGAAGCTCACCCCGATCGCCGAGCTGCTGCTCGAGGAAGTCGGCCAGGGGACGGTCGACTGGGTGCCGAACTTCGACGGCACCTTGAAGGAGCCGTCGTGGCTGCCCTCGCGCGTGCCGCACGTGCTGCTCAACGGTTCGACCGGCATCGCGGTCGGCATGGCGACCGACATCCCGCCGCACAACCTGCGCGAGATCGCGAGCGCGTGCATCCGCCTGCTCGACGAGCCGGAAGCGAGCATCGCCGAGCTGTGCGAGCACGTTAAGGGCCCGGACTTCCCGACGGCGGCCGAGATCATCACGCCGGCGAGCGAGCTCGCCGCGATGTACGCGACCGGCAACGGCTCGGTGCGCTGCCGCGCCGTCTGGAAGAAGGAGGACGGCAACGTCGTCGTCACCGCGCTGCCGTACCAGGTATCGCCGTCGAAGATCGTCGAGCAGATCGCGAACCAGATGCGCGCGAAGAAGCTGCCGATGCTCGAGGACATCCGCGACGAGTCGGACCACGAGAACCCGATCCGCATCGTGCTGATCCCGCGCAGCAACCGCATCGATCTCGACGAGATGATGCAGCACCTCAATGCGACGACGGACCTCGAGAAGAGCTACCGCGTCAACCTCAACATGATCGGCCTGGACGGGAAGCCGCAGGTCAAGAACCTCAAGCAGATCCTGCTCGAATGGCTGCGCTTCCGCGCCGAGACGGTGACCAAGCGCCTGCAGCATCGCCTCGCGAGGGTCGAGCGGCGACTGCACCTGCTCGAAGGCCTGCGCATCGCCTATCTCAACCTCGACGAAGTGATCCGCATCATTCGAACCGAGGACGGGCCGCGGCCCGCGCTAATCGCGCGCTTCCGCCTCAGCGAGGAGCAGGCCGACTACATCCTCGAGACGCGCCTGCGCCAGCTCGCGCGGCTCGAGGAAATGAAGATCAACGAGGAGCGCGACCAGCTCGAGGAAGAGCGCGCGCGCATCAACGTGATCCTCAATTCCAAAGCGCGGCTGAAGACGCTGATCAAGGACGAGCTCAAGGACGACGCGAAGAAGTACGGCGATGCGCGCCGTTCGCCGCTGGTCGAGCGCGCGGTCGCGCAGGCGCTCGACGACACCGCGCTCGTCGCGAGCGAACCGGTCACCGTGGTGCTGTCCGCGAAGGGCTGGGCGCGCGCAGCGAAGGGCCACGACGTCGACGCGAGCGAACTCGGCTACCGCGAGGGCGACAGCTTCCTCGCGAGCGCGAAGGGCCGCACGACGCAGCAGGCCGCGTTCATCGATTCGACCGGGCGCAGCTATTCGACGCCGGCGCACACGCTGCCTTCCGCGCGCGGCAACGGCGAGCCGCTGACCGGCCGCTTCGCGCTGCCCGCGGGCGCACGCTTCGATGCGGTCGCGATCGCCGACGCAGCGACGAAGCTCGTGCTCGCGTCCGATTTCGGCTACGGGTTCGTGACGAAGTTCGAGACCTTGCTCGCCAACAAGAAGGCCGGCAAGCAGATCCTCAACCTCGACGACGAAGCGCGCGTTCTCGCGCCTGCGCTGGTCGCCGATTCGGCGCGGGACCGCATCGTCGTCGTCACGAGCGCGGGCCACCTGCTGATGTTCTCGGTCGCCGAACTGCCCGAGCTCGACAAGGGCGGCAAAGGCAACAAGCTCATCGAGATTCCGAAGGCGAAGCTCGGCGCCGGGGAGCGCGTCGCCGGTATTGCGGTCGTCGCCGAGGGCCAGGGCGAGGTCACGCTCTACGCAGGCCAGCGCAAGCTCACGCTGCGTTGGAACGACCTCGTCGAATACGGCGGCAACCGCGCGACGCGCGGTTCGCTGCTGCCACGCGGGCTGCAGCGCGTCGATCGGATCGAAACCACCGCCTGAGGCGAGCATCGTCCGCGTGGCGCGGGCGTGGGCGGGCATAGTGGTTACGCGCGCGCTCGGCAAGCGCCGACCCCGCGGCGGTCCGCGATGCGCGGAGCGTATTGCTTCGAGGACGGCGAACGTGGATGCACGCTTTCGCGGGAATCGACGTCCCCTTGTGGTCTGCTCAGCGGTTCCCTCACAGCGATCGAGGACTTTGCGACCTCGTGGCATGACGCTGCGTAACCGACGCGTCGCGCCGCAGCCGCTTTAACGCCGGCGCCCTGTCGAACTGCCCGGTTCCGTGGCGCAACCGGCCGTCGGCCTGCACCGCTACCGCTCGCTCGCGCGGGGAAGTCGGAATCCTCGGCTCCCGCCTTCCGCCAGGCCAAAAAAAGAGGCCTTCCCGAAGGAAGGCCTCCAAGTATCGCTGGACGGTTGGATTTACTGACCGGTACCGACGATCAGGTTGTCCATCGTCGGCCAGAAGTTGCCGCCCGAGTCGGGTGCGTCGACCGTGAGCGACGTCACCGGGCCCGCAGTCGTAAAGCCACGGAAATCCGTCGGACCCGTCGACGTGAACGTCTCGGTCGTGCCATCGCTCAAGCTCACCGTCGTGTCGGTGCCGGTCGGCTGCACGTTGATGTCGGTCGCCCAGAAGTTGCCGCCGACGGCCGTGACCGGATCACCCGTGAACGTGACGACGATCGAATCCGCCGCGAGGTTCGTCGAGATCAGGCCCGTGTCGTTGTACAGCGTGTCCGAACTCGCCGCGACCGTGTACGCCCAGCCGCCACTCGTGTAGTTCATCGACGCAATCGGACCCGGCACCGCATCATCGAAGCCGTTCTCGTAGTAGCCCGCCGCGACGTGCGTGAGGAACTCCGTGCGATCCGTGTACGTGGCCGGCCCGGCGCTCGCCGGATCGAAGCCGTCGCAGAAGATCTCTTCCGCGTTGTTCGGGCAGAGCACGAACGGCGCAGGTCCGACCGTGAGCGTGACGGGCACGGTGACGAGCGGCGTGACCGGATCGTTCGAGCCGACGCAGACGTTGGCCGTGTACGTACCTTCGGCGAGGCTCGTCGCGTCGCCGGTCACGGTGACATCCGTGTTCGCACCCGCCGCGACCGAACCACCGGCCGGCGCTTCGCTCAGCCACGGAATATCGGCCGGGTTCGCGCAGGTCGCCGGCGGCGTGCCGCCGACGTTGACGATCATCGTCAGGTGGAAGTCCGGGAAGCCGATCGTCGCTGCCGTGGTCGGTTCGTTGACGCCGCAGTCGGCCGCCGACAGGAAGCTCGGATGCGTTTCCGGGGTCGCGTTCGCGCCCGGGAAGAACTGGCCGGTGGCGACGGCATCGATGTGGTACTCGACGACGAGGTCGTTGCCCGCGGTATCGGCGATCGAACCGGAGACCGGGATCGTCACCGACACGAGGCCGCTGTCGATCGTGCCCGTGCCCGTGCCGATCGGCGTCAGCGACGCGGTCGGGATCGTATCGGTCGGCGTGCCGTGCGGGATCGTGTACAGGTTGATCGTGACGGGCACGCCGCTCGGGCCGTTGCTGCCGGACGAGATCGTGACGCTCGTGACGCTCGTGCTCGCGCCGACACCCGGATGCTCGTTGAAGTAGAAGCGACGCCACCAGCTGTTGGCCGTCGTCGACGTTCCACTCACGCCGCAGGACACGCCCTGGTCACCCGGGGTGTTGTCCGCCATCTGCGAGATCTGCAGTGCGCCGAGCGGCTTGACCGGACGATGCATCGCCGGCGCCATGCCTGCCCTCGGATTGCCCGACAGCGACGCGGGGCCGTACTTCGCGCGCATCTCGAGCGCCTGCTTCGAGACGGTCTTGTAGCTGCTGCCCTGCAGGCGGCTCTGTCCGTTGACCGACGTCGTTCCCTCGGTGATCGTGTAGGTCAGAGCGCTGCCACCGGTGTTGGCGATGTTGAGCGGCGTCGAACCCGTGCCGCCCGCGGCCGCCGAGATCGAGAGCGCATTCGGCGTGACCACGGCGACCGGCGGCGACTGCACCGTCAGGGTCGCGGTCGCGTCCGTATCGCTGTTGCCGATGTTCGTCTGCAGCGCGCCAGCCGGGATCGTGTTGACGTAGCTGCCTGCCGTGGCCGAGTTGACCGTGACCGCGACGACGCACGTGCCGTTCGGCGGGATCACCGCACCCGTGCCCAGCGTGACCGAGCCCGACGTGTTGCTCGCGCCCGCACCGCCGGTGCAGGTCGTCGTCGCCGACGCCGCGGTCGCGACGAGGCCGGCCGGCAGCGTGTCGACGAGGTCGGCCGTCAAGGTCGCTGCGCCCGTGGTCGGGTTGGTCAGTGTGATCGTGAGCGTGCTGTCCGTGTTGATCTGCACGGTGCTCGGCGCGAACGCCTTCGCGACCGACGGGATCGTCGCGAACGACAGGTGGATCGAGTCGACCCACCAGCCCGGACCGGAACTCGGCGCAACCGAACTGTCGTCCGCGGTGCGGAAACGCAGCACGGTCGGCTGGCCGGTCGCCGCGGCAGGCAGGGTCGCGACGGTCGTGATGAAGCCGCCGCTGCTGCCGCTCCAGGCCTGGCGCCCGGCGATCGGGCTACTGAAGTTCGACGAGATCGTGTCGGTGTAGCCGCCCGATCCGAACGAACCGCCCGCTGCGAGGATGTCCGTGAACGGACCGCCGTTGATGCTGATCTCGAGCACCGCACCATCGAACGTGTCTTCGAGGTTGAACTGGTGGCGGAACGTCAGCGTCGTCGTACCGGCGGGCACGAACGACGGCGAGTCGAGCGTGAAGTCGTTGACCGCGGGCAGGTCGGTCGCGAACGCGGCGTTCGGCGCCGTGTCGGCGGCGTCGGTCACGGTCGTGAAGTCGGTGCCGGTCGTCGTCGAGGTCACCCAGCCTGCCGGCAATGCCGGTGCGGTGACTTCGTCGAAGTTCTCGTCGGGCGGGAACGTGCCGCCGCCGCCGTCCGGAGCGAAGTTCGCAATGACGGTGCAATCGGCCGTGATCGCGTTGGTCGTGAAGGTGTTGGCCGCGAGGGTGCCACCGCAGGTGCCGCCGACCGTGTCGATGTGGAAACCGGCATCGGGCGTGAGCGTGAACGCGGTGGTGTCGCCGTCATTGACGACCTGCGCGGTATTCGGGCTGATCGAACCGGACGGCGTGCCGACGCTCGGGGTCACCGTGTGCGTGACCACGGGAGCGACGTGGTCGATCGTGATGCTCCAGCTGTTGAGCGAACCGGTGTCGCCGCTGCCGGCATCGCCGACGCAGAGCGTCCAGGTGCCGGATGCCGTCGCACCGTTGAAGCCGGCGAAATTCGCCAGACCGACGACGCTACCGGGATTGGCCTTGTAGGCGCACACGCTGTCGTTGAGGCAGATGGTCTGGGCGCTGGTCAGGGTGCCGCCCATCGTCTCCGCATCGGCGGCGTTGGCGTCGGCGAACGACAACGGATTCGCCGACAGCAAGTTCGAGCTGTCGCCGAAGCCGGCCGTGTCGTTGCCGTCGTCGGCCGTCTCGGCGACGCCTGGCCGACTGAACACGCCGAGGATCGTGCTCGACGGACTGATGAGCTTGACGGTCAGATCGCCCGCCCACGTGTGGGTAATGCCCGTCGTGAGCGCAACATTCGTGATCGTATCGGCTGCCGGGATCGAACTCGCGTCGATCGTCGAGCACGCCATCGTGGCTTGGGTACCGTTGTACGTGTTGTCCGGAATGGCTACCGGCGTGTTGTTATTGAAGGTTTCAGCGTACGCACTGCCTGCGAGCAGCGCTCCCAGTGCGCACGATGTCAAAGTACGCGTCAACAAGCGTTTCATGCGAATTACCCCCGTAAATCGACGAAAAAGCTGAGTTACGTCCACGCAAAAGCGCGCCTGGCGGGAAACCCGCAAGCGCAAGCCAACGTTGATTCGTGAAACCTCGACTGCAGCGCGCAGCCTGTGCAGCGAAATCGGTCGTTCATGCGCAAGACCCCAGTCAAGGCGCAACAAAATCCGATCCGATGCCGGTGGCATGTGGTACCGCCGGCAACCGCCAACGAACCTGTCCCTGGATTGCCCGGATCCGCCGACGTCGCCCTGGCGGAGATGGGCCGACGGACTATATGCCTGTCGCCCGCATGGGAACAACTCCCCTCGTTCATCCGACACGCGAGGCGCGGGCGTCGCCGTGACGACGCACTGCAGCAATCCCCGCATCGAGCGGCGCGCTCGCGCGATGCCTTTGCCGCGCATCGTCCCCGCGACGGGGCGACAGCACCGGATCGAAACGCGCGCACCCGTTCGCGAAGAAAAAAAAGGGCCCCGAAAAGGGGCCCTTTTTCGTCCATCCATGCCGGAAAGGTCAGTCGCCTTCGCCCACGAGCAGGTTGTCCATCGTCGGCCAGAAGGTGCCACCCGTGTCCGGAGCGTCGATCGTGATGCTCGTGATCGGCGCCACCGTCGTGAAGCCACGGTAGTCGGTCGGGCCGGTCGAGGTGAACGTCTCGGTCGTCGCATCGCTGAGCGTGATCGTCACATCGGTGCCGGTCGGCTGCACGTTGATGTCGGTCGCCCAGAAGTTGCCGCCGACCGCCGTGACCGCGCCACTCGTGAACGTCACGACGATCGAGTCGCCCGCGAGATTCGTCGAGACGAGACCCGTGTCGTTGTAGAGCTGGTCCGAGCTGGCCGCGACCGTGTAAGCCCAGGGACCGTTCGTGTAGCTCAGCGAAGCGATCGGGCCCGGCACCGCGTCGTCGAAGCCGTTCTCGTAGTAGCCGGCCGAAACGTGCGTGAGGAACTCGGTGCGATCCGTGTACATCGCCGCGTGGTGGGTACCACCGCCACCCGTGACGTTGAGGTCGGCCGTCGCGTCCGCGGCGCTGTTGCCGAGGTCGGTCTGCAGGCCGCCGGCAGCGATCGTGTTGGTGTACGTGCCTGCGGTCGACGAGGTCACCGACACCGTGACCGTGCAGGTGCCGCCGGCCGGAATCTGCGCACCGGATGCGAGCGTGAGCGTGCTGCCGCCGTCCGTCGCCGAGGCCGTGCCCGTGCACGTGGTCGCCGCGTCGGACGGCGTCGCGACGACGAGTCCGGCCGGGAACGTGTCGACGAGATCCGAGGTCAGCGTCGCAGGACCGGCGTTGCCGCTGTTGTCGAGCGTGAGCGTGAGCACGCTGTTCGTGTCGACCGCGACACTCGTGGGCGCGAACGCCTTGGCCAGCGTCGGCGCCACCGTCGGCACGCCATCGAAACCGTCGGCGAAGATGACGTCGTCGCCACCCGGGGCATTGCCGATCGCGTTGAGCACGATGTGCATGGTCGGGAAGCCGATGGACGCGGTATCCGCCGGCGCGGAGAGGCCGCAGTCGGCGGCAGCGAGATAGCTCGGTCCGCTCTCGGCATCCGTGTTGGAGCCGATGAAGAACAGGTTCGGCGCTGCGGAACCGTCAGGGGTAAAGACCTCGACGACGAGCTGCGAACCCGCCGGTGCACTGCCGGTGACCGGAACCGAATAGATCGTGCCGCTGGCCGCATTCGGCACGTCCGCCGTCGCGGTGCCGATCGCCGTCAACGAGCCCGGGAATCCGTTCGGGAACAGCGGATCGCTCGTGTACAGGTTCACGGTGACCGGCTGCGTGCCGCTCGCGCCCGTCGCCTGCTCGACACCGAACTGCACCTCGCAGACGTCGAGGCCATTCGGTGCGCCGAGCGACGCGAGGTCGAACGCACGGAAGTACGAGTTGTCGGTGTGCGACGTGCCGTTGTTGCACGCAACCGAATTGCTCGGCGTGATCGTCTGCGTGCTCGACTGGGTGATCGTGATGGAACCACACGCCGGCGTACCGTTCGGCCCGCGCTGGTGCAGCAGCGGCCCGCGCGCCGAAGACGCATGCGGCATCGCCACATTGGGCGAGAAATGCGGCGCGCTGGCGGCGACGGCACTGCCGCACGCGGCTGCGATGCACACGCCCAGAACGGCACGCGTGGCGACACGGATGTTGCTTGACCTCTTGTTTGAAACGTTCTTCACTATCCACTCCCTAAGTTGTAGACGAACGCCTCTGCCAGAGGCCGTCCGCAGTCGCTACCAGCATCCGCGCGACCGTGATCAGCGCCATCGCGGACGGATTTCGGATCGACGCTCGCGCAGCGGCGCCGACCTCGCGGCAGGATGCCCACATCACTCCCGCCATTCGCGTCACCCGAGAGGGCAACCGCCCGATAGTAACAGCGTGCGCCTCCGTTTGAACGCCGTTTGCAATCACTTTCATCGCGCGCTCAGGAATATCCGAAGCGTGGGGCCGGATCGTCTACGATGCGCGCTCCGCTGCTACGGACCCCACGATGCCGCCTCGTCGCCGACGCTTCCTCACGCGTGCCGCCCTGCTCCTCGTCCTCTTGATCGTCGCAACGCCTGTCGCAGGCTGGCTCGCGTTGCGCGGAAGCATGCCTCGCTACGAAGGACGCATCGTCGATGCTGCATTGAAGCAACCGGTGCGCGTCGAGCGCGATGCACTCGGCACGGTCACGGTCGAAGCCGCCAGTCGGCGCGACGCGAGCTGGGCGCTCGGCTACGTGCACGCGCAGGAACGCTTCTTCGAAATGGACGTGCTGCGCCGCCGCGCGGCGGGCGAACTCGCGGAGCTGTTCGGCAAGGCCGCGCTGCCGCTCGATCGCACCGCACGCGCGCACCGCATGCGCGCGCGCATGGAGCGCGCGCTCGCACAGCTCGCACCGCAACAGCGCGACGCGCTCGATGCGTACCGTGACGGCGTCAATGCGGGCCTCGCCGGTCTCGCGGTTCGCCCCTTCGCGTACCTGGCGACGTTCAACCAACCGGCACCGTGGCGCAGCGAGGACACGCTGCTCGTGATCGCAGCGATGGCGTTCACGCTCAACGACGCCGAAGGCAAGCGCGAGCTCGCATTCGCACGCATGCATGCGGCGCTGCCCGCGTCCGCCTACGCGTTCCTGACCGCGGGCGGCGGCGGCTGGGACGCGCCGATCGCGGGCGCTGCGTTGAGCTGGCCCGATCCTCCGGCCGCCGACGCGCTCGACCTGCGCACGCTCGATCCGGCCCTCCTGCGCGGCAGCCGCGGCGTCACCGATCCGCGCGTACCCGGCAGCAACGCCTTCGCCGTCGGCGGAGCGCTCGCGGGCGGCGCCGCGCTCGTCGCGAACGACATGCACCTCGACCTGCGCGTGCCGAACCTGTGGTTTCGCACGCGCATCGTCTACCCCGATCCGCGAAGCCCGGGCACCCGGATCGACGTCACCGGCGCGGGGCTCCCCGGTGCGCCCGCGGTCGTCGCCGGCAGCAATCGCCATGTCGCCTGGGGCTTCACCAACAGTTACGTCGACTCGACCGACTGGGTGCGCGTGCAGCGCGATCCGCACGACCCGACCCGCTATCGCGTGCCGGAGGGCTGGGCGACGATCGAGAAACACGCCGAGCGCATCCGCGTGCACGGCGCCGACGACGATACGATCGAGGTCGAGGAGACGCGCTGGGGACCGATCATCGCGCAGGACGCCGATGGCGTCGCGCTCGCGCTGGCGTGGGTTGCGCAACAGCCGGGCGGCATCGACGTCGACCTGGTCCGGCTCGAAACCGCGCGCACGGTCGACGAGGCGGTCGCGTTCGCGCAAGCGAGCGGCATACCGCCGCAGAATCTCATCGTCGGCGACTCGGCGGGCAGCATCGCGTGGACGATCGCGGGACGCGTTCCCAAGCGCGTCGGCGGCTACGATCCTGGCCTGCCGTCGGACTGGTCGCACGCGGGCACGGGTTGGGACGGCTGGCTTGCCGACGAGCTGCATCCGCTGGTCGCGAACCCGCCGTGGCAGCGGCTCTGGAGCGCGAACCAGCGCCCGGTCGAGGATGCGGCGCTCGCCCTGCTCGGCGACGGCGGCTATGACCTCGGCGCGCGCGCGATGCAGATCCGCGACGCGCTGCGCGCACGGGAGCATTTCGCTCCCGCCGACCTGCTCGAGATCCAGCTCGACGATCGCGCGCTGTTCCTCGAGCACTGGAAGGACCTGCTCGAGTTCGAGCTCAACCGGGCTCCGGCGTCGCCGCTGCACGAGGCGATGAAGGCGATCCTCGCCGACTGGCACGGACGTGCGTCGACCGATTCGGTCGCCTACCGGCTCGTGCGCAGCTGGCGCGGCGAGGTCGTCGACAGCGTGATGGACGGTTTCGCGGCCGCGGTGCGCAAGCAGTTCCCCGATTTCAATCTGCCGAAGATGCCGCAATCCGAGCAGGCGGTGTGGAAATTGCTCACGCAGCGTCCGCCCCACCTGTTGCCGCCCGGCGTGGCGGATTGGGACGCGCTCATGATCGCGGCGCTCGATCGCTCGGGTGCGAGCCTCGACGAGCAACCCGGCGGAATCGCGGCGCGGCGCTGGGGCGAACACAACACCGCGCGCATCGCGCATCCGCTGTCGCGCGGCTTGCCTGCGTTCGCCGCGCGCTGGCTCGACATGCCGTACGAGCCGCTGGCCGGCGACAGCAACATGCCGCGCGTGCAGAGCCCCTCGTTCGGCGCGTCCGAGCGCTTCGCGGTCGCGCCAGGCGACGAGGCGCATGGCTACTTCATGATGCCGGGCGGCCAGAGCGGCCATCCGCTGTCGCCGTATTACGGCGCCGGCCACGAGGATTGGGTGCGCGGCACGCCGACGCCGTTCCTGCCCGGCCCCGCGCAGCACGTGCTCGAGTTCGGCCCCGCGCCCTGAGCGACGTGCGGGCGAACGCGACGTTCGCGTTCGCCCGCGATCCGATCACGGCGAGGCGTCGAATCCGTTCGCGAAGATCACGTCGCTGACGACGAGCGATATCGCGACTTCGATCGTCGCGTGCGCGGGATCGTCGCTGCGCACGCAGATCGTCGCCGTGTACGCACCGGCATCGAGGGCGGTGGCGTCGGCGTGCACGGTCACGGTCGCCGGCACGCCCGCCGCGTCGACCGATCCCGATGCGGGCGTCGCGGACAACCACGACACCGCGCCCGCGCTCGCGCACGAGGTCGGCGCCTCGTCGATGGTGTAATGCAGGACGCTGCCGCCATCGCCGGTGTTCGATAGCGCCAGATCCGAGTTCGCGGCCGCGCCTTGCGCGAGGTGGAATTCGAGGCTCGTCGGGGCGACCGCGGCGGTCGGTACCGGCGCCGTCACGTCGAGCGTCACGCCGATCGCGACCGTCGCGTGCGCCGGGTCGTCGGTGTGCACGCACGCCGATGCCGTGTACGTTCCGGGCGCAAGCCCGCCCGCGTCGAACGCGGCCTCGATGCTCGCCGCGGACGCGCCCTGCGCGACCGCACCGGACGCCGGTGCGAGCGACAGCCACGCGACCGCCGCGGGGGTGCCGCACGATGTCGGCGCGGTGTCGAGGGTGAAGTGGAGCACGCTGCCGGCCTGGCCCGTGTTGCCGATCGTGAAGGCGAGCGACCCGCTCGTGCCCTGCACGAGCGTCAACGCGAGCGTGCCCGGTGCGACCGTCGCGGTCGGCTGCGGCGCCGCGACCGACAGCGCGACCGACACTTCGATCACCGCGTTGACGGGGTCGTCGCTGTGGACGCAGAGCTTCGCGGAGTAGCCGCCCGGAACGAGACCCGCCGCATCGGCGTTCACGGCGATCGATTGCGACGGCGCGCCTTGCGCGACCGAACCCGATGCCGGCGACGCGCCGAGCCAGGCGACCGCGCCCGGACTCGCGCACGACGACGGCGCGGTGTCGATCGTGTAATGCAGCACGCTGCCGACGGCGCCGCTGTTGCCGAGCGCGAAGGACGTACTGCCGCTCGCGCCCTGCACGAGGTCGAGCGAGACGCTCGTCGGTGCGACCGAGGCCGACGGTGGCGGCGCGCTCACCGCCAACGCGACCGCAACCTCGATCACGGCGTGGGCAGGGTCGTCGCTGCGCACGCAGACCTTCGCCGCGTAGCTGCCCGGAGCGAGACTGGCCGCGTTCGCGGTCGCGCCGATCGCCTGCGCGGGGGCAGCCTGCGCGATCGAGCCCGAAACGGGCGACGCAGCGAGCCATGCGACCGCCGCCGGGCTCGCGCACGACGACGGCGCGGTATCGACCGTGAAATGCAGGGTGCTGCCGGCGGCGCCCGTGTTGCCGAGCGTGAACGACTGCGTGTCGCTCGCGCCCTGCACGAGATCGAACGCGAGATCCGTCGGCGCCACCGTCGCGGTGGGCGCCGGCGCGGCCGTGCCCGGTGCGAGCGTCGCCAGATCGTAGCTCGCGGGGCTGCCCGATTGCGCGACGCGCAGGCTGCCGTCGAGCGCGACCGGTGGCGCATTCACCGTGAGCGAGAACGCGTACAGCGTGCCCCAGTCGAGCGTGGGTCCTGCCGCGGGTGCGGTCCACGTAGCACGGCCGCCCGACGTGTCGACGGTCCAGTCGTTCGCGGCGACGAGGTCACCGTCGCGGAAGCGCGTGGCGCTCACGACCGCGCCGGTGGCGATCGGCACGCTGAAGCGGTCGAAGCCCTTGTTCGACAGGACGCGCAGGTTCGGCTCGGCGCCCTGCGTCGTCGCGCGCGCGAAATCGAAGTTCATGACCGCATAGTCGTAGCGCCAGGTGCCGTCGCCGTTGTCGGTGACCTTGACCGCGAGGCGCGCGTGGCCTTCGCCGACCGCGAGCTCGCTGTTCTTCGCGTTGGGTGGCGGCGCGGTCGGGCTCACCCAGCGGTCGATCGCGGAATCGAGCTTGTACGTCGACGCACTGATGCCCCAGACGCTGCCGTTCCAGTTCTGCGTCGTGGCGACCGTGCCCATCGAGTTGTAGATGTTGATGTCCTCGCGCGCGAGGTACCACGACTCGAACAGGAACGTGGCGCCGGGATTCGCGCCCAGGCTGATCTGCGATTCGCCGACGGTGAGCCGATGCTCGTAACTGCCGTAGGAAGGATTGTCGTTGGCGCCGTCGCAATTGGCGTCGTAGATCGAACCGCAGCGCCCCCACTGGTTCGTCGCCGGGATGATTTCCGATCGTGGCCCGAGCGCGGTGGTGCTGTCGTTGTTGCTGTCGCTGTAGGTGTCCTCGCAGGCGGCGCCGATCACGTGTCCCTGAGGGCGGCCATCGGCGCAGCCGACGTTGGTGGTGAGGAACGCATGCTTGACGCCGGAACGACCGATCTGCTCGATGCTGCCGTCCGCATTCAAGCGGTACATGTTCCAGATCAGGTACGGATGCTGGTCGTTGCCGTACGGCGCGAACAGGCCACTGAATTTCGAGTACCAGGGAATGTCGGCCGCCCACAGCGCGCTGCTGCTGCCGAGCGCACCCTGGCCCGCGATCGTGGTCTGGATCGAGCCCGCGTTGACGTTGTTCTTGAGCGTCGACGACGGAGCGAAGACGACCGTTCCGCTGCCGGAAGGTCCGCTGCAGCCCGAGCACCGCTTGAACTGCAGCGAGAACGACTTCATGAAAAGGTCGGCCTGGTACGTGCCTCCGCCCGGAGCCGCGCTGCCGGCGAAATTGCAGCCGGCGCCCGTGTTGACGTTGCAACTCGATGGCGCGTCCGGCGACGCGCCTCGCACGAGCACTTCGCTTTCGAGCTCCATGTCCGCGATCGTCCAGTTCGCGACCATCGGCTGCCCGAGGCGTTCGGCGAGTGCGGCCGTCATGCGCAGATCGAGCGTGCGGACGGCAAGGATCCCGTCCGCGCCCGTCTGCTCGTACATGAGCCGATCGGCGTAGAACCACGCCTTGCCGTCCGCGGAAACGAGGTCGAGCAGGTAAGGATCGTCCTTGCGCGGCACGAGGCGGAAATCGGTGAGGTCGATCCGACCGCGGTCGAACTCGAGCACGTAGCCGCCGCGCGCCTGCAGCGAGCCGCCCGCGAAGCCACGGAACACGTGGCCGTCCATGCGGAATTCCAGCGCGCCGCTGCGGCGCACTTCGAATCGCTCGAACGCATGGTCGGGCGCATCGGCGAGACGCGCCGTCGCGGGCGCGATGCGCAGGCCGATCGCGTGCGCGAGATCGCGATTCCAGCGCACGCCGACTTCGCCGCCCCAGACCGACCATGCCGACGCGGGCGCTGCGCGCACGTCGTCGGATGCGACGCCATGGACCGCGGCCGCCACGCCGAAGACGGCGCACAGCGCAAGCAACAGACGCTTCATCGTTCGTCCCCCGTAGCCGCCGCGACGGCAGTCCGGCGCGTGCAGGTGCGCACTCTACGCCGAAATCGGCTCTGGCGAGGGACGTTGGAGCCGGGCATTCGGGAGCCGGGATTGCGGCGCGCGCG
>NZ_DATDMY010000214.1:0-2998 GCF_036518555.1 Dokdonella sp. | reverse complement strand
GGTCTGCAGCAGGACCGTCGAGCCCGTGGTCGCCTGGCCGGCGTTGTTCTGCGAGACGTTGTGGTCGATCGAATTGCAGGTTTCGCTCGTGCACGCGACGACGCCGGCCGGCAGTGCCGTCTGCGTGCAGTCGGCATCGTTGGCGTACGGGCCGAGACTCACGAAACTGCCCGTATAGCCGTCGAGCGACGTGCTGTCCTCGTCCGCGTAGATGGCGCTGCCTTCCTGCGCCGTATTGTCGGTGAAGCGGTAGTCGATGCCGCACAGGGTCGCGAAACTCTGGTTCGGGCCCGCATCCGGCTGCAGGTAGACGCCGCCGCCGGCCTGCGCCGCATCGTTGGCGCGGATCATCACGGGATTGGCCGCATCGGTCGCGAACAGGCGCACGATCGCGTGCTGGCTCGCGCCGCTGCCGCCGAAGATCGCGATGCCGCCGCCGTACTGCGCGCTGTTCTCGTACAGCAGGCCCGCGTACTCGGCGATCCGGTAGCCGGGCGAGCCGAGATCCGCGCGCGCCGGACCGATCACTTCGAGCCCGCCGCCGTAGCCGCCGGCCGCTTCGTTGAACGCCAACCATACCTGCGGCGCGGTGATCGTCAGCACCGCGTTGCCCTCGATGCGCACGCCGCCGCCCGACGTGGTCGCGATGTTGGACAGGACCTGGGTCTCGGAATTGAGACCGAGGTACGCGACGCCGCCCGATCCGTTGAAGTTGATGCCGCCGCCGTAGCCCGCATGGTTGGAGGAAATCGTCGTGTGGTCGATCGAGAGCGTACCGGTGCCCGCGAAGTCGATGCCGCCGCCGGCGGCGCCGTCGGACGGATGGCCGCCCGAGATCGTGAGGTTCCTCAGCCGCACGTGCGAATCGCCACGGATCGTCAGCACGCTGTGGCCGCTGCCGCCACTGATCGTCGTGTTGCCGCTCGGCTGGACGTAGTTGCACGCCGGCACGCCTTCGATGGTGACCGACATGCCGTCGATCGCGAGCGCCTGGTTCGTGTAGGCCTGGTTGTCCGCGACGAGGATCTCCTTGTTGCCGCCGAGGTCGCTCGCGGCAGCGGTGATCGCGGCCGCGATCGTCGCGTAGTCGCAGCCGGCGCCGACGTGGTACTGCGTCGCACCGACCGGTGTGGCGACCGCGAGTGCGACGAGCAGCGTCGCGCCGAGGGAACGGATGTGTCGAGCGTGCCTGGACATGGCGATTCCTCCACGAGATCGCCGCGAAGAACGCCACCGCAGGCCGCGCACGGACATGCGCCGCGAATGCTGTCGGGAAGCTGACGAAATCCGCGGTCGCGAAGCCGCCTTGCGTGCGCGAAGGCGCGAACTACTCGATCATGCGCAATGCAGCTTCGGCCTGCGCGATCGACGCGGCGCCCGGGGCGTCGTAGCGGCGGCTCGCCTCGAGCGCGCGTTCGGCCCAGCTGCGCGCGGCGGCGCGATCGCCGCGTCGGCGCAGCGCCTCGGCGTGCACGAGCCAGAGGTACGGGCCGCTGCGCACGTCGCGCCGGCCGAGCACGTGCTCGAACGCGTCGACCGCGCGCGTGCTAGCGGAGAGTGCGCCGGTGGCGTCGCCGCGCGCGAGCGCAAGCCGGGCGAGGCCGCCTTCGGCGAGCGCGGCGGTCACGAGCATGCGGCCGTGCTGCTGCGCGAGCACTTCGCGGAACTCCCTTTCAGCGCCATCGAGCTCGCCGCGATCGAGCAGGAAGCGACCCCAGCGCTCGCGCGCGTCGAGCAAGGTGCGCGCGTCCGCGCTCTCCTTCTCGATCCGTTCGTCGAGCGACGCCTTGATCGTCGCGCGCGCGTCGTCGATGCGTCCGACGCGGTCGTAGGCGTCGCCGAGGATGAGCCGGTTGCGGCGCACCTCGTAATCGACGCCCGGTCGCGCGAGGTAGGTGCGCAGTGCGGCTTCGAGCAGCGGGATCGCTTCCGCCGCGCGGCCCTCGGCGGCGAGGCACGATGCATAGAACTCGCGCGCGTACTCGTCGTAGGAATCGGTATCCCAGTCGGGCGGGATCAGCGCGAGCAGGTGCTCGAACAGCGCGAGCGCGCGCTCGCGGTCGCCCTGCCGATGCACCATCCACGCGTGCTGCGCGGCAGGCACCCACGTGGTGCTGTGCTCTTCGCCGTACGTACGTCGCGCGAGGTCCGCGCTTTGCTCGTATGCGCGCTCCGCGCCGGCGTAGTCGCCCTGGTCCTCGCGCACGGACGCGAGGCCCGGAAGGATCAACTGCTGGAGCTCGCCGTCGTCGCGCCGATGGCTCGCCGCGGCGGCATCGATCGCACGCCGGTAGGCGCGTTCGGCCGCCTGCGGGTCGTCGCCGGAGAGGCGGAATCCGAGCATGCCGAGCGCGTGTACGTAGCCGGGATCGGTCGGCGCGACGCGTGCGTACAGGGCGATCGCGTTCTCGAGCGCACCCTGCGATGCCTCCCGCTCGGCCGCGTTCGCATTGAACAGCCCGGCGCGTATCTCCCACCAGCGTGCGCGCTGCACCGAATGATCGAGCCCGGCGCGGCGGATCAATCCGTCGGCCAGTTCGAGCAGGCGTCGCGCCGCGGGGTAGTCGTTGCGATCGCTCGCATGCTGCGCATCGTCGAGCAGGCCATCGACGATCGCGGGATGCGCGTCGCCGAACGCGCGTCGTGCGAGCTCGACCTGCCGATCGTGCAGCGCGCGATAGCGCGCGTCGTCACCGAGCTCGCGGTAGATCGACGCGGCGACGCCGAGCAGCTCGACCTGCGTCTGGGCGTCGTCGCCGAACTCGTCGGCGATGCGCGGCGCCGTCGCGTCCAGCAGCTCGCGCGCGGTCACCTGTCCGCGTGGCTTGTCCTGCGCCACGCGAGGGTCACTCGCGCGGAACATGTCGATGAGGAAGTCCTTGATTGTCTCGGCGCGACGCGCCTGCTCGCGCGCGACCTGCGCCTGCCACAGCGCGATGCCGAGCGCGGCGACGATCGCGACCAGAACCGCGAGCGCGGCGGCGACGCCGCCGCGGTG
>NZ_DATDMY010000213.1:0-37294 GCF_036518555.1 Dokdonella sp. | reverse complement strand
CCTTGCCCGCTCGACTCTTTGCCTCTGAGGTACGCAACGAGGTCATCGTTAGTGACGGGCTTGTATGTCGAAGAATATGCCAGCATGGGGATGTCGACCTTCTCGAAGGTCTTAGCGCCAATCAGGGTCAAGCTCGCCTCGTCCGTGCTCGTACGCGACAGCACTCCCGCCAGAATGACGTTGCGATGCTCGCAATTATCCTTGTACGTCGAGGAGTGGCTCTGGGCGCCGAACACTACGCTACACACGGGAACGAACTGCGACTTGTACTTTGCGACAGTGATTCTCGCTTCGCCACGAAGGTTGAGGTCAGTACCGAATGTGGGGTCGTCCGTGCGTACCTCTTGGACTTGGTCGATTTGACATTCGAGCGCAGCGGCCTCTACAGGGGCGGCAAAAAGGATCAAGGTCAGGAGCTGCAGTCGATTCGATATCATGGTCCCTACCTCCGTTTGGAATGAGCGACTTGCAAGGGATACTGGATGACGCGGCCATTGATCTCATAGCGAAGGACGAGCCTGCTGGGTGTGGCATCTCGACGTACTAGGAAGCTCACGAACCCATCGCTTGATCCGACGAGTCGCATTGGACTTTGCTCACCAGCAATAAGTACAACTTGCCGGGCCTCCGGCGGAACGGATACCTCGATCAATACAAACGGAGATTGGGGGTCTGACTCATCCAACTCGGGTACGACAGATAGCCCTCTAAACGTATCGAAGAGCATCCGTGCTGGATTGGGCATGATGGCCGGAGCGTCTCCATCTCCCACTCCACGCGCAAACCAGCCGGCGCTCGCACCCAGAACAAGGGAGGCGGTGACGGAGATCGAAATTTTGCGTAGACCTTCCAACGCGCGCCGACTTCGCTGGGGCCGAAACAACGCGCGATCAACGGATAGCGAATTGCGCAAGCCGGCATCAACCTCCACCGCCTCCACCAACTCCGGCTTGTCCAGCAAATACGCCTCGAACCACGCGAGCTCCTCGCCTTCGAGTTGGCGATCGAGGTAGCGGGCGAGCCAGGCGCTTTCGAGCCAGGCGGCCATGCGGGTCTGCGTGCCCGGGGTCACGTGATGCCCCTCCTGGCGATGCGCGGTGCCCCTTCATGCAGGGGATGGAGGTGCTGGTGGGCGGACTGTCTCACTCAGGGTCCTCCGAGGCCGGCGCGGTGGAGCAGGTCGCGGAAGCGTTCGCGCGCGCGGAACACGACGCGGTGGAAGTGTGCGGCGTCGATGGCCAGGCTGCGGCAGACCTCGTCCTTGTCCTGCTCGTCGAGGTAGAAGCGCACGAGGATTTCGCGGTCGCGCGCGACCGGTAGCTGTGCGAGCAACTGGCGCAGCAGCGCGGCAAGCTGGTCGGAGCCGAGCCGTTCGACGGGGTCGTCGGTCGCGGGCATGTCGTCGAGCGCGGCCGGGCCGTCGGTCGCGCGGCGCGCGCGGTATTCGGCGCTCGTCGTGTGCACGATCGTCGCCTGCACGTAGGCGGGCAGCGCGGCGGCATCGCGGATCGCGCCCGCGCGCAGGCGCTCGAGCACGCGCGCGAGCACGTCCTGGGCGAGGTCGTCGGCGATGGGGTCGTTGGGACGGCAGTGGCGCCGGACGAGGGCGCGCACGCCGCGTTCGTACTGGCGCACGAAGTCGTGCTCGGCGCGACGATCGCCCGCGGCGATACGGGCGACCAGGTCGGTCACGGGCATCGCGTCGACGGCCATCGTTCCTTCGCCGACAGACATGGGACCCCCCTGATCCCGTCCGCTTCGCGAAGGGTATACAACAACGCGGATGCCCGCAAATCCACCGGTCTGGGGCGCGCCCTCAGCCTCCCCGATGCGACAGCTCCTCGGCGACGGCGTGGCGCAGATGGCGGGACAGGATCTGCGCGCCGCAAGCGATCAGCGCAGCTGCGAGCAGGCATAGGCAGGCTGCATGCCACATCGATCGCGCGAAGCGCCGTCTCATGTCGCGAGCCCCGGCACGAGGCGCGCGTCGGTCGGCGAGCTCGGCGGCATCGCATCGAGGCTCGCCGCGAGCGAGCCTGGAAACAGCGCCCACTCCATCATGCGCAGGTACAGCACGGTCGCCTGGCGCGCCCCGGTCGCGAGGTCGTCGATCTCGCTGTCGTCGGGCGACGACGCGGCAAGCGCGGCCACGATCTGCTCGCCGTGCGGTTGTGCCTCGTGCAGGTGCAGCACGACGAAGCGCGTGTTCTCGCGCGTGAGGAAGGGCGCGGCAAGCGCGGCGCGTGTCGCATCACGCGCGGTACCTCCGGCGAGGTTCTCGAGCACGCACGCGGCGCCCAGCCGCAGGTACGGCCAGTCATCGACCACCGCGCGGAAATGCGCATGCCACAGCGTCACGTCGAGCGGCTCCGGCAGCAGCGGCAAGCCCATGCGCTCGAGGTCGGCGGCGGCGACGAGGTAGTGGTGTTCCTCTTCGGCCGCGAAGTCGAACAGGAACCGGCGCAGTGCACGTCGTCGTGCGAGCGCCGGATGTGCCGCCGCGCGCAGGAAGTAGCCCTGCACGCCGCGCGTGAGGTGGTACTGCATCGACAGGTAGCGCTGGTATTGCACGACCGTCAGCGGCGCTTGCGTGATCGCGCGCTGGAGCAGGGTGGCGAAGCGTTGCTGCGCCTCGGCGATAGCCCGGATGACGGGGTCCATGATCGGCCTCAGGCGACGAGCCGGCACGCGGGACGCGCGCGCGGCCGTCCCGCATGGAAGCGTGCGATGCGTTCGAGTACGTGCTGCGTGTACGGACTGTCGGCGCGATGGTCCGCGAGCCAGTCGGCGAGTGGAGCGGCGCGCTCGCGCAGGTAGTGCGTCTCGCCGAGGATCGCCATCGGTACCTGTGCGCCGCACTCGGTATCGATGTAGCCCTCGGCGTACTGCAGGCATGCGTAGCGCTCGAACACGGGCACGAGTTCCGGCTTGCAGCTGAGCAGGCCGAAGCACCGGTCCTTGAGTACGGCGAGGGCGAAGCCGAGAAAGAGCAGTTTCGGCGTAGCGTCCGCGCTGCGCGCCGATGGCGCGACCATGAGGCGGGTGAAATGCATCACCTGGGACGGCGGCATGAAGTCGAACGTATCGAAGGCCGCCGCATGGCGAGCGCGCGCGTCGTCGTCGAGGAACTCGGCGCGCATGGTCGCGACGACCGCGCCCTCGCGTTCGATGTAGTAGACGATGCTGGACGCCGTGTGGTCGAGCGGCTCGATCAGGGTGCGCGCGACGTGATCGGCATGCGCAGCGTGCTTGCCCTGTTCCTCGACGTAGATGCGGTAGCGGAACGCGCCTACGCGCGCGAGGTCATCGGGCGTCACGACGACGCGAACATCGTGCATGTCCATGCAGCGGCTCCCCTTCGACTGTCCACTGCCGAAGGAGCGCGAAGGCATGCCGTTGTCCCATCGACGTTGCGCCGCGCCGATCGGCGGGGCTTGCGCGCCGTCGTGGCATGCGATCGCGGCGCGCTCCTGGCCGAGCGAAGGTCCCCCCGAACCCCACTCCACGCGCTGCCGCGTTTCCGCTTCCGTACCTACCGGAGGAGGCACGACCATGGCAACCCCCGCAGCCGCACATCTTCCGCGGCCCGACTGGCAGCGCGTCACCGCGCTGGGCACGAGCTTCCTCATGCATGCGATCGCCGCGATGGCCGTCGCGGTGCCGCTCACGATGCAGGTCGAACGCATCGAACCACGCCGCGTCGAAGCGACCCTGATCGAGGAGCCGTCGCCGCTGCCGCCGCCTCCGCCCGAGCAGGAGCCACGGCCGCGCGCGCCCGTGCAGCACGCGCCGTCGCGTCCACAGTCGATCGCACCACCGGCGCCTGCGCGCAGCGTGATCGAGGTTCCGGCGACGCCCACGCCGGTCGACATCGCGCCGGCACGTCCGTCGTCCCCGGAGAACGGCATGCCTGGAGGCGCGGCCGGCGGAGAGACGCGACGCCTCGCCTACGACGGCGCGTTGAAGCTGAGGTATCCCGCAACGGCGTTGCGCGCGCGCCGGCAGGGCGACGTGCTGCTCGACGTACTCGTCGATGCGAGCGGCAACGTGCAGCGCGTCGAGATCGCGCGCAGCTCCGGCCACGCCGATCTCGACACCGCTGCGCGCGACGCCGTGCTGCGCGCGCACTTCAAGCCCGTGTTGCGCGACGGCGAGCCGGTCGCCGGTTGGGGCGTCGTGCCGATCGAGTTCCGTCTCGATCGCGCGTGACCGGGCTGGACGGACGGACGTCGCGTGGGAGCGGCTTCGGCCGTTCCACATCGCGCGCACCGAGGCACGCCAGGGCGGATCACCGCGCCCGGCGCCGACTGCGCCGCAGGCGCGAACCCGGGTCCGGAGGACCGCAGGGCAGGAAGAGGGGTTCATTCGCGGGCTTGCGGCCCGATGCGGCCTACTCGTGACGTCACGCCGTCCGGCACGCCCGCGCCGCGCGACGCGATCGGCTAGAGTGAGCGACCGATCGAACGGGGACGCCGAATGGACCTGCACGCGCTCTGGTACGTCGTCGCCGCGATCCTCGTGATCGTCGGCCTCGTCGGCACCGTGCTCCCTGCGTTGCCCGGCGTGCCGCTGCTGTTCTGCGGGCTGCTGCTCGCGGCCTGGGCGGACGGCTTCGCGCACGCGGGCGCGTTCACGCTGTTCGTGCTCGGCGCACTGACCGTGATCGCGCTCGGCATCGACTTCGTCGCCGGCGTGCTCGGCGCGAGGAAGGTCGGCGCGAGCCGTTACGCGGTGATCGGCGCCGCGCTCGGCACGCTGTTCGGCCTCTTCTTCGGCTTGCCCGGCCTGTTGCTCGGCCCGTTCGTCGGTGCGCTGCTCGGCGAACTCGTCGCGGGCGGCACGCTGCGCAAGGCGACCGGCGTCGGCGTCGGCGCCTGGATCGGCTTCCTCGCCGGCGCGATCGCCAAACTCGCGATCTGCTTCGCGATGCTCGGCATCTTCACGTTCGCGTTCGTGGCGTGAGGAGCCGGAAGCAAAGATTGAAACACGAAGGACACGAAGGACACGAAGGAAGAGCATTCGACAGTGAGCAGGTCCGGACAGGAGCACAGTCCAGCGCAAGCAGCTGTCCCTCGCCGCATTTCATCTGCACCTGCTTCTCTTCGTGTCCTTCGTGTCCTTCGTGTTTCAATCTTTAAGCTCTTCGATCGACAAATGCGCGATCGCGGCCTCGCTCTCGGCGCGGCGCGTGTCGTCGAACGGGGTGATGTCGACGCGTTCGATCGTCGCCGGGTCGAGGCAGCGCACGTTGACGTCGAAGCCGTCCGGGTTCGAGCGCGGCACGTAGAAGCTCTTGATGCCGCAGTGCGCGCAGAACAGGTGCTTCGCGGTGCCGGTATTGAACGTGTACTCCGTGAGCGCGTCCGCGCCCGCGAGCAGGCGGAAGCGCGTGGCCGGCACGATGAGGTGCAGGAATCCGCTCATGCGGCAGATCGAACAGTTGCAGTCGAGCGCGCCAATGACCGCGGGCGCATCGACCTCGATGCGTACGCGCCCGCAATGACAGCCGCCGCGATGGGTACGCAATGGCTCGCTCATGTGGCCCCCGGCAGCACGTAGAACAGCACGGCGAAGAACTGCAGCACGCTGCCAAGCAGGACGAACAGGTGCCACAGCGCATGGCTGTAGGGCAGGCGCCGGCTCAGGTAGAACGGCACGCCGAGCGTGTACGCGGCGCCGCCGCCGAGCAGCAGCCAGAGGCCGCCCGGTGCGATGCTCGCGAGCAGCGGCTTGATTGCGATGAGGCCGATCCAGCCGAGGCAGACGTACAGCGCGGCCATCACCTTGCGGCTCTTCACGCCCGCGAGTTCGAGCCCGATGCCGGCGAACGCGAGCAGCCAGACGATCGCGAACAGCGACCAGCCCCACGTGCCGCGCAGGCTGATCAGCGTGAACGGCGTGTAGGTACCCGCGATGAGCAGGAAGATCGCCGCGTGATCGAGCGTGCGCAGCAACGGCTTCGCGCGCGGCGACGGGATGCCGTGGTAGAGCGTCGACGCGGTGTAGAGCAGGATCAGGCTCGCGCCGTACACGCTCACGCTCGCGACGTGGCGCGGCTCGCCGTCGCGCGCGGCGAACGCGACGAGGGCGGCGAGCCCGGCGATGCTGAGCACGATGCCGAGACCGTGGATGAGGCTCGACGCGAGCTCCTCGCTGCCGCTGTAGCGCGGCGCCGCCGATGTCGTCATCGTGCACTCCCGCGGCGCATGGCGCACCGCAACATGCGCACCGTACCGCATCGTACGGCCGGCGCCAACCGCCGCGTCAACGGCGACGGAGCGTGAATTTGCCGAACGCGACGCCGAGGTCCCAGCCGCTGCCCTTGCCCGACAGGGCGAGCGAAACCGGCCCCTTCGTCAGCACCTGCGCCTCGGCCGATTTCGCCGCGCCCGCATGCGCGCCCGCGCTCGCGTAGGCGCCGAGCACGTCCTCGATGTCGTACACCTCGGTGAAGCGGCCGCGCCCGTCGTGGATCTCCGACTTGCCGAACGTGATGCCGCCGCCCTTCGCCTCGATGACGACGCGCAGCGTGTCGCCGTTGCTGCACGTGACCGTGCCTTCGCCCGAGGCGGTCTTGTAGAACGCGGACCAGCCCGCGAGCGAGAAGCGCATCTCGCAGTCGAGGTCCTTGCGCGCGTGCGCGGGCGCCGCCGCCACGAACAGCAGCGCGCCGAAAAAGAATGCCGTACGCACCGTGATGCCTCCTGTCGCCGGAATGCCGGACGCAAGCATAGCGCCCGCGTGCGAGGCGCGCGCGCGGACGCGCGACGCCGTAAGCTATCGCCACTGCGTTGCCGGAGCGTGCCATGGCCGAACCCGCCGCGTGTCCGTTCGATATCCTCGTCCACCTGCGCCGCACCGACGCGCTCGGCAGCGCGGGCACGGTCGGCCTCGCCCTCGCGCAGCGCCTGCATGCGTACGCGACCGGCCTCCACGTCGTGCCGATGTCGCCGGTCGCGTTCGCTTCGCCGGAGGCCGTCGCGCTGTACGTGAACGAAGCCGAGGGCGCCTACCGCGACGCATTGCAACGTGCGCCGTTCTGGCAGGCCGAACTCGACGCGCGCGGATTGCAAGGCACCTGGAGCGCGAGTCAGGGCGACGTGATCGAGTCGCTCTGCCAGGCCTCGCGCTGGAGCGATCTCGTCGTGGTCGAGCGCCCGCAGCTCAATCCGGATGCACCGACCGGCTGGGGGCTCGTCTCGCGCACGGTGTTCGGCGCATCGGCGCCGATCGTCGTCGTGCCCGAACGCGTGCGCGGCGACACCGTCGGCCGGCGCATCGCGGTCGCGTGGAACGGCAGCCGCGAAGCCGCGCTCGCGATCCGCGGTGCGCTACCGCTGCTCGCGCGCGCGGAGCACGTGCAGGTATTCGAGGGCGAGCCCGTCGACAATCCGCTCGGGCTGCGCTTCCTGCCGCGGCTCGACCTGCGCCCGTGGCTCGCGCGACGCGGCATCGTCGCGAGCTACGGCGCCTTCACGGCCCGCAAGGACTGCGGCGCCGCCCTGCTCGACGCCGCGCATGCGATCGACGCGGACCTCGTCGTGATGGGTGCCTGGGGACACTCGCGCATCGCCGAACTCGTGCTCGGCGGCACCACGCGCCACCTGTTCCAGCACAGCGACCTGCCGCTGCTCGTCGCGCACTGAGCGCACGCACATGGACGCGCACGACCGGCCGATCCCCGAACTCGCCGACGCGCGCGTGCGCCTGCGCGCGCTCGCAGCGCGCGACGCCGAAGGCTTGTTCGCGTTGCACTCCGACGCGGACGTCATGCGCTACTGGAGTTTTCCGGCATGGACCGAGCGCGCGCAGGCGATCGACCACATCGAACGCATGCAACGCGAGCGCGCCGTGCGCGAGTTTTATCCATGGGTCGCGACCCTGCCCGGCAGCGACACCCTCGTCGGCACCTGCTCGCTGTTCGGCGTCGACCGGGAGCACAGGCGCGGCGTGATCGGCTACGCGCTGCTGCCTTCGCTGTGGCGTCGTGGGCTGGCCGGCGCGATGCTGCAGCTCGCGCTCGGCCACGCGTTCGAAGGCATCGGGCTCGAACGCATCGAGGCGGACATCGATCCCGACAACGTCGCCTCGTGCCGCCTCGTCGAGCGCGTCGGCTTCGTGCGCGAGGGCACCTTGCGCGAACGCTGGCGCGTCGGCGGCGGCGTGCAGGACACCGCGCTGTATGGATTGTTGCGGCGCGAGTGGCGGCGCGCGGCCGTGTGAATCGTGCGCGCGTGCGCATCATCGGTAGGATGGGACGTAGCGCGCGTACGACGCGCATGGATGCGACGCGCACGGTCGCGAGCCCCACCACATCGGTCATCGCGAAGCATCGTCGGTGGCCCTCGCCGCGGCGCGGCTGCGTCCCGCCCTACGGCCATGCGGGCGCGTCGAGCAAGCCTTGGCCCGCGACGCGCGTCTCGCCGTACTCGCGCACGAGTTCGATCGATGGGGCGCCGCCGGCGTCCTCGATCGCGTCGACGAGCGCGCGCGCATGGCTGATCAGCCACACCTGGCTGCGTTTCGCCGCCGCGACGACCTGGCGCGCGAGCGGGCGCAGCAGGTCCGGATGCAGGCTCTGCTCGGGCTCGTTGAGCACGAGCAGCTCGGGCGGGCGCGGGCTCATGAGCGCGGCGAGCAGGCACAGGTAACGCAAGGTACCGTCGGAGAGTTCCGCCGCGGACAGTGGACGCAACAGGCCCTCGACGCGCAGGCCGACCTGCAGGCGCGCATCACCGGCGTCGAGGATGTCGAGCGCGGAGCCCGGGAACGCATCCTCGATCGCGGCCTCGAGCGCGGGACCGTCGCCGATCTCGAGGATCGTCTGCAAGGCTGCGGCGAGATCGCGGCCGTCGTGCGCGAGCGCGCCGGTCTGCACGCTCACGCGCGGCTGGCGCAGCGGGCTCTCGGCGTCGGTGCGGAAGCCGTCGTAGAAGCGCCACGCGCGCAGCCGCTCGCGCAACGCGAACAGCTCCGGAAAGCGTTCGGGCTCGCCGAGTTCGGCGAGCAGCGACTGGTTGCGCGCGGGCGCGAACGCGAGCCGCGCCCATTTGCCGTCCGCACCGCGTGCGCGCACGTCGAAACCTTCGCGTTGGAGCCACGTGTTCGACGGCCGCCGCGGCGGCTGCTGCCAGACGACCTCGTGCTTGATCTCCGGATCGAATGCGAAGCGCGAGCGCGACGGTGTCGGCAGGCCGAGCGCGATCTCGTACGCGACGTCGTCCGCGGCGAAACCGAACGTCACGCGCAGCGGCGCCTTCTTCGCCGTGCCCCGGATCGGCCCGCCGCGTTTCGCCTGCTGGCGGATGTCGTGCGGCCCGGCCCATTGCACCGAAGGAATGCCGCCTTCGAGCGCGAGCGCTTCGGCGAGGCGGCCATCGGCCGCCTGCGCGAGCAGACGCAGTGCACGATAGAGGTTCGATTTGCCGCAACCGTTCGCGCCGGTGACGACCGTGAGCGGCGTCAACGCGAGCGTGAGATCGCGCAGCGAGCGGTAGTTGGAGACGGCGAACGTGTGCAGCATGCGCGCGATTGTAGTGGGCGCGATTGCAATGGGCGCGATCGTAGTGGGCGCGATCGTAGTGGGAGCGACGATCGATCCGTCCTGCAGCGGGCGCAAGAAAGGCAAAGCCCCGGCGGACCGGGGCTTCGCGGATTGCAGGCGGGTCGAGCGCGAAGCGCGAGTCCCACCGTGAGGCTGCCGCGGCGCTCGCGGCGGCGGCGCGCGCTACGCGGTCCGCCCCGCGCGGAACGCCGCGTCTACTTCGCGTTCGCGAACGCGATCGTCATGTCGAGCATGCGGTTGGAGAAGCCCCATTCATTGTCGTACCACGACAGCACCTTGACGAGGGTGCCTTCCATCACGCGCGTCTGCGTCGCGTCGTAGATCGACGACAGCGGGTTGTGGTTGAAGTCGATCGAGACGAGCGGCTGCGTGTTGACGCCGAGCACGCCCTTGAGTTTGCCGTTCGCCGCCTCGTTGATCGCGGCGTCGATCTCGTCCTTGGTCGTCGCGCGCCTGGCGACGAACGAGAAGTCGACCACCGACACGTTGATCGTCGGCACGCGCATCGAGAAGCCGTCCAGCTTGCCGACGAGTTCGGGCAGCACGAGGCCGATCGCCGCGGCGGCGCCGGTCTTGGTCGGGATCTGCGACATCGTCGCCGAACGCGCGCGACGCAGGTCCTTGTGGAAGACGTCGGTGAGCACCTGGTCGTTCGTGTACGCGTGGATCGTCGTCATGAGACCGTGCGCGATGCCGATCTTTTCGTGCAGCACCTTCGCGAGCGGCGCGAGGCAGTTGGTCGTGCACGACGCATTCGAGATGACCTCGAAGCTGCCCTTGAGGCCGTCGTGATTGACGCCGTAGACGAACGTGCCGTCGACGTCCTTCTCGCCCGGCGCCGAGATGATGACCTTCTTCGCGCCGGCGGCGAGGTGCGCGCCCGCCTTCGCCTTGCTCGTGAACAGGCCCGTGCACTCGAGCACGATGTCGACGCCGAGATCCTTCCACGGCAGCTTGGACGGATCGCGCTCGGCACAGACCTTGATGCGGTCGCCGTCGACGATGAGGTCGCCGCCGTCGACCGCGACTTCACCGGGGAACTTGCCGTGCGCGGTGTCGTAGCGCGTCAGGTGCGCGTTCGTCTCCGCGTCGCCGAGGTCGTTGATCGCGACGATGCGGATCTCGTTCGTGCGCTTGGACTCGTACAACGCGCGCAGCACGTTGCGGCCGATGCGGCCATAGCCATTGATCGCGACCTTGACTGCCATGGAACGACTCCTCGGATGGGGCGTATGCGGGGCGCGCATTTTACCGGCCCTGCGGGGGTACGCACAGGGCCGCTTCCGAGGGGGCCAATGCGGCAGACCGGCCGGATCGCGCGGCTGCTCGAAGCCGCTCCGGCGCCGACGCGCGCCGCGACGCGTCGGCCGCGGTCGGCCCGGTCGGACATGTCGCGCTCGGCTTTCCTACGCGCGGCGACGACGCGTCCGCCATGTCCGCGCGGCGCCGGTGCGTTACGCTGCGCGCAGCCTTGGGATTCTTGCATCGATGTCGAGCCCGCCCGTCGTCCACAGCGTCCACCATCCGACCAGCGGCACCTGGACGCACGTCGTCGCCGATCCTGCGAGCGGGCGCGCGGCGGTCGTCGATCCGGTGCTGGACTTCGACGTCGCGTCGGGGCGAATCGACCCGGGCCCGGCCCGCGCCTTGCTCGCCCGCATCGGCCAACTCGGCCTCGAGATCGCCGTGATCCTCGAAACGCACGCCCATGCCGACCACCTGTCCGCGGGCGGTTGGCTGCGCGACCGCCTCGGCGTGCCGCTCGCGATCGGCGCCGGCATCATCGAGGTGCAGCGCACCTTCAAGCGACTGCTTGCGCTCGGCGACGACTTCCCCGCGGAGGGCCGCGAGTTCGACCGCCTGCTCCGCGACGGCGAGCGTGTCGACGTCGGCACGCTCGCGGTCCGCGTGATCGCGACGCCGGGACATACGTCCGACAGCCTCGCCTACCTCGCTGGCGACGCCCTGCTCGTCGGCGACACGATGTTCGCGCCCGCCGCGGGCACCGCGCGCTGCGACTTTCCCGGTGGCAGCGCGGCGACGCTGTACCGCTCGATCCGCCGACTGTACGAGCTGCCGGACGCGACGCGCGTGTTCCTCTGCCACGACTATCCCGCGGCGGGCGCCGTGGCGATCGCGCAAGCGTTCATGCGCGACGAGAAGGATTCGAACGTTCACCTGCGCCACGACACGAACGAGGACGACTACGTCGCCGTGCGCGAGCAGCGCGACGCGACGCTCGCGGTGCCGACGCTGCTGTGGCCGGCGATCCAGTTCAACATCCGCGGCGGCCGGCTGCCGCCCGCGGACGCGCTTGGTCGTCGCTACTTGAAGCTGCCCGCGTACTTCGATGCGGATTGACGCGCGGCATGTCGTGCTCGCATTGATGCTCGCGTGCATGCCCCTGCACGCACGCGCGTGGGGGCCTGCGGGGCATCGCATCGTGGCCGCGCTCGCCGAACGACAGCTGTCGGCGACGACGCGCGCGGCGCTGCGACCGCTGCTCGCACGTTCGCGCGCGAACGCGCTCGCCGACGTCGCGACCTGGGCCGACGACCTGCGCGACGATCGCCACCGACGCGCACTGTGGCATTCGACCTCGAAGCTGCATTTCGTCGCGTTCGCCGACGCGACCTGCCGGTACGACGCGCGGCATGACTGCGCGGATGGCCGATGCGCGGTAGCGGCGATCGATCGCTACGCGACCGTACTCGGTGATCGCGCACGTAGCGTCGACGAACGCGCCGAGGCCCTGCGCATGCTCGTGCATCTCGTCGCCGATGTGCATCAGCCGCTGCATGCGGGCTACCGGCACGATGCCGGCGGCAATGGGTACCGGATCCGCGGCGCAGGTCGGCGCGCCACGACCCTGCATGCGCTCTGGGACACGCCCGTACTCGGCGTCCGACGCGGCGAGTGGCAGACGCGCGCCGCCGAGCTGGCCGCGCAACCCGCGCCCGCAGCCGCGGGACGCGTCGCGGACTGGGCCGAAGAATCGTGCCGCGCGACGCGCGATGCCGGCATATACCCGCCCCGTCGCCACGTGGATGCCGCCTACCTCGCGCGGATGCGCCCGCTCGCCGAACGACGCATGCGGCAAGCCGGGATGCGCCTCGCCGCGCTCCTCGACCGTTCCCTCGGATCCGCCCGCCGCCGCCCGTAGCAGGGCCATTTCTCCCGCCGTTTCAGGGGCTTAGGGAGGCGTGAATGGATTCTGAACCGGCCAGTATTGAAATGCGGGGCCTGAATCCCATCTATACGCACGCCGCCGACGGGTGAACCCGGAAGCGACGCTATGCATCGAACGCATGGGTTATCGCGTCTCGCGGACGACCCACCCCCAACAAGCTGGAGTTTGATCATGAAGAACACCCTGCTCGCCCTTGCCCTTTCGACGGCCGGTCTGGCCGCCCTTCCCGTCCACGCGGCCGACACGAACGGATGGTTCGTCAACGGCAACGTCGGCCAGTCCAACCTCAGCAAGGGTGCCTACGACGACAACGACACCGGCTTCGGTGCGAACGTCGGTTATCGCTGGGCACTCGCCCCGAACTTCCTGCTCGGCGTCGAGGGCGGCTACACGGACCTCGGCAACGTTTCGCCCAAGTCCGGTTACCCGGGCTTCGCGGACGCGGAGGTCAAAGGCTGGAACCTCGGCGTGAACGGCCACTTCAACATCAACGACAACTGGTACCTCAGCGGTCGCGCCGGCTTCTTCCGCGCCGACCTCAAGGGCAGCTACGGCGTGCTCGAGGCGCCGATCCACGTCGACGACAACAGCAACAAGTGGTACGCGGGCGCGGGGTTCGGTTACGACTTCAGCAACAATTTCAGCGTCGGCCTCAACTACGACTACTACAAGGCCGAGAAGAACGGCCTCAAGTTCGACCCGGATCTCGTTTCGGTCAGCGCCGAGTACCGGTTCTGATTCCTGCCTCCGACGGGAGTACAGCGGCAAGGACGCCGTCACAGCAAGCCGGCCCGCGAAAGCGGGCCGGTTTTTTTGTCGGCCGCGCACGGGCATCCGCGAGCGCGGTACCGCCGACGCTGCGGCGGCGCTGCGCTCCGAGCGTCGTCGGCGCTCGCCGGCAGCAAGGCGTACGCGATGCAACGCAACCACCCGGCCATCGCGGGTTGCGCGCGTGTGGCGCGAGGACACGGCGCGACCGTGCACTCGCGGGCCGGCGTCATGGTCCTCGGCTGCACCGGACGGCGTCCGCCTCGCATCGCGGCGACGCCACGATGGCAGCCGCTTGATCCATCAAGCGCAGGAAAGGCGCGCGCATGTCGAGCGCTCGCGGTACGCGGTGATCGAGGGGCGGGGTCAACGCCAGCGCGCGAGTCCGAGTCGCACGGGCGATGCCTCGGCGAATGTCGTCGCGATCATCGCGCGCAGCGGTTCGACGAGCGCGCGCGCCTCGGCGTCGCGGCCGGCCTCGGACACGGCGGCGGCGTAGGCGAGCGCGAACTCCGCGACGTACGGATGGGTCTCGCCGTACTGCGCGCGCACGGCATCGAGCGCCAGGCGTCGATGCTCGAGCGCGCTCGCACGGTCGTGCGCCGCCGCCGCGATGTCGGCCTCGAAAGCCTCGCGGCGCGCCCGCACGAGCGGCGTGAGCGTCGCGCGCGAGCGCAGCAGGGACTGCAACGTCTTCGCGGCCTGCTCGCGCATCCCCGACGCGAGCTGCCATTGGCCGTGCACGAGTTCGCACTTCGCCGTATTGAGGTCGTCTTCGCCGAAGTGCGTGCGCATGCCGTCGAGCGCCCGCTCGAGCGGCGCCTTCGCCTCGCCGAGTCGCCCCGCCTGCACGAGCGCACGCGCGAGGTTGTACTCGGCACGCAACACGAGGCGATTGCCGTCCGGCAAGGTGGCCCGGCGCGTGCGCAACGACTCCTCGTAGAGCGGGATCGCCGCGCCGTAGTCGCCCATGTCCTCGTACGCGGTCGCGAGGTTGTTGAGCGGCACCGCATAGGCTGCCGTGTCCTTGCCCGAGACGCCGGCATGGATGCGCAGCGCCTCGCGGTACTGCGCGGCCGCGTCGGCGAAGCGACCGAGATCCTGCAGCGTGTAGCCGAGCACGTTGTGCGCATCGGCCGACTTCGCGCTGCGCTCGCCGTACAGTTCGTGGCAGAGTGCGATATTGCGTTCGAACAGCGGCACCGCCTGCGCGGGCTTGCCCGAATCGGACAGCGCGCGCGCATAACCCTGCAGCGTGATCTGGTAGTCGGGATGGTGCTCGCCGAACTGCTTCTGCTTGAGCGCGAGCGCCTCGCGGTAGTAGTCGAGCGCGTGCGCGTAGTCGGCGCGCTTCGCGGCGACGAGGCCGAGGTTGTGCAGCGACGACGCGATGCCGTCGCCAGGCACGTCGGTCGCAAGCGTGCGCCGCAGGTCGAGGCCCTTGTGCAGGGCGGCTTCGGCTTCCTCGTAGCGGTCCTGCGCCTCGAACGCGAGGCCGAGCGTGTTCCAGGAATCGGCGAGCGCGCGCGCATCGTCGGGCGCGTGCGACGTGCGCAGCTCGAGGGCGCGGCGCGCCGCCGCTTCGACATCGGTCGCCGGATAGGCGTTGTTCGCGTAGACCACGGCGAGCTGGCTCAATGCCTCGGCCGCTTTCAGGGGCTCGTCGACGCGCGGATCCAGATAGAGCTCCGCCGCAGTGCGGAACAATGCGATGCTCGGCTTCGGCTCGCCGAGATGGCGGTAGGCTGTCGCGAGCACGTCGAGCAGGTGCGCCTTCACCTGCGGCGCATCCTCGAGCTCGCGCTCGATGCGCGCCGCGCCTTCGTCGAGCACTTCGCGCGCGCTGATGTCGCGGTGCCCGGTGTTGAGGCGCGGATTGGACGTGTCGAACACGGAGACGAGGAAATCGCTGACGCGTTCGGCGGTCGCCGCCTGGCGTTTCGCTTCCTGCTCCGCGGCGCGCGCGCGCGCGTTCTCCAGCGCGAGGCGCCAGGTGAATGCGGCGAGCACGAGCACGGCGCAGGCGGCGGCGAGCGCGACGGGCCAACGCCGGCGCAGCAGGCGCGCGGCGCGATAGCGCACCGTCGGCGCGCGCGCCTTCACGGGGCGATGCTCCAGGAAGCGCAGCACGTCGTCGCCGAGTTCCTGCGCCGACGCGTAGCGCGACGCGGGACGCGCGGCGGTCGCGTGCAGCACGATCGCATCGAGGTCGCCGGCGAGGCGCGCGCGCCATGGCACGTCGCCCGCGAGGTCGCTCGGCCGTACGCTCGCCTCGGCCAGCCGCGCGACGGTGCGGTCGGCGGTATCCACGCGCGCCTTGCGCCCGGTCACGAGCTCGAACAGGACGAGGCCGAGCGCGTAGACATCGCTCGCGGTCGTGAGCGTTTCGCCCGCTAGCTGCTCCGGACTCGCGTAGCCCGGCGTGAAATAGCCGTCCGCCTCGGCCGCGCGCGGCCGGTCGAGCGCGCGCGCGATGCCGAAATCGAGCAGCACGGGCGTGCCGTCGGTGCGCACGAGCACGTTCGACGGCTTGAGGTCGCAATGCACGATCAGTCGCTGGTGCGCGAACTGCACGGCGTCGCACACGGCGCGGAACAGGACGAGCCGCGCGCGCAGGTCGAGCCTGCGATCGCGGCAGTACTCGTCGATCGGCACGCCCTCGACGTACTCCATGACGAGGTAGGGTTGGCCGCCCGGCGTCGCGCCGCCGTCGAGCAGGCGCGCGATGTGCGGATGCTGCAAGGTCGCGAGGATCTGCCGCTCGCGCGCGAAATGCACGAGCGCGTCGCTGCCCGGCAGGCCGCGGATGAGCTTGACCGCCGCCTGCTGCTCGAAGTGACCGTCGGCGCGCTCGGCGAGATGGACCGCGCCCATGCCCCCGCTGCCGAGGCGCCGCAGCAGGCGCCACGCGCCGAGGCGATCGCCTTCGCCGAGCTCGGTCTCGGGGTACGCGCCGAGCGCGCGCAGCACCGGCGCACGCAGCACGGTGTCGCTCGCTTCGCAGTCGAGCAGCGTCTCGACTTCGGCGATCACGGCCGCATCGGCGCCCTCCGCGTCGTAGCGGCGGCGACGCTCGTCCGGCGCGAGATCGCAGACGAGGTCGAACAGGCGCCGCACCTCGACGAAATCCGCGCGCGCCGCCTCGGTCACGCAGCGAGTTCCCGGTTCAGCCACGCGCGCGCGAAACGCATGTCGCGTGCGACGGTCGGCACCGAGATGCCGACTGCGGCGGCGATCTCGTCCTGTTCCATGCCGGCGAAACAGCTCATTTCCATCACGCGCGCGGCGCGCGCGTCGTGGTCCGCGAGCCGCGTCAGGGCCTGGTCGAGCGCGAGCAGGTCGAGCACGCCGCCGACCTCGCCCGCGGCGCCCTCGGCGGTCGCGCCGAGCGTCACGTGCAGTGCGCCGCCACCGCGCTTGGCCGCCTGGCGCGCGCGCGCATGGTCGATGAGGATCGAACGCATGTGCAGCGCGGCGACGCCGAGGAAGTGCGCGCGGCTGATGAAGTCGGTGTCGTTGCCGAGCATGCGCAGCAGCGCTTCGTGCACGAGCGCGGTCGGGTTGAGCGTCTGCTCGCGCTCGCCGCGCAGGCGCTGCACCGCACTGCGGCGCAGCGCTTCGTAGATGCGCGGCATCGCGACCGCGAGCGCGTCGCGATCGCCCCGATGCCAGGCATGCAGCAGCTGCGTGATGTCCTGTTCCACCGCGTCCCCTCGGCCGCGCGCCCGTGGCGGACAGGCAATGTAGGCAGCGGAACGGCATCGCGCAACCGGCTCGCGCCACGCGATCGCCCCGGCGCGCGGGGGCACGCCGGGGCGATGCGCTGGGGCGATGCCGGCGCCGGGGTACTAGGGCACGCAGTCGATCGCCTGGATCGGCTGGATCGGCGGCGCGTTGAGCACGAGATCCCAGCGGCCCGCGCCACCGTTCCACTGGTAGTACTGGTTGGAGGTCGTGGACACGCCGACGAAACCGAAGCCCGACTGGCCGATCATGCCGCACAGCTTCGCGCGACTGTTGAGATCCGCGTTGATCGGCAACCCGTTCAGGCGCGCGTTGAAGCACTGGTTGTCGCCCGAGATGTGGGCGGCGTCGCAGGTGAGGATGTAGCCGTCGATGTACTGCATCGCGGTGAAGTTGCCGTTCGGCGGTATGGTCGGTGCAGGCGCACCGTTGCAGACGTAGCGGTTCTGCGACGCGTTGACTTCGCCCGCGTCGAGCACGCCGTTGCGATTCGCGTCCAGGCCGACGCGAACGAGCGTGCCACCCGCAGCGCAGTTGGCGCCGGCCGGCTCCGCGGTCGTCGCGAGCAGGGTGTCGTAGCCGTTGCCGCCGGTCGCGCCTGTCGCGCCGGTCGCACCGGCCGGCCCTGGCGGACCCGGGATGCCTTGCGGACCCTGCGCGCCGACCGGCCCGGGCTCGCCCTGCGGCCCTGCCGGTCCCTCGGGTCCCGTCGCGCCGGCCGGACCTTCGGGGCCGGCCGGGCCGACCGGCCCTTGCGGCCCCGTCGGTCCCGCGGGGCCCGGATTGCCACTCAGCGCGTACTGCGCGACCGGCGTCGTCGACACCGCCTGGCGCGGCAGCAGCGGCTGCCCATCGACGCTGACTTCGAGCCAGGTCTGGTTGCCGGTGAATACGCCCGGGAACGCCAGCGATACCGTGAACAGTCCGTCGACGACGGGGAACTGGCTCTCGACCTGCGGCGCACCGAGCGCGTTGCCGCCCGTGGCGGCGTCGTACAACGTGAACGAGAGATCGTGCGCACCGTTCGCGGGTTGCCCGTTCTGGGCGAGGCGCCCCTGGTAGGTGAAGTCGGGCAGCTGGGCGACCTGTCCCGTCGCGCTGCCGGCAGCGAACGCGGCGAGGATCGCGACACGCCGTATGGCGATGTTCGTCTTCATGGCGTGCAGCCCTCGAACGACGAACGGAACAGTTCGTCGCGCACGACCGGTGCCGACCAGAAGCCGGAGACGAGCTCGAAGCCGCCGCCGCTGGCGACGCCCGCGGTCGGCTCGCCGATCGTCGCCGACAGGTCGAAGCACGTCGCCGTCGCGCGCGAGACACCACCGCTCGCGATCACCGATCCCTGGAGCGCGAAACCGGCACCCGTGGGCGCCGCGAGCAAGGTCGTCGAAGCCACGAGAACGAGTGAGACCGCGAGCGCCGCGGCGCGCGCGCGCGACCGCCTCGAACACGATTGGATGTTCATGGAATCCTCCTGTTGCCGGACGTGATGAACGGCCCCGTGCCGCCCCTGTCATCGGTCCAGTCAGGTAAGCGCGAAAGCGCCGAGTCGGATATCAAGCGATGACGCGGCGTGCCGACCTGCGCGCATGCGTCGGGCGCAAGCGCTGCGGCAACGGCGCCTCGCGAGGACGCAGCGGGGATCAACGACGGATGGCGGTGGCCTGCGGCGCCGTCGCTTCGCAGCCGTCGGCGAAGATCGCGTCCTTCCAGCCACCGCGCAGCTCCCAGCGCGATTCGGCGAATACGTTCGCGTAGGCGCGGAACTCGGGTTCGACGACGATCTCGAAGTCGGTCGTACCCGCGGCGACGTCGAGCAGCGCCTCCTGCTGCTGCCAGCGTCGCTCCGGATTCGCGGGCGCCGGCGCGAACGCGCCCGCGGCGGCGCCGTTGACGAAGACCGTGGCGGCCGCCGAGCCGGCAGTCTCGCCCGGGATGCCGCGGCCGGCGTCGAAGGTGCGGCGCAGGCGCAGCGGAGGGCGCGCGTCCGCGACGTGGAAACGGAATCGGCTCGCGCCGTCGCCGTACGCGCACACGCGTGCCGTGCGTGCGGTCGGCGGCTCGTCCTCGAATCGAGAGGCGAGCGGCGCGCAGATCGCCGTCGCGGGCAACGCGTAGTCGTGCGCGGCCGCGGCCGGCGCGTCGCCGATCTCGAACGCGTCGTAACCGACCAGCGCCGGCACGTCGCGGCGGTACGCGTAGACGACGCTGCGGATGCAGGTCGGGACCGTCGACGACGGCGCGTAGCCCGCTTCCTGCTCGAACTGCAGCGAACTCGTGTAGGTGAGCGGCGCGGCCGGCATGAGCCGGTAGGCGTACGTGCTGCCGCTGCCGTCCGCGTCGACGATCGTCGCGCCCGCGAGCGGACCGGCGAATGCGCCGCGGTCGAAGTAGAAGCCGCCTTCGAAGAAGTCCTCGACGCCGGTTCCGTACCACGCGGGAGCGATCGCGCCGTCGGTGCCGGCGCGCTCGTCGCCTTCGAGGTAGCCGCGCGTCGGCGGACCGACGGTGCGGTAGCGCGCGGCGACGCCGACGATCTTGCCGGCACCGCTCGCGCGATCGAGCACGAGCGCGGACGCGGCGCTGCAGGCGTCGCTCAAGCGCGCCTCGAATCGACCCGCATCGGCGGGCACGGGTGCGGCGTCGAACGCGAGCGCGCTGTCGACGGCAACCGGCGCGGCGAGCGCGGCGTCGGCCGCGAGTGCGATCTCGATGCCGTCGGCGAACGGGATCGGAAACCAGGCATACAGCCAGCCGCCCGCGTCCTCGCCGACGAGCACGCCGCGCGCAGGCGCCTGCGCGTCCGCAGGCGAGGCGAAGAAGTCCGCGACAGGCATGTCGATCGCGGGCGCTCCGTCCACGCCGACCTGCAACTGCAGCCCCGCGTACGCCGCGCGGGGCAGGCGCAAGCGGATGCCACGCAGCCATCCGGGACCGCTGCGCGTCGCGAGGACGGCGCGTTCGCCCGGCGCGAGCTGCGTCGTCGCCGTCAGCGACGACAGCATCGCGTGCCATGGATCGTCGCCCGCGTGCGCGAGGAAGGCGCGCCACGCGGGTTCGTCGTGGCCGGCGACGAAGCTCGTCACCGCCGTGCCGGGGACGACGCGGTGATGTTGCAGCTGGAACCAGAGCAGCCGTTGCGGATTGCCCGTACACGGATTGTCGCCGCCATCGTCGGTGCCCGTGAGCCCGATGCGCAGCCCGTGCGCGTACGCGATCGGCACATGGCTCACGAAGCCGCCGCTCGACTGCAGGCGGTCGTACGCGAGCGGCGGCGTGAACGGTTCGGTCGAACCGTCGAACAGCGCGGCGAGCGGCGCGTCGAGCGCGGGCTGCGCGGCACCGTCGAGGCGGACGCGCACGCGAATCGCAGGATCGATGCACGTCGACGCGCCGAATCCGGTCGTGAGCCACCAACGCGTCAGCGCCCCCGGTCCGCGTTCGTCGAGGACGACGGCTTCGTCACCGTCGCGATAGAGCCAGCGCCGTGGATAGGGGTTCGCGTCGACGCCTTCGCTGCCGGCGTTGCTGCGATCGTAGCGACAGCCGTCCAGACAATGACTCGAGCGCTCGAGCACGCTGTCGCCGGGATCGATCGCAGCAAGCCGCGACGGCGCCTCCCATACTTCCCAGGGCAAGCCGGTCGCGCGTGCGACGGCGCCGGCGAAGCCCGCGCAGGCGATCGCGAGCAGCCGGCGCGTCATCGCGCGTCAGTCGCGTTCGGGGTAGAGCGCTGGAAGCGCGTCTTCACGGCGCGCCGCGCGGATGTCGTCGACGCGCCAGCGCAGGCCGCCGCGGAACGCACGTTGCAGGCGTGCGGCGAGGCCCTCGGCCACGCCTTCGCCCGCATAGCGCGAGCGCTGCAGGTCGTCCAGGACGTCGCGCTGCGACGCATCCGCGAGTTGCGCGGCGAGCTGACCGAGGTTGTACACGTCGGCGCGCTCGCTGCGCGCCCAGTCGACGAGCGCGCGTTCCGCGCCGGCGAGATCGCCGAGCGCGCATGCGCGCAGGAACTGGCCGCGCGGTGCGGCCGCACGCGATGCTGGCGCGGGTTCCGCGCGCGGCGCCGCCGTCGATCGCCGCGACAGCCACCACGCGAACAACGTCGCGATCCACAACACGAAGCCCGTCGCCGCGATCGTCTTCCAGAGGCGTGCATCCAGGCCCGCGTCGACGACCGGTGCGACCGGCGTTGCGGCATTCGCGGGCGAAGGGGAAGCCGCGCTCGCGGGCGTTCCAGCCGTGGCCGCGGATGGCGCGGCCGGCAACACCGTGATGGTGCGCGGCGGCAGCGTCGCGGTCTCGGCGCGATCGTGCACGGTGTCCCACCAACGCACGCTGAGGCCGGGCACGGTCAGCGTGCCGGCGCGATCGGGCACGAACGCGAACTTGCGCACGCGCTCGCCGTACAGCCACTCGCCGTCGTCGCGCGTACGGGTGTCGGCCTTGTCCGGATAGATTTCGGCGCCCTGGGGCGCGGCGAGTTCGAGTTCCGGCAACTGCTCGTAGCCGAGCCCCTGCGCCTGCAGCCGGATCGTGCGCGTGACCGGCTCGCCGACGTGCACCTCGGTGGGCGGCTCGCCTTCGTCCTTGAGCAACAGCGACGCCGCCGGCAACCATGCACCGTCGGTCCATGCGGCAGGCTTCGCGCGCACGTCGAGGCGCACCGCGTCCGAGCGTGCGCTGACCGTGCGCCCGCGGCCGAAGAACGCGGCCGGATCGGCGGCGTCGAGCACGGTGCCGCGGAACGCGAGCGCGGGGATCTCGATCGCGCCGCTGCGCTCGGGCGTCAGCGCATAGTGCCGCTCGAGCACGTGATAGCGCCGGGTACCGACCGTCGCGACGTAGGACTTGTCCTGGCCGAGGCGCTGCGCGGAGATACCGTCCGCCTTCGGCTCGGCGAGGTTGCCGTCCGTGAGGTCGAACGCGAAATAGAGCTTGACCGTGTAGCGCACCTGCTGCTGCACGTACGGGTCGAGCGGATCCGCGCTCGCCTCGAGGAAGATGTCGCCGCCAGCCTGCTGCGCGGCCGTCGGCGCCGGCAGCACCGTGAGGCGTATCGGCGCAGTGCGCGCGCTGCCGACTGCGAGCGGTGCGATCGTGATCGCGCCTTCGTGTTTCGGTTCGAGGCCGACGGCCCACAGCGTCTTCGCCGCGCGCGTGCCATTGCTGATGCTCACCTGCTGGCCGGACTGCGTGCCGAGCACGTTGAAGTCCTTCGCGAGCTCGGAGAAATCGGGCTGCGTCGCGCCGACGTCGTCGGTCTCGACATTGAGGGTGACCGTTTCGCCGAGATGCATGCTGTCGCGATCGAGCCACGCGCGCACGGCGGGCTTGTCGTCGGCTTGCGCGAGGCATGCGGCGAAGGCGACGAGCGCGAGCGCGATGCGTGCGCAGGTCCGGAATCCGATTGCGTTCATCCGCCGTCTCCTCCGCGCTGTTGCCGTCGCTGGTATTCGAGCTGGAACTTGCGCCGCAGCAGTCCGCCCGGATCGTCGGGCACGCGCTCGAGCCAGTGCTCGAGCGCCTGGCGCTTCTCGCGCGTCGCGTCGTCCTCGGTCGCTTCCTGCAGCGCGTGCGCGGGGTCGCCGCTCGCCGCATCCTTGCCGGGATCGGCGAGCGCACGATCGAGCGCCTGCTTCAGCGCCTGTTGCTGCTGCGAATCGGGCGTCTGCCCGCCCGCCTTCGCGTCCGCGGCGGCCGCATCCTGCTGCTGTCCTCCGCGCTGCGCGGAATCCTGCGCGCCCTGCTCGTCCGGCGCCTTCCCGGCCTGGTCCTGGCGCGTGTCGCCATCCTGTCGCTGTTCCTGCTCGCCCTGGCCCTGCTGTTTTCCAGGCTCGCCGTCCCGGGTGTCGTGGTCGTTCTGCCGCCCGTCCTGCTTCTGCGCATCGTCGGCCGATTCGCCCTTGCCGTCGCCTGGCTCGCGTGCGTCGTCGCTGGACTTCGGCTGCTCGCCCGGCTGCGAAGCGCCCTGCTGCGACGGATCCTTGCCGTCGCGCGGTTGCTGCTGGCCCTGCTTGGGATCCTGCTGCTTGCGCTCGCGCATGAAGTCCTCGACCGCCTTGCGGTTCGCCACCGCGTCGGTCATGCCAGGGTCTCGCTTCAGCGCTTCGTCGTAGGCTGCGATCGCTTCCTCGTAGCGGCCGAGCTTCGCGAGCGCGTTGCCGCGGTTGTAGGCGCCGTCGGCGCCGCCCGATTGCGCGTACGCGCTTTCGGCCGCGGCGAAATCGCCGCTGCGATAGGCGGCGCCGCCGCGCCATTCCGGCGTCGGCGCCAGTTCGGCCGCGCGCTTGGCGTCGCCCGCGGCCAGTGCGGCCGCAGTCTGCTGGTCGGCCCGTTGCCACAGATCGCTGAGCGACGCCGCGTGCGCGCGCGGTGACGGCGCGAGGGCGACGAACGCGAGCATCATGAGCCAGCCACGGCGGAACGACGCCAGCGCGAGCGGCAGCAGCGCGAGCAGCAACCACGGCCCGCGGTCGCGCCAGCGCGCGCTCTCCGCTTCGCCGTCGGTGCGCCCCGAGCCCGTGTCGACGTCGACGGTCGACGCGAGCAGCTCGTCGAGATCCGACCCGTCGGCGGACAGCGACGCGTAGCGCCCGCCACCCGCGACCGCCACCGCGCGCAGTGCGGCTTCGTCGAGGCGCGAGATGACGACGTTGCCGTCGTCGTCCTTGAGGAAGTCGCCTTGCGCGAGCGCGACCGGCGCCCCCGATGGCGTGCCGATACCGAGCACCGAAACATCGAAGCCGAGCTTGTGCGCGCGACGCGCGGCAGCGGTCGCATCGTGGCTGGCCGTGTCGGCGAGCAGGATGATCTCGCCGCGATGGAGACCGGCCTGCCCGATCAGTGCAGCGGCGGCGTCGATCGCGCGCCCGGTGGCATTGCCGATCACGGGCATCGTCGTCGGGTCGAGCGCGTCGACGAGATTGCGCACGGTCTCGACGTCGTCGGTGAGCGGCGCGGCGACGAACGCGTCGCCGGCATAACCGAGCAGCGCGGTTTGATGGTCGCGACTGCGCGTGAGGATGTCGTCGAGCTTGTAGCGGGCGCGCTCGAGCCGGCTCGGCTTCACGTCCTGCGCGCCCATGCTGGGCGCGAGTTCGAGCGCGAGCACGCGCGCGGCCTGGTTGTGGTACAGCGGCATCGGCTCGCGTTCCCACGCGGGACCCGCGAGCGCGAGCGCCCCGAGCACCCAGAGCGCCGCGGCAAGCGCGAGGCCGCCGCGCCCGCTGCCGCCGTCGACGCGTTCGAGCAGGTGCGGCAGCAGGTGCGCGTCGACGGCGCCGCGCCAGGCGCCGGCGTCGGTGCGCCCGTGCCGCCACGCGTACCAGCACAGCGGCAACGCGAGCAGCAGCAACAGCGCGGCCGGCCGCAGGAAGTGGAAGTCGACCGGCAGGCTCATGCGGGTGCGCCTGCCCGCCAGGCGCGCACGCGCCAGGCCGGTACGCCGAACGCGAGCGCAGCGGCCGCGAACGCCGCGGCGAGCGGCATCCAGTACCACTCGTCGATCGGGCGCAGGCTCTGCGTGGCGTCGACCGCGGGCTCGAGCTTGTCGATCGTGCGGTAGATGTCGGCGAGCTCCTCGCTGTTGCGCGCGCGGTAGTAGTGGCCGCCGGTGCGCTCGGCCATCTTCGTGAGCATCGCCTCGTCGAGGTCGGCCGAGGGGTTCACCATGCGGCTGCCGAACAGGCTGTCCACGCGCATCTGCTCGGCGCCGATGCCGATCGTGTAGATGCGCACCTGGTTCGCTTCGGCGAGATCGATCGCCTTGGCCGGGGTGAGTTCGCCCGCGGTGTTCACGCCATCGGTGAGCAGGACGAGCACGCGTTGCCCCTGCGGACGCGCGCGCAGGCGCTTGACGGCGAGGCCGACGGCGTCGCCGATCGCCGTCTCGCGCCCGGCGAGGCCGATGGTCGAGTCGAGCAATTGCTTGCCGACGGTGCGCAGGTCGAACGTGAGCGGCACGAGCAGATAGGCGCGGGTGCCGAACAGGATCAGGCCGACGCGATCGCCGCGGCGTCGCTCGACGAAGTCGCTCGCGATCGCCTGGATCGCCGCGAAGCGTGGCACGGTCGAGCCGCCGAGCTGCATGTCCTCGATGCTCATGCTGCCGGACGTGTCGACGGCGAGCAGCAGGTCGCGTCCGGAACGCGCGACGTCCTCGGGCGGACCGAGCCACTGCGGCCGCGCCGCGGCGAACACGAGCATGGCCCAGGCAAGCAGCGCGAACGCACGGCGCAGGCGTGGAACGGGCGACACGTCGGCTTGCTGCGGCAGCGCGACGCCGAGGTGCGGCAGGTGCAGTGCGCTGCCGAACAGGCCTCGCGCGCGCGGCAACACGCGCGCCGCGAGCAGCGGGAGTGGCAGCAGAACGAGCAACCATGGCCACGCGAGTTCAAGCATGGGCGGCCTTCGCGCGCAGCGCATGGTCGAGCCAGGTGCGCACGAGCGCGATCAGCGCGCCCGCATCGACCGCGGTCGCGGCAGGGTCGTCGGCGCGCCGATACGGCGCATCGAGCAACGCGCGTCCGGCGCCGCGACGGAACGGCCCCGCATGGGCATCCTGGGTGGGCAACTGCGCGTCGAGGAAGTCGAGCCAGGCTTCGCCGTGCAATGCGGCTGCCTGGGGGGCGAGCAACCGGCTCGCACGCCGCAACAGGTTCGACAGGTCGATCGCGAGCTGCTGCGGATCAGGCTCGCGCGCGTGCCCCTCGGCAATCCGCCGGAGTTCCGCGCGCACGCGCGAGCGCCAGCGCCGGCGGCGTTCGTAACGCCACCAAGCACGCAGGACGAACGCGATCGCAACCAGGACGACGAGCGCGAGCAGCCACCATCCGGGCGCCGGCGGCCACCAACCCGGCGCCGCGGGCAGGTGGATGTCGCGCAGCTCGGGACCCGACTGCGGATTCATGCGACCACCGGCGAGTGGCGGCTGCGCGCGAGCAGCGGCGCGAGCGCGCGGCGCAGTTCGGCGTGGCCGTCGAGTTCGAGTACGCGCAGGCCCAACCGTCGTGCCTGCCCGAGCAGGCGCGCGCGCGACGCCGAGAAGCGCTCGCTCCAGCTGCCGCGCACGCGCGCGTCGCCGAAGTCGAGCACGCGTCGCGCGCTGCCGAGATGGATCGCGTAGCGTCCCGGCGGTGGCGGAGCGAGTTCGAGTGCATCGCGCAGCAGGACGATCGTGATCTCGTGCCGACCCGCGAGTTGCGGCAACAGCGTCGCCGCTTCGGCGTCGCTGCTGAAGCCGTCCGTGAGCAGCACCAGGCGCATGCCCGGCCGCAGCAGCCGACGCACGCGCGCGAGTGCGCTCGACAGCGGCGCCTGCAGGTGCTGGTCCGCCGCCGCATCCCAGTCGCGCAGCGCGCGCAGGACCTGCAGCACGCCGCGCCGGCCGCCCGCGGGCTTCACCTCGCCCACGACGCCGCCACCGAAGCCGAGCGCGCCGACGCGGTCGCCCGCGGCGGATGCCATCCACGCGAGCAGCGCCGCCGCACGCGCCGCCTGCACGCTCTTGAAGCGCACGCGGGTACCGAAGCGCATGCCCGGGTTGAGGTCGATCGCGAGCAGCAGTCCCTGCTCGCGTTCCTCCTCGAACAGCTTGGTGTGCGGCTTGCCGCTGCGTGCGGTGACGCGCCAGTCCATATGGCGGATCTCGTCGCCCGGCTGGTAGATGCGCGACTCGCGGAAATCGACGCCGCGCCCGCGCCAGCGCGAGCTGCTCGTGCCGCTGCGCAGCGCCGGGCTGCGTCGGCTGCGCACGAGGCTGTCGCCGTGCGCGAGCGCGCCGAGCGCGATGAGCTCCTCGAGGGCGACGCGGACGGAACGGTGGTCGGATGCGGGCTGCATGCGTGGGTGGGCCGCGACGCAGTCGCGGCGCGCGACGGATCAGGGCAAAGGCACGCGTTCGAGCAGCATCGACACGACGCGATCGGCGCTGACGCCCTCCGCCTCCGCTTCGTAGCTGAGCAGTACGCGGTGGCGCAACACGTCGGCCGCGATCGCGTGCACGTCTTCCGGCGTGACGTAGTCGCGTCCGGACAGCCACGCGTGCGCGCGCGCGCAGCGATCGAGCGCGATCGTGCCGCGCGGGCTCGCACCATAGGCGACGTAGCGCGCGAGCTCGGCGCCGTACGCCGCGGGCTCGCGCGTGGCGAGGACGAGCTGCACGAGGTAGTTCTCGAGCTGGGGCGCGAGGTGCAGCGCGAGCACGTCGCGGCGCGCGGCGAAAACCTGCTGCTGGGTGAGGCGCCGCAGCGGCGGCGCGGCCGCGACGAGCGCCTCGCGCGCGCGGTCGCGCGCGAGCCGCAGGATCGCCGCTTCGGCGGCGGCCTTGGGGTAGTCGACGCGCACGTGCAGGAGGAAGCGATCGAGTTGCGCCTCGGGCAACGGGTAGGTGCCCTCCTGCTCGATCGGGTTCTGCGTGGCCATGACCAGGAAGAGCGCGGGCAACGCATAGGTTTCGCGCCCGACCGTGACCTGCCGCTCCCCCATCGCCTCGAGCAGGGCGGATTGCACCTTGGCCGGCGCGCGGTTGACCTCGTCGGCCAGGATCAGGTTGTGGAAAATGGGACCGCGCTGGAACTCGAAGCTGGTCGTCTGCGGCCGGTAGATCTCCGTGCCGGTGAGGTCGGCCGGAAGCAGGTCAGGGGTGAACTGGACCCGGTGGAAGTCGGCCTCGATGCGCGCGGCGAGTTCCTTGATCGCGGTGGTCTTGGCGAGGCCGGGAGCGCCTTCGACGAGCAGATGCCCGTCGGCGAGCAGCGCGATCAGCAGGCGGTCGATCAGCGCCTCCTGGCCGATGATGCAACCGGCGAGCTCGCTGCGCAGGGCGGTGAAGGCGGCGGCGGCCGTGGTGGGTTCGGGCATGTCCATGGGCAACAGATCCGGGGTTCCCGATGATGACACGGGACGATGTCGAGTCTGACAGCGGCTCGCGCGAATAGTTTTCGCGGAGCATGACGGGACGCTGACGGATCCCTGCACCGGCATGCGCGAAGCATTGCGGGCGACGCTAGTGGGCGAGCACGTCGTCGAGGGACAGCGGCTTGCCGACGAGCCAGCCTTGGGCATAGCGGCAGCCGAGCCGATGGAGGATCTCCCGCTGCTCGCGGGTTTCCACGCCCTCGGCGACGAGGTCGCAGTCGAGCGCCCGCGCCATGCCGACGATGACGCCGACGAGCGCGACGCCCCGCGGCCGGTCGAGCGCCTTGATGAAGCTTCCGTCGAGCTTGATCTGGTCGAAGTTGAGGGTCAGCAACGGACCGAGGTTCGAATAGCCGGTGCCGAAATCGTCGAGCGCGACCGGCATGCCGACCGAGTGGCAGTGGGCGATGAGGTCGCCGATGCGCGCGTGGTCCATGACGAGGCTTTCGGTCACCTCGAGCTTGAGCCGGTCGGGCGGCAGGTCGCGCGCGCGCAAGAGGTCGAGGATGCGCGCGACCAGGCCGGGATCGTCGATCTGTCGGCCGGACAGGTTCGCGGCGATGAACGGCAGCGGCTTGTGCCCGCGCTTGCGCAATTCGACCAGCATGTCGCAGACGCGGGCGAGCACGTAATCGCCGATCGGCACGATCAGCGAGGTCTCCTCGGCGAGGCGGATGAATTCGGCCGGTGACACGGCGCCGCGCTCGGGATGCTGCCAGCGCACGAGGGCCTCGTAGCCGGCGATGCGTCCGCTGACGATCTCCTCGATCGGTTGCAGCCTCACTTCGAGTTCCTTGCGCTCGAGCGCGCCACGCAGTTCGCTTTCGAGGCGGATCTTGTCGAGCGCATGCGCCTCGTCCGGTTGCACCGGCAGCGCGGGCTCGACGTCGCCTTCGCCGGTCAGGCGCGCAAGCGCCGAGCGGTAACGGCTGAGCTGGCTCATCAGCAACGCGCGCACGACCGGGTCCGCCGCGGCGAGCCGCTCGGCGAACTGCGCGCGGTCGATCGCGATCAGGTGGCAGTCGCTGAGCGCGCGCGCGGTGGCCGTGCGGGTCGAGTCATCGAGCACGGCCATTTCGCCGAGAAGCATACCGGGGCCGAGCTGGGCGAGCACGCGCGGCTCGCCCAGCTGGGTCGTGCTGATCTCGATGCGACCGGATTCGATCAGGTACGCGCACGTCGGCGCGTCACCTTCCGCGAACACGAGTTCACCGGCCTTGAACAGCTCGCTGTAGGGCTGCAATGCGCGGTCCCCCCTGGGATGCTGCGCCGCGGATTCGTCGGAGCGAGTCCGGATCGTACACAAAAAAAGGGCCGCATTGCTGCGGCCCTTTCGAAGTCATCTACGCGTCGCGATTACGGTCCGCACGGCGGGCTGAAGTCGTCCGCGCCCGGGATCGTCACCTGGATGCTCAGCGGGGCGACACCTTCCGCGGTGAACGTGCAGGTGCCGCTCGAATCCGGCGTGCCCGTGATGTTGAACACCGCCGCGCCGTTCGCGCCGGTGGTCGCGGTCGACGGGTCGACCGTGAGGCCGTTGCAGGTCGCAGCGATCTGCACGCCCGCGGCCGGATCACCCGTGGTCGTGAATGCCTTGATCGTCGCGCGTGCGCCCGGCGTGCTGTTCGTGCAGACGCGACCGACGCCACCGTTCGAGATGAAGGCGAGCTGCACCACGATGTCCACGTCCGCGGTGGCGCCGCCGACCGAGAACGTGATCTTGCCCGACGGGGCGTCCGGCGACGTGCTGACGGGCATGCCGCTCGTGACCACCGCCGCGTCGACGCAGCCGTCCGGACCCGTGGTGTTGTCGAGCGTGCCGGACGTGCCGTTGCCGTCGACCGAGCCGGTGCCGCCGCCGAGGTTCATCTGGAACCCGATGTGCACGCCTTGGATCGGCGAATTCAGCGCGTCGGCGAGGCAGACCGTGACCGTCGTCGTCGTGTTGCCCGGGATCGGCGACGGGAAGGCGACGAGCTGCGCAGGTGCGATACCCGGGTACAGCAACTGCACGGCATCGGTAACGCGGCGCGAGCTGCCCGTGACGCGGTCGGTGCCGTCGCCCTGCGCCCACATCGCGACGATGTGGCCGAGCGTCTCGACCGTGTAGTTGAGCGTCGCATGGGCGACACCGATCTCGTTCGTCAGCGCGCCCGCGGTTATGTTGCCGTGGTTGCTGCGGCCGACGATGTAGTCGAGCACCGCGCCGTAGTCGACGCTGCTGCCGGTCGTATTGTTGTTGTTGAACGGCGCGGTCGTATTGAGGCTCGTCTCGCTGTTGATGCGGGCGACCGTCAGCGCGCTCTCGAGGTCCTCATTGCCCTGCGGTGCACCGTGCTGCGTCTTGCCGAACACGATGATCGCGTCGCCCGGACCTGCGCCGCCACCCGCGGTGCGGAAATGCCCGGTCGGCGCCGTGAAGCCCGTGCCGCCTTCCTGCGGATTGCCGTCGCCACCTGCGATGAGGAAGCGATTGGCGCTCGCGCCCGCATCGAACGTGCCGACCGGCTCGTCGATCGAACCGAAGCGGATCGGCGTACCCGGCAACACCGGGTTGCCCTGGCGATCGGTGCCGAGCGCGCTCACGGTGAGGCTGTAGGTGCCATCTGGATCCGGCGGCGGAATGTCGGCTGAAACGTCGCCCGAAACGGTGTTGGCGAGAATCGCGTTCACGTCGGGCGACGTGATCGTGATGCTGAACAGCTTGCCGTCCGAGACGACGACGGACACGGTGAACGAAACGGGATCTTGGATGCCGTTACTGACGTTGTTGTCCGCTCGGTCCGCGGTTGCCTTGATCTGCACCGGGCCCTGGGGCGTCGAATTGCCTGCCTGGAACGAGATTGTCGCTTTGCCGTTGACGGTGTGCGTCGCGACGGACGTACCTTGCACCGGACCGCTGTTGGAGTTGGTGCTCAAAACTGCGTCGCCGGCATTGCCAATGATCTCCGCCTGCAGGTTGTCGGCGTTGACCGGATTGGGGACGAACTGGCCACCGCCGTCGAGGACGACCGCGGCAATGACCGATGCGCTGTTGCCGCCCGAGTCCGGGAGATAGACGCCTGCGGGCGATGGAGCCAGTGAGACCGATGCCGGATTGGTGCCGACGCCGCTCGTGACCGTAATCGTGATCGACTTGCTGATCGAGCGCCGAGTGGTCGGGTCGATCATCGAGGCGGTCACCGTCGCGGTGCCTGCGGTCGTGCTCGCATTCACCCATGCGTTCGTCGAACCGTTGGTGCCCTTGATGACGAACGACTGGTATAGATTGTCGAAGTCGTCGTTGTCGTCGCTGACCGGGAACGACAGCGCCGCAACGCTCACCGGTGCAATGCTGACGCTGACGTCTTGGCCGACGAGCAGCGAACCGTCCGCGTTGCGCGTCGTGATCGTGAGCTCTGCCTGGTTGGATGCGTGGTCACTCGGGGCCCAGCCGCCCGTATTGGTCGGCAACGACGTCGTCGTCGCGGTGATCGTGATCGAGCCGCTCTGCGGCGTGAACGTGCCGCCATCGCCGCCGCCGCCACCGCAACTGGCCAGCGTGAGGCTGGCGAGCATCAGCCCCAGGGTCTTGCCGAAAAATTTCATATTCCGTCTCCAGTCCTGCAATTCGTGGCAGTCACGCATGATCGGCGAATTCGTGCGCCGGATTCGTTACACCTGCCGCACTATTTCAGATTGTCGCTCAAGATGCGCGGCGTGACGAAGATCAGCAGCTCCGCCTTGTTGTCGTTGCGCCCCTTGTTCTTGAACAGGTTGCCGAGCACCGGGATGTCGCCGAGCATCGGCACCTTGCGCAGCGTCTCCGCCTTGCTGACCTCGTAGACGCCGCCGAGCACGACCGTCTGGCCGTTGTCGACGAGCACTTCGGTGCTGATCTCGCGCTTGTCGAGCGTGGGAACCTGGCCGCCGCCGGGGTTGGGCACGTAGCCGGCGATATTGTCCTTCTTGACGTTGAGGTTGAGCACGACGCGGTCGTCCGCGGTGATCGTCGGCGTCACCTTGAGCTCGAGCACGGCTTCCTTGAACTGGACCGTCGCGGTGCCGCTACCCGGACCGCCGCCGGTGGAGGCTTGGTAGGTCACGTAGCCGACCTCCTGGCCCTGCTTGATGTCCGCTTCGCGCTGGTTGGCGGTGATCACGCGCGGGCTCGAGATCACTTCGCTGCGGCCTTCCGACTGCGCTGCGGACAGTTCGAGGTCGAGCAGATAGTCCGCGCCGAGGATCGCGAGACCGAAACTGCCGGCCGGATTCGCCGCAGGCATGTTGACGTTGTAGCGGTTGCTCAGATTGTTGTTCGTCGCCGTAACGCGACCGCCGTCCAACCCTGGCGGGAAAATCGGGTACGGGCTGCCGTTCGGGCTGATGCGGCCCGCGAACGCCTGGTCGATCATGTAATCCGCGCCGGCCGAGTTGCCGGTAGCCGCCAGGACGTTGCCGTTCCGGTCGACATTCGCGCCGGTGATGCCGAACTTCACGCCGAGTTCGCGCGCGAAGCTGTCGGTCGCGATGACGATGCGCGACTCGATCAGCACCTGCTGCACCGGGCGGTCGAGCACCGCGATCAGCTGGCGGATCTCCTGGATCTTCGACGGGATGTCGCTGACCAGCAAGGTGTTGGTGCGGTCGTCGTACGTGACGCTGCCGCGCGCGGACAGGAAGCCCTTCTGCGCGCCACCTCCGCCCGCTCCCGCGGCCTGGCCCGACTTGGCATCCGACGTCAGAAGGTCGGCGATGTCCTTCGCCTTGCCGTAGCTGATCGGGATGTAGTCGCTGACGAGCGACTCCTTGTCTTCCATCTTGAGGCGCGCATCGGCGATCGCCTCTTCGCGCTCGGCGATTTCCTTCTGCGGCGCGACCCAGATCACGTTACCGCGACGGCGCTTGTCGAGGCCTTTCGCCTGCAGCACGATATCGAGCGCCTGGTCCCACGGCACATTGATGAGTCGAAGCGTGACATTGCCCTGCACGCTGTCCGCGACGACGATGTTGATGTCGGAAACGTCGGCGATGAGCTGCAGCACCGAACGTGTCGGGATGTCCTGGAAGTTGAACGTGACGCGGCTGCCGCTGTATTCCGGCTCGGCGTTCTTGCCCTTGAGCTTGGCATCGTCCTTCTTGGGAGCGATCTCGACGACGTACTCGTTGCCGCTCTGGTAGGCGAGCTGCTCGTAGGGTTGCTTGGCGGAAATCTCCATGCGCGCGCCATTGCCCTTCGCGCGCGTGTCGATCGACTGGACCGGGGTGGCGAAGTCGAGCACGTCAAGGTGCTGCGCCTGGCTCGGCGGCAGCTTCACGTTGAGCAGATCGAGAACGATGTTGCCGCCTTCGCGGCGCAGGTTCGCCGAAGCACCCGGGCCGCTGAAGCTGACGATGACGCGGCCCTCGCCGTTCTTGCCGCGACGGAAGTCGATATTCGAGACCTCGACGTCTGCCGAGCCGGCCGTCGCCTTGGTCGGATCGGACTTCGCCGCCGCCGCCGCGACTGCGGATGACCCCATCACGCCACTGTTGACGACGAGCACGACGGTATTCCCGTTGACGCGAGTGTCGTAGCCGGCCGGTCGGAACAGGTCGACGACGACGCGGGTACGACCCGCGGCTTCGATCGCCGACACGGCCGTCGTCGCGCCGGCGCCGATGTCGATGCGGCGCTTGCTGAACGCGTTGCGCGTGTCGGCGAAGTCGAGCGCGATGCTCGGCGGGTTCTCGGTCGAGAACACCTGCGGCGCGATCGCGGACCCGGCGAACTTCAGCGTGACCTCGACCTTCCCGCCGGGCATCGCGGTGTACGAGATGTCCTCGAGCACGCTTTCGGCATGCGCGGCGGCACCGAACAAGAACGCGAACAAGGCCAGGATTCCGAGCAGGCGGGACCGCACCGTGCGGAAAGCGGACCTGCGCTCCGAGGTTGCAGCGAATGTCGTGGTCATGAGTTTTGTCCCCAATGAATCGGTCATTGCTTGGTATCGCCTAGGGCAATCGTTGCCTGCCGCTCCATCCAGCCGCCGGCGCCGTTCGTCACGAGTTCGACGAGGTCGATGCGATCCTCGCTGATCGAAATGACCCGGCCGTAGTTCTGGCCGAGGTAGTTGCCGACGTGGACGCGATGGACCACGCCATCCGGATCGCGGACGAGGCCTTCCATGGATTTGGCCGTGCCGAGCGTTCCGGACATCTTGAGGCCGTCGAGCGGGAACGATTCCAGCGGCTCGCGCGGCCGGTTCTGGTCCGGATGCGGCCCGGACGCGTTCTCGTTGTCCTGCTCTTCCGCACTGAGCCCGAACGGATCGCGCAGGTCCTGGTCCTTGTAGAGGAAGACCTCGAACGTCTTGATGACGGGCAGCGGTGCGAGCGGCGCGCCCTTCTTCGCCTTTTCGCGGGCGACCCACTGTTGCGGGCTCTCGCTCGGCGTGCAGGCGACCAGCGTCGCTGCCATCAGCAGGAAAGCACCGGCGCGGAATGGAAATGCGATGTGTTTGTTCATCTCATTATTCCCCGCCGCTCGCCTTCGCCGGCGCCCTCGCAGGCGCCTTGGGATTCTTCGCCTTCGCAGCCGCCTGAGCGGCCGCCTGTTCGTCGTCGTCGAGATAGCGATAGGTCTTGACGATGCCTTCGAGCAACAAGGGACCGCCCGGGACCACCTTCTGACCCGGACCGGCCGCAGCGGGCTTCAGCGAGACGTCGTGCATGGTGAGGATCACCACGCGAGGCAGCGAGGCGACATTGCTGATGAACGTACCGAACTGGTGATAGGTACCGATCATCTTTATCTGGATCGGCTTTTCGGCGTAGAAGTCCTTCATCGTCTCCGCGCCCGGCTGGAACAGCTGGGTCTCGATGCCCGCGCTGAGCGCCGCCTGCGTGATGTTGTTCAGCAGGTCGGGCATTTCGGTGCGACTGGGCAGCTGCCGCAGCATCGTCTGCAGCATTTCTTCCATGTCGACGAGCTGCTTGCGGTAGGCGTCGAGGTTGACCACCTTGCCCTGCTTGTCCGCGAATTCCTTCTTCAGCGCGAGCTCGCGCGCTTGCGCGCTCTCGAGGTCCGCTTGCTGGGCGCTGATCTTGAAGTACCAGCCGAGGAAGAGTATCAGCGCGACGATGATCGCGGCGAAGAAGAACTTGACCGACTTCGACCAGCCGCCGATGTTGTTGCGATCCAGGTTGCGCAGATCGTCGAAGAAGCTCATTTCTTTTCTCCCGTTTCCGCCGCGGGAGCCATGGCAGGAGGCGTCTTGGCGTCGCCCTCCGCTGCCGGTTTGGTTGCTGCCTGGGCGGCCGTGTCGGCGGCCGGCGTGGCCGGCGTGGCCGGGCCGGCCTTGGCGGGCGCTGCGGGCGACGGCGCGGGCTCGCCCTCGCCGGACCCGTCCTTCCTGTCCTCGGGCTTGCGCACCTTGACCGCGAGCGTGAACGCGAACGGCATCTTCTTGTCGGCGTCCTTGCTGTCGGACTTGTTCTCGATCTTGCCGAGATCGGAGCGCCCCATCCACGGCGAACCGTCGATGTTGCGCATGTAGGTGGCGACGCGCGAGTTCGATTCCGCCGTGCCTTCCAGCGTCAGCGTGTCCCCCGCCTGCTTCATCATGCTCAGGCGCGCGCCGTCGGGGATCGTCTTCACGAGCTCATCGAACAGGTGCACCATCTGCGAGCGATTCGACTGCAGCTGCTCGATGATTTCCTTGCGCGTGAGCAGCTGCGAACGCCGCTTGTCGAGGTCCTTGATCTCCTCGATCTTCTTGTCGAGGTTCTTGATCTCTTGCTGCAGGTACGCGTTGCGCGAGTCCTGGTCGTCGATGAGGTGCCCCATCCAGAGCATCGCGGCGAGGAACACGGCGACCGCGCCGGCCGCCGCGACGCCGAGCATCATGTAGAACTCGCGCTCGCGTTGCTTGCGCCGCTCGACTCGCCAGGGCAGGAGGTTGATGTTGGCCATCAGTCGAAGCTCCTGAGCGCGAGCCCGCAGGCAATCATCAGCGCCGGAGCATCCTGGGCGAGCGTTTGCGCCTGGACGCGACCGGACAGCGACATGTCGGCGAGCGGATTGGCGACGATGCACGGCACGCCGAGGTGCTCCTCGACCATGTCGGCGATTCCCGGAATCGAAGCGCAGCCGCCCGCGAGCACGACCTGGTCGACGCGGCTGTATTCGCTGCCGGCGAAGAAGAACTGCAGCAGGCGACTGATCTGCTGCACCATCGCTTCCTTGAACGGCTCGAGCACTTCCGATTCATACGATTCGGGCAGGCCGCCCTGGCGCTTGGCGAGGCCGGCCTCCTCGTAGCTGAGGCCATAACGACGCATGACCTCGTCGGTGAGCTGCTTGCCGCCGAACACCTGTTCGCGCGAGTAGATCGTGCGCTGGTTCTTCAGCACGATCAGCGTCGTCATCGTCGCGCCGACGTCCACGACCGCGACGACCGCGTCCTTCGGCACGGACAGCTGGTCCGCGATGAGCTTGAACGCGTTCTCCATCGCGAACGCTTCGACGTCCATGACCTTCGCGCCGAGACCGCCCAGATCGAGCGCGGCGACGCGCAGGTCGACGTTCTCCGTGCGCGACGCGGCGAGCAGGACATTGACCATGTCCGGGTTGTCCTTGATCGGACCGAGCACCTCGAAGTCGAGGCTCACTTCCTCGATCGGGTAGGGAATGTACTGGTTGGCCTCGACCTGGATCTGCGCTTCCATGTCTTCGTCGGACAGGTCGCCCGGCATCGGGATCACCTTCGTGATCACCGCGGAACCGGCGACCGCCGCGGCCGCGAACTTCGTGCGTGCGCCGGAGCGGTTGAGGGCGCGGCGAATCGCTTCGCCCACGGCTTCGACCTCGACGATGTTCTTTTCGACGACCGCGTTCGGCGGCAGCGGTTCGACCGCGTAGTGTTCGACGCGGTAACGGCCACCCGATTGCCCCAGCTGAAGGAGCTTCACGGCGGTGGAGCTGATGTCGACGCCGATCAGTGGCGGCGCTTTAGGTGTGAACAGGCCCACACTTTTTCCCCTTCCCACGCGCTCTTACGAGCGAAAGATGCGCCGTTACATTAAATACGATGATTAACGGTTTTTCAACAGCTGTCCAGCCCTGTGGCAAACTTGAGGCGAGACAG
>NZ_DATDMY010000212.1:0-16868 GCF_036518555.1 Dokdonella sp. | reverse complement strand
GCAAGGGTGAAACGGTGCGGTAAGAGCGCACCGCGAGTCCGGCAACGGACCGGCACGGCAAACCCCACCTGGAGCAAGACCGAATAGGGGGACCATGACGTGGCCCGCGTCGTCCCCGGGTTGGTTGCTCGAGCCGTGCGGTGACGCACGGCCTAGAGGAATGGCTGTCCACGACAGAACCCGGCTTATCGGCCGACTTCACCTCTTCGCGTCATCCGCGCACGGGCGACCCCGTGCGCGGATGCACGCGCGTTCGCGTTTGCCTCGCGACGCTGGGTCGTAACGCATTCCGAGCGTCGGGGGAGGCGGCATCGCCCCCGGGACACGTGGCGCGTCGCGCGACGTCATTGTCCGCGGGGCTGTAGTACGCGTGATCCTGCGTCTGAAGCGAGACCAATCTCGCATCAATGAGTTGTCTGCAACACCTCACATTCGACATCAACTTCATCGCGAACCTGGTCGACCGATGCGAGACAAATCCTTGCCTGAACAGCATTTTTTTCCGGAAATTCCTTGACAGTCCGCGCCCTGCCGCCTAATGTGGGTTCAAGTGGTTTTTCGTGGTGGGAAGTGGGTCATGTTTCAGGGCGAGACCGCCGTCACGCTGGATGACAAGGGCCGGGTTGCCATACCCGCGGCTCATCGCGACCTCGTCGCGAAGTCCGGCAACCGGCTCGTCGTGACCTACAACCCGTTCGAGCATGGGTGCCTGTGGATCTTCCCGCAACAGGAATGGGAGCGCGTTCGCGACGAGGTGAATGCGCTGCCGTCGGTGAAGGCGGTGCATCGCAACCTGCAGATGAAGCTCGTCGGCGCCGCTTCGCACGTCGAGCCCGATGCGAACGGACGCATCTCGCTGCCGGCCAGCCAACGCGGTGCGAGCGGCATCGAAAAGCGCGCGGTGCTGCTCGGCATGGGCAACAAGTTCGAACTGTGGAGCGAACAGGCGCACCTCGCGAAGATCCGCGAAACGATCGGCGAGGAGCAGATCACGGAGGACATGCTCGAGCTGAAGCTGTGAGCGGGGCCCATCGATGAGCGCGCCGCAGCTCCGGCACGCGCCGGTGATGCTGGCGGAGGTCCTGGAAGGCCTTCGCGTGAGCGGGAAGGGAGTCTGGCTGGATGGGACGTTCGGGCGCGGCGGGCATGCGCGCGAAATCCTGAAGCGGTTGGGACCGGAAGGGCGCTTGTTGCTGATGGATCGCGATCCGGAGGCGATCGCTGCGGCGAAGAGCGAGTTCGCGCAGGACCCGCGCGTCGGGATCCGCCACGCGAACTTCGCCGACATGGCCGCGTGGCCGGAGGCGGCGGCGGGTCTCGACGGCGTGCTGCTCGACCTCGGCGTGTCGTCGCCGCAGCTCGACGATCCGGCGCGCGGTTTCAGTTTCCAGAGTGAAGGACCACTCGACATGCGCATGGACCCGACCCACGGGATCAGCGCGGCGCAGTGGCTGGCGACGGCGGACGAGAAGGAGATCGCCGATGTGCTGTGGCGTCATGGTGAGGAACGCATGAGTCGACGCATCGCGCGAGCCATCGTGGAGCGCGAACGCGAGCGGCCGCTGGCGACGACGCGCGACCTCGCCGACCTCGTCGCCAGGACGATCGGGCATCGCGAGCGCAACAAGCATCCGGCGACCCGCACGTTCCAGGCGCTGCGCATCCACGTCAACGACGAATTCGGTGCGCTCGAGCGCGGCCTCGACGCCGCGCTGCGCTGCCTCAAGCCGGGCGGCCGGCTCGCCGTGATCAGTTTCCACTCGCTCGAGGATCGCGTCGTCAAGCAGTTCATCCGCGGCGAGGTCGCGCGTCCCGTTCGACGCGGGTTGCCGCTGCCCGAGGTCGCGCCGCCCGCGCTCGTCGCGGTCGGCAAGGCACGGTTCGCGACCGACGCCGAACTCGCGGCGAACCCGCGTGCGCGCAGTGCCGTGCTGCGCGTCGCCGAGAAGCGTGCCGACGCCGCGGGGACGACATGAGCCTGCGCATCGCCGCACTCGCCGTGCTCCTGCTCGCGACGATCGCCACGGCGATCGGCGTCGTCTACGCGCGCCAGCAGAGCCGCCTCGCCTTCGTCGAACTGAGCCGCCTCGGCAACGAGCGCGACAACCTCGAGTTCGAGTTCGGCCGCCTTCAGCTCGAGCAGGCGACCTGGGCGGAGAACAACCGCATCGACCAGATCGCGCGGGGCCGCCTCGGCATGCTGCCGCCGACCGCCGCGCAGACCCTGGTGATCAAGCGATGAATGCGCGCGCGCGTCCGGCCAACCCGCGCACTCGGCTGTACGCCGTGGTCGCCGTGCTCGGCCTCGCCTCGAGCGCGCTGGTCGTGCGCGCGGTGGATCTGCAGGTCGTGCGCAAGGATTTCTACCAGGAGCAGGGCGACGCGCGTTACCTGCGCGACATCGACATCCCGGTCTCGCGCGGCACGATCTTCGATCGCAACGGCGAACCGCTCGCGGTATCGACGCCGGTCGAATCGATCTGGGCCAATCCGATCGAGCTGCTCGCGCACGCCGATCGCATCGGCGAGCTCGCGCGCGCGACCGGGCTCGACGAGGAGTCGCTCAAGCAGCGGCTCGTCGAGCGCTCCGACAAGGAGTTCTACTACGTCAAGCGCCATCTCAATCCCGACGACGCACAGGCCGTGCTCGACCTCGGCATCCCCGGCGTGTCGAGCCAGCGCGAGTTCCGCCGCTACTACCCGAGCGGCGAGGTCATCGCGCACGTGCTCGGCTTTACCAACATCGACGACGCCGGCCAGGAAGGCCTCGAGCTCGCGTTCGACCAGTGGCTCGCGGGCGAGAAGGGCATCAAGCGCGTGATCCGCGACCGCCTCGGCCACGAGGTCGAGAACGTCGAGCTCGTGCGCGAGGCGCGACCGGGCAAGGACCTCACGGTTTCGATCGATCGGCGCATCCAGTACCTCGCCTACCGCGAGCTCAAGGCGGCGCTCGTCGAACACCACGCGAGCTCGGGCTCGATGGTGATCCTCGACGTGCCCACCGGCGAGATCCTCGCGATGGTGAACCAGCCGTCGTTCAACCCGAATGCGCGCGGCAACATCGACCCTGCCTACCGGCGCAATCGTGCGGCGACCGACGTGGTCGAGCCGGGTTCGACGATGAAGGCGTTCACGATCGCGACTGCGCTCGAAACCGGCAAGTGGAAGCCGCACACCCCGATCGACACCTCGCCCGGAACCTACACGCTGTACGGGCACACGATCAGCGACGTGCACAACAAGGGCCTCATCGACGTCACCGGCGTGATCACCTACTCGAGCAACGTGGGCGCGGCGAAGATCGCCGCGACGCTCGGTCGCGACGAGATGTACGACGTGTTCCATCGCTTCGGCTTCGGCGAAGTGACCGGCTGCGGCTTCCCGGGCGAGTCGCCCGGCAACCTCCCGATCGCGCGGAACTGGGGGCCGGTCGAGCAGGCGACGATCGCCTACGGTTACGGCCTCAGCGTGACGCCGTTGCAGCTCGCCCAGGCGTACGCGGCGCTCGCCAACGACGGCCGCCTGCGCGCGCCGACGTTCGTCAAGGGCGGCCAGGCGCAGGATCGCGCGGTCATCGATCCGCAGATCGCGGCGACGCTGCGCGGGATGCTCGAAACCGTGATCCATCCGCCCGGCGGCGGCGTCAAGGCGGCGATCGCGAACTACCGCGTCGCCGGCAAGACCGGCACCTCGCGCACGGCGGCGGGCGGCGGCTACCAGAAGAAATACATCTCGCTGTTCGCCGGCATGGTGCCCGCGAGCGCGCCGCGCCTGGTCGGCGTCGTCGTGATCCGCGACCCGCAGGGCGCGTACTACGGCGCCCTCGTATCGGCGCCGGTCTTCAGCAAGGTCATGGACGGCGCATTGCGCCTGCTCGACGTCCCGCCCGACGACGTGCAGAACTGGTACACCGCGGCGCCCGATTCCGGGCACACCGTACGCACGAACCGGCAGGCGCCCGACGGCGCGCAGGCAGAGCCGGACTATGCGGAGGGTGTACCCGAATGAACGAGCGGTATTCGATGAGCGTGCGCGACCTGCTGCAGGGACACGGCGACGCCGGCGCAGCCGGCGACATCGTCGTGCGCGGCCTCGCGCTCGATTCGCGGCGCGTAGCGAAGGACGACGCATTCGTCGCGCTCGCCGGCGCGCATGCGCACGGCATCACGTTTGCCCCGGCGGCGTCGGCGCGTGGCGCAGCGGTGATCCTGGCCGACACGGCAGGCATCGAGGCGCCCGCGTCCGGCGCGCGCTCTGCCACCACGACCGTTCCGGTCGTGTGGCTGGACGGCTTGCGCGATCGCCTCGGCGCGATCGCGTCGCGCTTCTTCCACGAACCGTCGCGTGCGCTGCACATCGTCGGCGTGACCGGCACGAACGGCAAGACCTCGACCGTGCAGTTGCTCGCGCAGGCGTTGCACCACGCCGGCCGAGCGGTGGCGACGATCGGCACGCTCGGCGCCGGCATGCACGGCGGGATACGCGAAGGCGATCGCACGACGCCGGATGCGATCGCCGTTCACGGCCTGCTCGCCGGGTTCCGCGATGCGGGCGCGACCCACGTCGCGATGGAAGTCTCGTCGCACGCGCTCGACCAGGGGCGCGTCAACGCGGTCGGTTTCGAACTCGCGGTATTCACCAACCTCACGCGCGACCATCTCGACTACCACGGCACGATGCAGGCCTACGGCGCCGCGAAGCAACGCCTGTTCTCGTGGCCGGGGCTCGCCGCCGCGATCGTCAACGTCGACGACGCCTTCGGTCGCGTGCTCGCGAGGGTCGTCGGCAAGGGCGTCGCGCTCGTGCGTTACGGGATCGGTCGCAGCGATGCCGACGTCGTCGCCCACGACGTCGAATCCGACGCCGGCGGCCTGCGCTTCCGGCTGGCCACGCCGTGGGGCGAAGGCCGTGTCGCCTCGCGCCTGCTCGGCCGCTTCAACGTGTCCAACCTGCTCGCGGTCGCCGCCTGCCTCGGGCGGCTCGGCTTCACGTTCGCTCAGATCCGCGATGCGCTCGCGGCGCTCGAACCGGTGGCGGGACGCATGAACCGCCTCGGCGGCGACGCGACCCGGCCGCTCGTCGTGGTCGACTATGCGCACACGCCCGACGCGCTCGAGCAGGCGTTGGCCAGCCTGCGCGCGCACTGCAGCGGGCGCCTCGTCTGCGTGTTCGGCTGCGGCGGCGAACGCGACGCCGGCAAGCGCCCGCAGATGGGCGCGATCGCCGAGACGTTCGCCGACCGCATCGTCGTTACCGACGACAATCCGCGCGGCGAGGATGGCGACGCGATCGTCGCGCAGATCGTCGCGGGGCTCGCGCGCCCGTCGCTCGCCGCGATCGAACGCGATCGCGCGGCCGCGATCGCGCTCGCGATCGGCATGGCGCAGGCGGGCGACGTCGTGCTCATCGCGGGCAAGGGCCACGAGCCGTACCAGGAAGGCGCCGGCGGGAAGCGGCCGTTCGACGACCTCGCGGTCGCGCGCGGCGCACTGGAGGCGCGCGCATGCTGAACCTACGACTCGCCGATATCGCGCGATGGACCGGTGGGCGGCTGCACGGCGACGACGTCGTCGTCGATGCGGTCTCGACCGACTCGCGCACGCTGGGAGCGGGCACGTTGTTCGTCGCGCTCGCCGGCGAACGCCACGACGGGCACGCGTTCGCCGAAGCCGCGCGCGAGCGCGGCGCGTCTGCGCTGCTGGTCGAACGCGAACTCGCGGTCGCGCTGCCGCAGGTGGTCGTCGTCGACACGCTCGCCGCGCTCGGCGAGCTCGCGCGCGCGGTGCGCGCGCGCAGCGACGCGCGCGTGGTCGGCATCACGGGCTCGAACGGCAAGACCACCGTGAAGACCCTGGTCGCGTCGATCCTCGCGCGCCACGGTCGCACGCACGTCAGCGCCGGCAACTTCAACAACGAGATCGGCTTGCCGTCGACCCTGCTCGCCATGCCCGCCGACACCGAATACGCGGTGCTCGAGATGGGCGCGGGCAAGCCGGGCGACATCGCCTACCTCGCGCGCATCGCCCGGCCGGACGTCGCGCTCGTCAACAACGTGGCGGCCGCGCACCTCGAGCGCATGGGCTCGCTGCAGGGCGTCGCCGAGACGAAAGGCGCGATCTACCGCGCGCTTCCCGACGACGGCGTCGCGGTCATCAACGCCGACGACGCGTTCGCCGACTACTTCGGCGTGCTCGCGGGCAACCGGCGCGTGTTGCGATTCGGGCTGTTGCGGCGAGCCGACGTCGGCGCCAACCTCGAGGTCGAGCCCGCGGGCGGCCGCGGATTCCGGCTGCTCGCTCCGGGCGGGTCGATCGACATCGCCTCGCCGCTGCACGGGCGTCACAACGTGATGAACGTGCTCGCGGCCGCGACGATCGCGATCGCGCTCGGCGTGCCGCTGGCGACGATCAAGGTCGGCGTCGAGTCCGCTCCGACGGTCGCCGGCCGCCTCGCACGACGCACGCTCGCGGGCGGCGGGGTGATCATCGACGACAGCTACAACGCCAACCCCGGTTCGTTCGCCGCCGCGATCGCGACGCTCGCGGCGGAGCCCGGCGAGCGGATCCTCGTGATGGGCGACATGGCCGAGCTCGGAGCCGAAACCGAACGCCTGCACGCCGAGATCGGGGCGCTCGCCCGGCGCAGCGGCATCGAGCGCCTGCGCGCCGTCGGGCGCCTGAGCCGTGCCGCGGTCGATGCGTTCGGCACGGGCGCGGAGCACTACGCGGACCAGTCGCAACTGGTCGATGCGCTGCGCGCGGACATGCGCGCCGGCGTCGTGTTTCTCGTCAAGGGTTCGCGATCGTCGGCGATGGACCGCGTCGTGGACGCGCTCGCCGGCGACGAAGGCGGCAACGGAGGCGAACGCCATGTTGCTTGAACTCGCCGAGCTGCTGAAGGGATGGATCAGCGCGTTCCACCTGTTCCAGTACCTGACGTTCCGCACGATCATGGGCACGCTCACGGCGCTCGCGGTGTCGCTGCTCGCGGGGCCCTGGATCATCCGCAAGCTCGCCGAGATCAAGGCGGGCCAGGTGATCCGCGTCGACGGGCCGCAGTCGCACCTGTCCAAGGCGGGGACGCCGACGATGGGCGGCGCGCTGATCATCGCCTCGATCACGGTGTCGACCCTGCTCTGGGCCGACCTGCGCAACCGATATGTATGGCTCGTGCTCGGCGTGACGATCGCGTTCGGTGCGATCGGCTTCTACGACGACTACAAGAAACTCGTGCTGAAGGACAGCCGTGGCCTCGCCGCGCGCTGGAAGTACTTCTGGCAGTCCGTGTTCGGCCTGGCCGTCGCGCTCTACCTCTACTTCAGTGCCGACACGCCCGCGGCGACGACGTTCTACCTGCCGCTGATCAAACAGGCGCAGCTGCCGCTGGGTCATCTGGCCGACGTCGCGGCGCAGGCGCCGTTCGCGTGGTGGGGCCTGTTCGGCGCGGTCGTGTTCGTCGGTCTCGCGTACTTCATCGTGGTCGGCTTCTCCAACGCGGTGAACCTCACCGACGGCCTCGACGGCCTCGCGATCATGCCGAGCGTGCTCGTCTCGACCGCGCTCGGCGTGTTCGCCTACCTTGCGGGTAACAAGGTGTTCTCCGAGTACCTCGGCATCCCGGCGATTCCGGGTGCAGGCGAGCTCGCGATCTTCTGCAGCGCGCTCGCCGGCGCCGGACTGGGGTTCCTCTGGTTCAACACGTATCCGGCGCAGGTGTTCATGGGTGACGTCGGCGCGCTCGCGATCGGCGCCGCGCTCGGCTGCGTCGCGGTGATCGTGCGACAGGAAATCGTGCTCCTGATCATGGGTGGCGTGTTCGTGATGGAGACGGCGTCGGTGATGCTGCAGGTCGCGAGCTTCAAGCTGACCGGCAAGCGGATCTTCCGCATGGCGCCGATCCATCATCACTTCGAGCTCAAGGGCTGGCCGGAGCCGCGCGTGATCGTGCGCTTCTGGATCATCAGCGTCGTGCTCGTGCTGATCGGTCTCGCGACCTTGAAGGTGCGCTGATGACCGTGCTGCGGAGGTCCCTCACCCCACCGTGTGCTTCGCAACGGGTCTCCCCGTCTCCCGCTGCGCGGGCAAGGGACGGTAGCCGGCTGCCTGCGGCAGCCGTGGCAGGTCTTCGTCGATTGGCCCTCACCCCACCATTTGCTTTGCAAATGGTCCCCCCCTCTCCCGCTGCGCGGGCGAGGGTCGATCGCCGGCTGCTTGCGGCAGCCGGATTCGTGGATGGGGGGCGCTGATGCTGCTGTTCGACTTCAGCAACGACGACCAGCAGGCGACGCGCTTCGGCGACGTCAAGGGGCGCTACGACCTCGGCCTCGTCGTCGCCGCGATGCTGCTCGCGAGCCTTGGCCTCGTGATGGTCGCGTCGAGTTCGATCGCGATCGCCGACGGGCAGCACGTCGGCGCGTTCTACTACCTGTATCGGCACATGGCGTTCCTCGCAATCGGCCTCGTCGCCGCGCTCGTGATGTCGCGCATCGAGCTGGCCTGGCTCGAGCGCAACGCGTTGACCTTGCTCTTGTGCGGCGCCTTCCTGCTGCTGCTCGTCTTCGTGCCGTTCATCGGCGTGCGCGTCAACGGCGCCCGCCGCTGGGTGCGGCTCGGCTTTATCGGCTTCCAGTCGGTCGAGGCCGTGAAGATCCTGCTCGTCGTGTACATGGCCAGCTATCTCGTGCGGCATCGCGACAACCTCCAGGGCAAGCTGCTCGGGGTGGTCAAGCCGCTCGCGACCGCTGCGATCTTCGCGGCCCTGCTGCTCGCGCAGCCCGACTTCGGTTCCGCGACCCTGCTCATGGCGGTCACGCTCGGCATGGTCTGGCTCGGCGGCGCGCCGCTGCGCAACCTCGCCCTGCTCGGTTCGCTCGCGCTGCCCGTGCTCGCGGTCGCCGCCCTGAGCCAGGACTATCGCGTCAAGCGCCTGACCTCGTTCCTCGATCCCTGGGCCGATCCGTTCAAGGACGGTTTCCAGTTGACCCAGGCGCTCATCGCGATCGGGCGCGGCGAGTGGACCGGAGTCGGCCTCGGTGCGTCGGTGCAGAAGCTGTTCTACCTGCCCGAGGCCCACACCGACTTCATCCTCGCCGTGCTCGCCGAGGAACTCGGCCTCGCCGGCATCGTGCTCGTGCTCGTGCTGTTCGGTTGGCTCGTCGGTCGCGGTTTCGCGATCGGCCTGCGCGCGGTCGAACAGAACCGGCATTTCGCCGGCTATTGCGCCTTCGGCGTATCGCTGATGCTCGCGCTGCAGGCGCTCGTCTCGATCGGCGTGAACCTCGGCGTGCTGCCGACGAAGGGACTGACCCTGCCGCTCGTGAGCTCGGGCGGTTCGAGCGTGATGATGACGTGCGCCGCGATCGGCCTGCTCGCGCGGGTCAGCTACGAAGTGTCGCGCGCCGAAAACGCGATGCTGCAGGTGATCAGCGAGCGCCAGCTGCTGGAGGTGCGCCCGTGAGCGCGATCGCCGACCCGAACGGACCGGTGCTGGTCATGGCCGGCGGAACCGGCGGGCACATCTTTCCGGGGCTCGCGGTCGCGGATGAACTCGTCGCGCGCAAGATCCCGGTGGTCTGGCTCGGCGCGGACGGCGGCCTCGAGACGCAACTCGTTCCGCGCCACCGCCTGCATCTGGAAACGTTGCCGATCGGCGGCCTGCGCGGCAAGGGCGTCGCGACCGCGCTCGCGATGCCGTTCCGCCTCGTCGGCGCGATCGCGGGAGCCCGTGCGCTGCTCGCGCGGCAGCGTCCGCGTTGCGCGATCTCGCTCGGCGGCTATGCGGCCGCGCCCGGCGGCATCGCCGCGCTGCTCGCCGGCGTCCCGCTCGTCGTGCACGAACAGAACAGCATCGCCGGCATCACGAACCGCCTGCTCGCGCGCAGGGCACGGCGCGTGCTGACGGGATTCCCCGACGTGTTCGCTCGCGGCGAGTGGGTCGGCAACCCGGTGCGCGCGTCGATCGCGGCGTTGCCCGCGCCCGCGCAGCGCTGTGCCGGGCGCGACGGTCCGCTGCACCTGCTCGTGCTCGGCGGCAGCCAGGGCGCGCAGAGCCTCAACGCGGCACTGCCCGAAGTGCTGCGCCGGCGCGGCTCGCGCATGGCGGTATCGGTGCGCCACCAGTGCGGCTCGAAGCACTTCGACAAGGCGCGCGCGGCCTACATGAATGCAGGCATCGACGCCGACGTCGTGCCGTTCGAGGACGACATGGCGGCCGCGTACGCGTGGGCCGACCTCGTGATCTGCCGCGCGGGCGCGCTGACGCTCGCCGAGCTCGCCGCGGCGGGCGTGCCGTCCATTCTCGTGCCGTTCCCGCACGCGGTCGACGATCACCAGACCAAGAACGCGGAGGCGATGGTGGCCGCCGGCGCGGCTCGACTCGTCGCCGAGGGGGACGAGTTCGTCAAGCGCCTCGGCACGGCGTTCGAGGAACTCAACGACCGCGCGCGCCTGCTGCGCATGGCGAACGCGGCGCGCTCGCTGGCGAAGCCCGACGCCGCACGGCGCATCGCCGACGTCTGCGTGGAGGTCGGCACATGACCGTGGCACGCTCCAGGCGGCCCGTCGACGGCATGCAGGCGGACCTGTTCCAGCAGCTGCGGCGCGTGCACTTCGTCGGCATCGGCGGGGTCGGCATGAGCGGCATCGCCGAAGTGCTCTGCAACCTCGGCTACGAGGTCTCCGGTTCCGACAAGGCGGACAACGCGACGACGCGCCGGCTCGCGTCGCTCGGCGTGCGCATCGACCGCGGCCACGACGCCGCGCACGTCGCCGACGCCGACGTACTCGTGGTGTCGAGTGCGATCAAGGCGGACAATCCCGAACTCGTCGCCGCGCGCGAGCGGCGCATCCCGGTCGTACCGCGCGCGGAGATGCTCGGCGAACTGATGCGCTTCCGGCGCGGCATCGCGGTCGCCGGCACGCACGGCAAGACGACTACCACGAGCCTTACCGCGAGCGTGCTCGCCGAGGCCGGGCTCGACCCGACCTTCGTCATCGGCGGCCAGCTCGTCGCCGCGGGCGCCAATGCGCGCCTCGGCACCGGCGAGTACCTCGTCGCCGAAGCGGACGAGTCGGACGGCTCGTTCCTGCTGCTCTCGCCGGTGATCGCGATCGTCACCAACATCGACGCCGATCATCTCGAGAACTACGACGGCGATTTCGAACGCGTGAAGAAGGCGTTCGCTGATTTCCTGCATCGCCTGCCGTTCTACGGCCTCGCCGTGCTGTGCGTCGACGATCCCGAGGTCGCCGCGCTGGCCGGCGGATCGAACCGACGCGTGCTGACCTACGCGATCGATGCCGACGCCGACGTCCGCGCTTCGAACGTGCGCCAGGACGGCAGCACGACCGCGTTCACGCTGCACCTGCCCGACGGCGGGCCGAGCCTTCCGGTGCACCTCAACCTGCCGGGGCGGCACAACGTGCTCAACGCGCTCGCCGCGTGCGCGGTCGGCTGGCAGCTCGGCGTGCCGCCGGAAGCGATGCAGCGCGCGCTCACGCAGTTCCAGGGCGTCGGGCGCCGCTTCCAGCTGCGCGGCGAACTCGAACTCGATCGAGGCCATGCGCTGCTCGTCGACGACTACGGCCACCATCCGCGCGAGCTCGCCGCGGTGTTCGCCGCGGCGCGAGCGGGCTGGCCGCACCGCCGCCTCGTCGTGGCATTCCAGCCGCACCGGTATTCGCGCACGCGCGACCTGCTCGACGACTTCGCGGGCGTCCTCGCCGAAGTCGACGTGCTCGTGCTTACGGACGTCTACCCCGCGGGCGAGGCGCCGATCGCGAACGCCGATGGCCGCACGCTCGCGCGCGCGGTGCGCGCGCGCGGCAAGGTGGATCCGGTCCTGGTGGCGCATCCGCGCGACCTCGCGTCCGCGCTGCCGCCGCTGCTGCGCGACGGCGATCTGCTCCTGCTGCTCGGCGCCGGCGACATCGGCGCCATCGCGAGCGAAATGGCTGCCGCGGGCCACCTGAAATCGAAGGTCGCATGATGGGCGCTTCCTCCAATCCCGAATCCCGCACCCAGCCGCGCGGCATGCGCGTCACCGACGCGAAGGCGTTCGGCCGCGTCGCGGTCGTCATGGGTGGCGAGTCGGCCGAGCGCGAGGTATCGCTCGACTCCGGCCGCAACGTGCTCGCCGCGCTGCGCGCGAAGGGCGTCGACGCGCACGCGGTCGACGGCATACCGGCGCTGCTCGACGCACTGCGCGCGGGGCATTACGCGCGCGTGTTCAACATTCTCCACGGCCAGCGCGGCGGCGGAGAGGACGGCGTGCTGCAGGGCGCGCTCGAGTCGCTGCACGTGCCGTACACGGGCTCGGGCGTGCTCGGCTCCGCGCTGTCGATGGACAAGGTGCGCACCAAGCAGGTGTGGATCGCCGAGGGCCTGCCGACGCCGCGCTTCGTCGCGCTGCGCAAGCGCGGCGGCAAGACGCCGGACGTGCACGCGGCGGCGGCCAAGCTCGGCCTGCCGGTGATCGTGAAGCCGGCGTGCGAGGGCTCGAGCGTCGGCGTGTCGCGCGTGCTGCGCGAGGCCGACCTCGACGCGGCCGCCGAACTCGCCGCGCGCTATCCGGGCGACCTGCTCGTCGAGGAGATGATCGTCGGCGACGAGCTCACGGTCGGCATCCTCGGCGGGGAAGCGTTGCCGTCGATCCGCATCGTGCCCAAGGGCGCGTTCTACGACTACCACGCCAAGTACGTCGCCGAGGACACCCAGTACATCTGTCCCGGCCTCGACGGTTCCGCCGAGACCGCGCTGCGCGCGCTCGCGCTCGCCGCGTTCGAGGCGGCCGGCTGTGACGGCTGGGGACGCGTGGACATCATGCGCGACCGCGACGGCCGCGACTACCTGCTCGAAGTCAACACCGCGCCGGGGATGACGAGCCATTCGCTCGTGCCGAAGGCCGCCCGCACGCTCGGCATATCGTTCGAAGACCTGTGCTGGCGCGTGCTCGAGACCTCGTTCGAGGAGCACCGCGGATGAGCGCCGGCTTCCCGTTCAAGCTCGCCGCCTGGGGCATCGCGCTCACGCTCGTCGCGTTGCCGATCCTCGGCGTGCTCAACGGCTGGTTCGCGAGCGACCGCTGGCCGGTCACGCGCCTCGATGTGCGTGCGCGGTTCGATCACGTGAGCGCCGAACAGATCCGCGCGGCCGCACAGCCGCTGCTCGGCGAAGGGTTCTTCGCGCTCGATCTGGACCAGGTGCGCGCCGCCGTCGCGAAGCTGCCGTGGGTCGCGCGCGCCGAAGTGCGCAAGCGGTGGCCCGATACGGTCGAGGTCGTCGTCTACGAGCAGCAGCCGTTCGCGCTCTGGGGCGACGATCGCCTGGTCAATCGTCGTGGCGAGTTGTTCAGCGTCGCCGGAGCGGACGGGTTGCAGGGCCTGCCGCGCTTGAGCGGCCCCGACGATCGACTCGACGACGTATTGCGCTTCCATGCCGTCTGTCAGCGCGAATTCACCGGCAGCGGCCTCGCGGTCGAGGCGATCGCGTTGTCGCCGCGTGGCGGCTGGCGCCTCGAGCTCGCCTCGGGCACGGTGGTCGAACTCGGCCGGGACGACGCCCAGCAGCGCCTGAAGCGCTTCCTCGACGTCTGGCCGCGCCTCGCCGCCAGCCATGCGAACGCGCCCGCCTACATCGACCTGCGCTACGAGAACGGCTTCGCGATGCGCTGGCCGGAGGACGCCGGTGGCGCGGATGCGGCAGCGCCAGCGACGCGCGACGAGCCGACACCGCCGCAGGCACGCGCCGCGCCCGACGCCGGCTTCGCCGCGCTTGCCGAGGCAGCCGACGCGGGTCCGTCCAGCCGCCTGTCCGCCCGCACCATGAACCGCGAATCACGAATCCCGGCGCTTCCATGAACCGCAAGTCCGAAAAGAACCTCATCGTCGGTCTCGACGTCGGTACCTCGAAGATCGTCTCGATCGTCGGCGAACACACGCCCGGCGAATCGGTCGAGATCATCGGCATCGGTTCGCATCCCGCGCACGGCCTCAAGCGCGGCGTCGTCGTCGACATCGAGTCGACCGTGCACTCGATCCAGCGCGCCGTCGAGGAAGCCGAGCTCATGGCCGGATGCCAGATCCGCTCGGTTTACGCCTCGATCGCCGGTAGCCACATCAAGGACGAGAACTCGCACGGCACCGCGCCGATCCGCGACAAGGAGGTCAGCGCGTCCGACCTCGACGTGGTGCTCAACTCGGCCTGCGCGATCGCGATCCCGGCCGATCGCAGCGTGCTGTACCGCGAACCGCAGGAATACCTCATCGACGGCCAGGAGGGCATCCGTCATCCGGTGGGAATGTCCGGCGTGCGCCTCGAGGCGAACGTGCACCTCGTCACCGGCGCCGCGAGTGCGATCCAGAACATCACCAAGTGCATCAACCGCTGCGGCCTTCAGGTCGACGAGCTGCTGCCCGCCGCGGTCGCATCGGCGCGCGCGGTGCTCACCGACGACGAGCGCGAACTCGGCGTGTGCATGGTCGACATCGGCGCCGGCACGACCGACATCGCGATCTACACCGGCGGCGCGCTTCGCCACACCACGTCGCTCGCGATCGGCGGCGACCAGGTCACGAGCGATATCGCGCACCTCATGCGTACGCCGACCGCGCACGCGGAGGAGCTCAAGGTGCGCTACGCATGCGCGCTCGCGCAGCTCGCCCACGCGGAGGAAACGATCCAGGTACCGAGCGTGGGCGACCGGCCGCCGCGTCGACTCGCGCGCCAGAACCTCGCCGAGGCGGTGCAGCCGCGCTACGAGGAGATCTTCGAGATGGTGCAGGCGGACCTGCGCCGCAGCGGACGCGAGGAACTCGTGCGCGCGGGCATCGTGCTCACCGGCGGCGCCGCGCGCATGGAAGGCGCGCTGGACCTGGCCGAGGAGCTGTTCCACATGCCGGTCCGGCTCGGCACGCCGCAGCACGTGACCGGCCTTGCCGACGTCGTCGCGAATCCGATGCAGGCGACCGGCGTAGGACTGCTCATCTACGGCAGCCGCGGCGGCGTGCCGCGCGGCGCGCCGGTCGCAGGCAGTTCGGCGGTGGGTGGCCTATGGAACCGGGTGTCGACCTGGTTCAAGGGCGAATTCTAGTGAACACGGCGCCCAGAGGCGCTCGTTGGAAAGTCCGGCATGGAAGCCGGTCTGCTCTTTGCCGTCATGGAGGTCGGCAGTGGTAACGACCACGGCACGCCAGCCGCGGCAGGACGGGCCGGACCGGGAAGGTCACGGACCCGGGAACGATAAGAAGACCAGGCAGTAATCACTTTGCGGAGGATGGGATATGTTCGAGTTCGTCGAAAAGATGGCACCGAATGCGGTGATCAAGGTCGTCGGCGTCGGCGGCGGCGGCGGCAATGCCGTCAGCCACATGGTGCAGGGAGGCGTCGAAGGCGTGGATTTCGTCTGTGCGAACACCGACGCGCAGGCGCTCAAGAGCAGCGGCGCCAAGTTCACGCTGCAGCTCGGCGCGAACGTGACCAAGGGCCTCGGCGCGGGCGCGAACCCCGAAGTCGGGCGCCAGGCGGCGCTCGAGGATCGCGAGCGCATCGTCGAGCTCCTGCAGGGCGCCGACATGGCGTTCATCACGGCCGGCATGGGCGGCGGCACGGGCACCGGCGCGGCGCCCGTCGTCGCGCAACTGGCCAAGGAGATGGGCATCCTCACGGTCGCGGTCGTGACCAAGCCGTTCCCGTTCGAAGGACGCCGCCGCATGCAGGTCGCCCTGAAGGGCATCGAGGACCTCGGCCAGTATTGCGACTCGCTGATCACGGTGCCGAACGAGAAGCTGTTGACCGTGCTCGGCCGCGACGTGACCCTGCTGAGCGCATTCAAGCAGGCCAACGACGTGCTGCTCGGTGCGGTGCAGGGCATCGCCGACCTCATCACGCGGCCGGGCCTCATCAATGTCGACTTCGCCGACGTGCGCACCGTCATGTCCGAGATGGGCATGGCGATGATGGGCACCGGCACCGCCCACGGCGACGACCGCGCGGTCGCGGCGGCCGAGGCGGCGATCAACAACCCGCTGCTCGACGACGTCAACCTCGCCGGTGCGTGCGGCATCCTCGTCAACGTGACCGCGGGCACGAACCTGACGATGCGCGAGTTCGACGACATCGGCCAGGTCGTGCACGAGTTCGCGAGCGAGGACGCGACGGTCGTGATCGGCACCGCGCTCGATCCGGACCTCAAGGACGACGTGCGCGTGACCGTGGTCGCCACCGGCCTCAACCGCGCGGTCGCGCGGCAACCGTTGCGCGAGCAGCGCGAGCGCGAACGTGAGGTGGTGAGCGCGCAGCGTCCGTCGATGCGTGTGATCCGCAATGCGACGACGGGCGAGGTCGACTACCTCGGCATCCCGGGCCAGCCGATCCGCCAGTCGGTCGATCACGTGCAGCCTGAAGCGTCGGGGGACTACCTCGACATTCCGGCGTTCCTGCGGCGCCAGGCCGACTGACGCACGACGACCGGCTCCCATCCGGCCCGGGCGCGCCCGCTGGGAAGCGCGCGCACCGGGCGAGCGGCGATGCTTCGAACACATCGCCGCCCCGGCACCGCCATCCTGTGGCGTCAGGATGGCGGTCGCCGCCGTCGGCGGAGACGCGGGAATGGCCCGGGTGTGTTGCGAAAATGCGACGCAGTGTGGGTTCCACACGTCGTTAAACTTTTCTCGCCCACATCGCTGTGCTACCCTCGCCGGCGTTTTGTCAGCTCCTGCCCCAGGGGGCAATACATAAAAATGATCAGACAACGCACGCTCAAAAACGTCATCAGAGCGACGGGCGTGGGTCTTCACACGGGCGACAAGGTCTACATGACGTTGCGTCCGGCGGCCGTGGACACGGGTATCGTGTTCCGCCGCGTCGACCTG
>NZ_DATDMY010000211.1:0-3639 GCF_036518555.1 Dokdonella sp. | reverse complement strand
GACTACCTCGGGCCGCCGATGGCCGCCGCTGAACGGCGGCGATCGACCGGTGCCAGCGCGCGTCGCAGCGCGACGCGGGGCGCGGGCGCGTGGCCTACAATGCGCGGATGGACATCTACACGCTGCATCGCGGTACCGCGCCGCTGTTCGTGAGCTTGCCGCACGACGGCAGTTTCGTGCCGCCCGATCTCGCGCAGCGCTTCATGCCTTCCGCGCGGCGCGTGCCCGACACCGACTGGCACGTCTCGCGCCTGTATGCGTTCGCGCTCGAGATGGGCGCATCGATGATCGTGCCGAACCATTCGCGCTACGTCGTCGATCTCAACCGTCCTTCCGACGACGCCTCGCTCTATCCGGGGCAGAACACGACCGGCCTGTGCCCGATCGTGCAGTTCAGCGGCGAGCCCGTGTACCAGGCCGGCGAGGAACCGCATCGCGGCGAGATCGCGCAACGCGTCGAGACGTACTGGATGCCGTACCACACCGCGCTCAAGGACGAGATCTCGCGCATCAAGGCCGCGCACGGACGCGTCGTGCTGTGGGAGGGCCATTCGATCCGCAGCGTCGTGCCGTTCCTGTTCGACGGGCGCCTGCCCGACGTCAACCTCGGCACGTCCGCCGGCGCGAGCTGCACGCCCGCGCTGCGCGCACGCCTCGCGGCGATCCTCGACGCGCAGTCGCGCTACTCGCACGTCGTCGATGGCCGCTTCAAGGGCGGCTACATCACGCGCCACTATGGTCGGCCCGACGAGTGCGTCGAGGCAGTCCAGCTCGAACTCGCCCAGCTCAACTACATGGACGAGGATTCGTTCGAGTACCGGCCCGAGCGCGCGGTGCCGACGCAGGCACTGATCCGCGCGTTGCTGCAGGGGTGCCTCGAAGGCCGTTGATTCGCGCGTGACCGCGGCGCTTCGGCGGCACGCGCGGGCACGGTTCGAACGTCGAGGTCCGTAGGGTGGAAGGCAGCCGCGCAGCGGCGAGTCCCACCGGGTCGGTGACGGATGGCCACGGTGGGACTCGCGGCCATGCGCATCGCATCCATCCGTTGTTCGGCGCCGCTGCGTCCCACCCTACGTTCGCTGCGGCACGCGCATTCGCGCGTACCGCCCTACCGTGCGACGGGTGCCGCGGCGTGCACGCTAGCGATCGAACGCGTCGGCGAACACGAGGTCGAAGCGTGCGCGCACGAAGGTGACGTAGTCGTCGCCGGTCGAATTGTCCTCGAAGAACGTGCGGCCGAGCAGCAGCATGCTGTCGTCGGCGCGGTCGTACGCGATCGCGTGCATCTGCACGTAGTCGCCCGTCTGGCCGACGCCGACCGGGTCGGCGATCGTGTAGCTGTTCCAGCCGTCGTGGCCGAAGCTCGCATCGAGGCTGCCGTCGGCGAACGCGCGCACGAGCGTGTACTGCGTCCGATGCGTGAAGGGCGCGCCGAACGGGAACGAGATCGCGCCCATGACGATGCGCCCGTTCGGCAGCAGCACGAGCCCGTCGCGCTGTTCGAAGAACGGGAACAGCGACGGCTGCGTGCTCAGCCGGAAGATGCGCAGGCCGAACGCGGGCACGAGCTGACCGGCGGTGTCGAAGCGCGCGAGCATGAGGCAGCAGCTCACGCCGCCGTCGCTGCTCATGCCCGAGACGACGAGGCTGCCATCGCCGTCGATCGCGAGGGCGGTCGCGTAGAGGCGGTCGTAGCCGGGCGGCGGCTCGAGGTCGACGATGCCGTCGGAGTCCCACGAGGGATCGGGGGTGCCGTCTTCGTTCAACTGCACGAGGATCATGTTCGGCCCGTGCGTGTTGCCGCGGTCGCCGCCGACGACGATGCGGCCGTCGGCGCGGACGGCGAGCGCGTTGAGGTCGGCGACGCCATTCGTCGACGGCACGACGACGACCGTGCTGCCGAGCGTTCCGAACGTGTCGTCGTCGGCGCCGTCGGCCGCGTAGCGGTGCACGCGTATTTCCGTCGCACTCGCGTCGCCGGCGAGCACGTAACGCCCCTGTGCGTCGCGTGCGAGGCCGGCGGCGGAGAATCCTGCGGGCGGCATCGTCGCACCGTCGGCGAAGCCGGCGACGACATGGCCATCGGCGTCGAGCCGCACGAGGCACGAACCGGCCCAGACGACCGCGCCGCCGCTGCCGTCGTCGGCGAGGCGTACGTTGCGGCTCGCGCCGCACGCGGGCAGGGTCACGCGACCGTGGCCGAGCCCGCCGAAATCGGCGTCGGGCGTGCCGTCGCGGAATGCGCGCCCGACCCAGACGCTGCCGTCGTCGAGCGGCGTCGCCCAGAGGTAGCGGCCGTCGTCGCGCTGCAGCAGGTCGCCGGTCGGCTTCGTGCCGTTGCCGCCGCCGACGAGCGGGCGCGTGATCGCGACCTGGCCATTGTCACCAAAGGCGGGGTCGGCATCGCCGTCGAGCGCGTGTGCGTTCGTGGCGATCGACAGGGCGAATACGCATCCGGCAACCCAACGTGTCATCGCGACTCCTCCCAAGGCGCGTGCGCGCGACGCGCACGTGTACCGCAGGTACGTTCCGCAGAGTATCGCGGCGGGTTGCGCTCTCGCACGGGCGCTCGTACCGGACGCGCCTCGCTGCAGGAGCCCACCCTGTGGGCGACCGGTGTCGCGGCGAGGTTCGATGTCGCGGACGCGCACAGGGTGCGCTTCTACGGGCAGTCGTGCGTCACGCGTTGAGCGGCAACCGTCCCAGCCTGCGCAAGCCGCTGCTGAACTCCAGGTCCGCCGGCAGCACGGTCTTCGGATTCGGCGCCGACGCGCCCGCGCCCGAGGTCTGCAGGCCACCGATGCCGAGCGTTCCGCGCGCCTGTGCGAGCAGGGCGGGGAGCTCCGCCTGCGCCGCCGTCGCGCGCAGCGCGCCCTTCGGGTTCGCGCGCTGGTAGTCCTCGAGGCACTCCAGCGCGAGCGCGACGAGGTCGATCTTCGGCAGCGGCGTCGACTGCGAGGCGCGGTTCGTGATCGGCAGGCGCAGCGCCTGCGGCGGCTTCGTCGCGGCCTCGGCGTAGCCGCGGTAGACGAGTTCGCTGCAGACGACGCGGCCCGGGTCGTCCTGTACGACGAGGTCGAGCGCCATGCGCAGCGCCTCGTGCAGGCGCTCGTCGCCGGGGATCTTGTTGCGCACCGCGCAGACGATGCCGAGGGTGAGCAGCGACGTCATCGGATACGGTCGCCCGAGATAGACGTCCGCCGCCGCGAGCAGCGCCGCGATGTCCGCCGTGTCGCGCGGCGTCGGTCGCAGCGGGCGGAACACGTCGACGTAGTCGAACGCCGCGCCCATGTGCGTGCGCTCGGCGAGGCTCGCGTGGCGCACGCCCTTCGTCGCGGCCTCGATGAGTTCGCCGCGCCCGATCACCATCGCCGCATGGCTGTAGCCGCTGTCGCCGACCCAGGCGATCAACTTCGACAACTGGCCGCGGCCCATGTGCAACAGCACGTCGCCGGGCAGCAGCTCGGCCACCTGCACGGTCTTGATCGTGTCCATCGGTCGTCCTTCTCAGTGATGGCTCGCGGCCGCGAGCGGTGCGTGCGTGCAGACGCGATTGCGGCCTTCGGCCTTCGCGCGGTAGAGGGCGGCGTCGGCGCGCTCGATGAGCTTGTCGGGCGAGTCCGCGCCCGCGAGCAGGCC
>NZ_DATDMY010000210.1:0-34503 GCF_036518555.1 Dokdonella sp. | reverse complement strand
CATCAACAAGGTCATCCTGGTCGGCAACCTCGGTGCGGATCCCGAGACGCGCTACACGGCCAATGGCGGCGCGATCACCTCGATCCGCATCGCGACCTCGGAAAGCTGGAAGGACAAGCAGACCGGCGAGCAGCAGGAGCGTACCGAGTGGCACCGCGTGAAGTTCTTCGGCCGCCTCGCCGAGATCGCGGGCGAGTATCTCAAGAAGGGACGCCAGGTCTACGTCGAAGGGTCGCTGCGCACCGACAAGTACACCGACAAGGACGGCGTCGAGCGCTATTCGACCGACATCATCGCGAACGAGATGCAGATGCTCGGCGGCCCGGGCGGCGGTGGCGGTGAAGGCGGCGGGTACGGCGGTGGTGGCGGCGGCGGTGGCGGTGGCTATAGCCGCGATCGCGGCGGCGAGCGCTCCGCACCGTCGCGTGGTGCACCGCCTTCGGCGGCGCCGCGCCAGTCGGCGCCGCCGGCCGACAGCGGTTTCGAGGACGACGACATTCCGTTCTGACCAGCGCTCGGAGTTCACGCGTTCGCTGCTGCCTCGACCATGCCGGGTACGATTCGCGCGATTCGGGACCTGGCACGTCCATGCATGGCGCAGAGCACGGAGCGCCCTCCATCGTGAAGGTGGGGCGTGAGCGCCATGCGCGTGTCACAGGGGCCGCCAGATGGCCCCGCTGCGACATGGATCCTTTTGCCATCCGGATCGGGCAGACGCGGTCGTAGCCCATAGCGCTTGCGGAGCAGGGCATGCCTTTCAGTTGCGATGCCGGTCCTTCGCGACGCCGGCCTCGGGGCCGGCGCCCAAGGCTTCGACCGGGCTGCATGGCATCGCCGCAACCCCGGCCCGCGTCCGGTGGACCGCCGTCGAATTCCTCAGCATCAGTCGGGACTGGGTGCAGCGCGAGGACGGACGCAGCCGATCGATCCGCGCGGAAGTCACTCGAAGCCCGAGTGGAAGACCAACTCGAGAACGGCTTCATAGGCGCCCAGGTCGCGCGGGCCGTGGACATTGGGAATCGTTGCCTGGTCGACATCGCGCGGATACCCGTCGAGATCGACACCCCCTGCCGGCGGTGCGTAGTCGACGCCCGGCGAAGCGGCGCTCAGCCGCGCAAACGCGTCGCTGTAGCGCGGTTGCGCGACGAGGATGTCGTCATCGGCCGATGCGCCGATGCGGTTCGCCGCGAGCACGCGGTTGAAATGCGTCGTGGATGCCGTGCCTTCGACCGTGGCGAGGACTTGGGGCTGGTCGATGATGCTGTTCGTCGCCTGCAGGAGGGCGGCGTCGATGCCCACGAAGCTGAAGCCGAATCCACCCACGTTGCGCAACACGGTGGAGTTCCACACGTCGACGATTCCCTGGTTCAGTGACTCGAACAGGTCGTCGCGAACGCTGTTGGCTGCCACGACCGAATCGGTGAGGGTGATCGCCGATGCCGCGGCTCCGGTGCCGAGGTTGGTGGAGAGGATCGACGAAGCGATGTTGTCGGCGATCCACAGCCGATCCAGCACGATGCGCCCACCGTCGATCGCGGCGACCAGCGGGGCGTTGCTTGCCGATGAGTTCTCCGACAGCGAGCCGCATTTCCGGTCCGGAAGCCGGCCACCACCGCAGTACCGGCCGTGCATCTCGAGAGACGCGCCGCTTCCCTCCAGATGAATCGGCCTCCCCTGGTTGTGACGGATCGAGACACCGCCGACGTCCACGCCATAGCCGACGTCGGACGAGGGCGCGCGGATGAAGATCGCGCCGCGCGTATTGGAGGAGATTTCGAGCGGGCGATCCGGATCGGGCGAGTCGATCAGGGTCCGCCTGAACCCGGAGAATGGAAACGTGGCTTCGATCCAGAGACCATAGCCTCCGTTCAGGGCCGTGACGGGACCGCCCCCGCGAATTTCCGCTTCCGCCGGCGAATGGATCTCGATCCCATGGCCGCCGTTTTCCGTGATGGATGTGGAACCCGAGATCTTGAGCAGCGCCTTGTCGTAGGCGTTGATGCCGCTGCCTTCGTTTGAATGGATGCCGACGCTGCCGCTCAGGTTCAGGCGCGAGCGAACGCTTGCGTTGCCTCCGCCGCTGTAGTGCATGCGAACGCCGTCCGCGCGATTGTCGACGACGAGCATGCCGGATTCTTCGCTGCCGTAGAGGCTGACCGTCGCGGGCCCGTCGAGCTCGAGTCCCTGGGATCCGCCGGAAAGATGCAGGCCGGTGATCGACACGTCCGCGGCATCGCCTCCGAGATGGATCACGGGAGCGGTCGTCGATGCGCCACGGATGCGCGTGTAGCGGCCGGAGCGCACGGGTTCCGTGCAACTTCGATAGCCGCCTCGGATCTCCAGGCGTAGCCCCGGCTTCAGGTTGCCGACATGCACGTTCTCGCGATACTCGCCCGACGGCGCGTCGTCGGTGACGATGATGACGTTGTAGCCGTCGAGCGTGTTCGCGTGGTCGATCGCGCTTTGGAGCGTGTACTTGGTGCACACGCCGGGGGTCTTCCCGACGAGGATCGCGCCGGCATCGGCGTTGGACGCCACGAGAATCGTCGCGAGCGGGATGGCGGCGAAAAGAAGGCAGCGGGAGGCCGCTGCACGGATACGCAGGTTCGGGCTCGTCATCACAATGGCCGTTGCTCGAAGGACGTCGCGGAAGGCCGCCTGGAGCGGCCATCGAACGAGCGGATGAACGTCGGGGACGGGGCACAGCGCCATGTGAGCCCCGCCGACGCGGCTCGCTGGCGTCTCGAGCGCCCGGTAGCCTGCTTGGCGCCCTGGATGGCTGTACTCATCGGGGCCGGGGGAAGTCGAAGCTGTCGGCGAAGATGCGCCCGATCTCGGTGAGCTGAAGTTCGAAGGCGCCGATGTCGCGGGGGCCAAGGACATCGACGCGGTCCAGCGTGTCGATGTCCCGCGGGTTGCCGGCGAAGTCGAAACCGCCACCGGCAGGAGCCGAGTCGACGCCGGGCGAGTCCGGATCGAGTCGCCCGAGGTCGTCCCAGTAGACGGGCGCATCGACGATGACGCGATCGCCCGTCGATGTGCCGGCTGAATTGCGCGCGAGCACGTTCGTGAAATGCGTGGTCGACGCGTCGCCCTCGATGCCGGCCAATGCCTGCGGCTGGTCGAGGATGGAATTGGTGATCTGCAATAGCCCCGGGTCGATGCCGACGACGCTCGTCTGGAAGGGCCCCGCGTTGGCGAACACGGTGGTATCCCAGATGTCGACGATGCCGTCGCGCAGCGACTCGAACAGGTTGTCGCGCACTGTGTTGCGCGTGACGACGGAATCCGTGAGCGTGATGGACGCAGAGCTCGTGGCCGCGCCGAGATTGGTCGAGAGGATCGAACTGGCTGTGTTGTAGGCGAACAGGGTCCGATGCACGTCGATGCGCGCACCGGTGAACGCCGAAACCAGTGGATTGCCCGGGCGACCGTTGCCGACGATGCGGTTGCAGCCGTGCGCTTCATCCACGACTGGACACGCGACATTCGCGGCATCGGGAAACTCGCACAGCGGTCCGTTCATCTCGACGAACACGGACGGCCCGTCCGCATGGATCGCGCGGCCGTTGTTGCCGCCGAGTACGACGTTACGTGCGCACAGGCGATAAGGCTCCGGCGTCCCTACACGGATCGCGCCGAGTCCGTTGTCGGAGATCGTCAGCGGATTGGTGGGGTCGGTCGAATAAAGCACCGCGTTGCCGGTGGGATTTCCTCCCCAGACCTTGACGTGCAGGCCGAGCTCGCCGTTGTGCGAAAGCACCGGCCCCGATGCCGCGATCTCGATCGCGTTCGCGCCTTCGACCGCCTGGATGCCATCGATCCCGTTGCCACGGATCTCGTTACCGTCGCCGTAGATTGCGAAGGTCGCTCCGCGTCCGACCCACACGCCGATACCCTCGTTGCCGGTGACCTTCACGTTGCCGAGGAACTCCGTTCGCCCGCCACGGAGAACGATGCCGTAACCATTGTTGCTGACGACGGTGTCCTGGAGCCTCAGAATGCCTCCGCTGCCGAAAAACCGGATGCCTTCGCCGGCGATGTTGTTGATCGTGACATTCTGGAGCCGGAGCTCCCCTCCACTCGCGTCGTTCCAGCCGAGCCCCCAGCTGCCCTCGATCCACAGGCCGCGCAAGGTGAGGTCGGCACGGCCGTGTTGCTCGAGTGCGTAGGCGTCGCCCCCATAGATGCTTGCCTTGCCGAAGGCCGTCGGCTGGAGATCACGGCAGTTGTCGAAGCCGCCTGCGATCTCGACGGAGACGCCCGAAGGCACGCTCGAAACGTCGACGTTCTCGCGGTACACCCCGTCCGGGACGTCGTCGGTCAGGATGATGAGGCTGAATCCGGGCAGGCGATAGGCACGATCGATCGCCTTCTGCAGCGTCGGTTCGGTACACGACGGACCACGCCCGACGACGATGGCGCCGGCGTGCGCGTGCCCACAAGCCCCAGCGCCGATCAGCGCGAGCGACCACAGCATGCGGTAGCGGCTGCCCAAGCGGTTCAGTCGTGTCCCGCGCTGCTGCTGAATCGGATTCGGAGGTATGGATGCCATGGAAGTTCTCCGGAGCATGCGCGCACGCGGCATGGAGCGCAGCGACGTGTCGCGTATCAACAAACGTCGAATTCGACGATTCGACGCCATTTGGCCAGAAAGCGGTTCTACGAGAACACGCAGTCGTACGTGGACCCGCTGCGCCTCGGTGCTCTCCTACTTGCGCGCAGGGCATCCAGTCGCTGCATTCGCTCGGCAGTGGCGGGCATTCGCGCCGACCGCGCCATCGGTACGCTGCGCTCCAGCAAGGAATTGCGACTGGGCGCGCATGCGAAGTCCAGGATGCAGGACGATAGGAAGATCGGGCGCGCGCGATTGGCGTCGGTCGATTGCTGGCGGACGTGGGCATGCGAATTTAGGCCGCCGCGCCTCGGCGATCGATCCCGTCGACGCATTTTGGCGCTGTCTGGATCGACGCGGCGTTTCTACCGACGTCGAAACTTAGATCGAGACTTCCCATGCTCCATACCCCATTAAATAGACTCCCGCGACGAGCCTTTGCGAGTCGAGCAATCGCGCTGCTCCTAGCCGTGACCTCCTGTGGCGTCAGTTCCGTCGCCGACGCGTTCGTCTACACGGTCGGCCAAAGCGGGCTGAGCGGAAACTGCAGCTTTCCGACCGTACAACAAGCGCTCGACGCCGCAGCTCGCACGGCCGAGGACGACGAGATCTGGATCACGCGCGATACCAATGCGGGGATCTATCAGCATCAGGCACTCGTTGCGAATAATCCGTCCCTGATCGGTTCCGGCGGTCCCGGCCGTTTGACGATCCTCGGGGGGCTGGATGATTGCTTCGACATCGTCCCCGAAGGCGTGACCGAGCTGCATGGCAACGACGGCATCTTGGCATCAGTGCTGTTCATCCGCGGCCACGACGTGATCGTGGATCGCCTCCGCCTTACGCGTGGGGACGCCACGACGAGTTCGGTTCCGACGGGAGGCGGCATTTACTATCAGGGCGCTGGACAACTCGAAATTCGCAACTCCGTCATCGACAACAACGATGCGCGTCGCGGCGGCGGCCTTGCGGTCGAGGCGCTTGGAGGCGACGCCCGCGTGAAGCTCATGAGCACGCTGATTAGCGGGAATCGTGCTACCTCCGTTGGCGGCGGAATTCTCCTGTTATCGACCGGGGGCGAAGCCGAGCTTATCGGCTTCGACAACGTCGGCATCAACCAGAATTTTGCCGCTGAGAGTGGTGGCGGCGTGGCACTGGGAGCGAACTCGAGCCTTTTTCTCGGCAACGCGAATCTGCAGGTCGATCTCAACAGCACGCTGGGCGACGGCGGTGCGATCTTCGCGGTCCCTCCCGTGCTGATCGAGATCGCTGGAAGTCCGGTCGCCGGAACCGACGGCACCTTTACGCGAAACGAGGCCGAGAACGGCGGTGCCATCGCGATCGGGGACGACCCCGGCCTGCGCAACGGCGTTGGCGTAGCGAATGTTCGCCTCACGAGCAACTATCCGGGGCGTCCCCAATCGTTCGCGTTCAACCGGGCGCACGCTCGTGGCGGAGTACTGGCCATCAACGGTGCGCCCGCGATGGCTTGCAGCTGGAATATCGCAATCTGGGGCAATTCGGCTGACAGCAAGGGATCGATCGCCGCGTTGAGCGGAGCGGATGCGTCATACCGTCACGAGCCGACGTGCGATGACCGCCCTGCTTGCCCTGGCGCTTGCAACCTGATCCAGGCGAATACGGAACCTGGCGGGCAACCGGTCGGCGGATCACTGTATTCAGTGGAGAACGGCGCCACGTTGGGTCTCAGCCATGCGCGCCTGGTGCAGAATACTGCCGCGTACCTTTTTCGCGAGATTCAGGCCGTAGGCGCCGCCGGACCCAGCGTCTATATCGCCGACGTGCTGTTGGCGTGGAACACAGGGGAATCGATCTTGACGCAAGGAGGTGACGAGTCGTTCTTCCAGATGCAATCGACGACGGTTGCGGGCAATGCGCTCAGCGGTACCGCATTCGTCAACACGGGATGGTTCTTCGCCTCTGATTCCATCCTTGATGATGCGGACAATCCGATGTTCTCCCTCGATCCCCTCGCTTCGGACCGTCAAGAACTCCATCGGGTGTTGCACAACAGCACTTATCAGGGCGAGAGCGACGTGATCTGGCGCGGTGCGCCGACCTACATCAATGCCCCGGCCATGGACTATCGCTTGACCTCCGCGTCGCTGGGTATCGACGTCTCGCCGGATGATCCCGATACGAACACGGACGCTTTCGGACGCAGCCGCACGGTCGACATCGAGTGGCGCCCGGACCGATTCGGCCGCCGGGATCTGGGCGCGATCGAGACGCAAGAAGACGAAGATGACCGGTCCGACGCAATCTTCATCGCCGGTTTCGAGGCGTTCTGAACCGTAGGAGCGGTTTGTCGCGATGGAACTGCGCGGTACTCGACACCCAGTGCGGATGGACGTATGACGACCTCGAATGCCCCGGAACGTGGCACGCAGCCTGGTTCGCTGTTGGGCTGTCGTCCAGCGTCATCGGCCCCATGCGAACGACCCGGGGCCGATGCCGAGCCCGACGAAGTGGACGTATTGTCGGGCGGAATGACGCGAATGCGATCGATGTGCGTCGGCGGCGAAAGGCGATGTTGTCGTTAGCGCCGTCGAACGAAGACCGCGCCCGCGCCGCGCGCCGTCTTCCCTGTTGGCGCCGCCGCGGCGGATTCGTCGTTTCCTGTGCCACGATCCTGTGGAGCAGCAAAGAAATGACCAGCAACCGAAGCATAGGCGTTTGCGTCCGCAAGCGCGCGGCGCCGTGGCGTGGACTTGCGACGCTCGCGGTCGCGTGCCTCGCGTTGTCGTCGATTCCCGATGCCGACGCATTCGTCTACACCGTCGGGCGCAGCGGCACGAGCAACAACTGCAGTTTCCCGACGATCCAGGCCGCGCTCGATGCGGCCGCGGCGACGAGCGAGGCCGACGAGATCTGGATCACGCGCGATGTCGCCGACGGGTTCTACCGCCAGCAGGCCCTCGTCGCGAATCGCGTCGTCGACCCCGATGTCCATGATCCGGGCCCGTTGAAGATCGTCGGCGGTTTCGACGACTGCTGGGACATAACCCCGAGCGGACTCGTCGAGCTGGACGGCAACGGGGGCTCGAAGGCGCCCGTGCTCACGATCGTCGGGCACGACGTGACGATCGAAGGGGTCCGTTTCACGCGCGGCGACGCCACGCTGAATCCGGACTCCTACGGCGGTGGCATCGCCTACGTCGGCGCGGGTCTTCTGAGCATCCGCGGCTCGGTCATCGACAACAACGACGCGGGCCTCGGTGCCGGCATCGCCGTGTTCGCGCGCGGCGGCGATGCGCGCCTGCACGTACAGGACTCGCGTATCGAAGACAACCGCGCCGGCGCCGTCGGCGGCGCCATCCTGCTGCAGTCCGATACCGGGATCGCTTCGCTCACGGTCGCCGGCGGGACGCGTATCAACCGCAATTTCGCCGGCGAAGGCGGCGGCGCGATCGCGATGGGCGGGCACTCGTCATTGGCGATGGTCGACGAACTGGGTGGCATCCAGGTGGATGCGAACGGCACGCTCGGCGACGGCGGCGCCATCCTCGCCGTCCCACCGGTTTCGATCCTGCTCAGGACGATCCCCCTCGCGGGCTCGGCCGGCACGTTCACCGGTAACGAGGCCGAGTTCGGCGGGGTGATCGCCATTGGCGATCATCCCCGTCTGGGCAGTGCACAGGGCGACGCGTCGGTGCGCATCCTCAGCTGGTTCGAGCACCCGCAGGTGTTCGCTTTCAACCGTGCGCATGCACGCGGCGGCGTGATCTCGGTCTCGAATCCGACCGGCGCCGCGACGATCGATGTCTGCAGCTGGAACGCCGGTTTCGAGTTCAACGATGCCGAAGCGGCCGGTTCGATCGCGTTCGTGCGCGGCGCCAATACCGCGTTCCGCAACGAAGCGACCTGTGGCAACGTGCCCGCGGCCTGTCCCGATGCACAGTGCAATCGCGTCTTCGGCAACGTATCGACGTTCGACGACGGCCGCCCCGCGAATGGATCGCTGTTCGAGTCGGAAGACGGCGCCCGCGTCAAGCTCCAGGGCATGCGCGTGCTGCAAAACGGCGTTCGCGACCTGTTCCGCCTGCAGCGCCGCCCGGGCACGCCGATGTCGTCGATCGTCGGCACCGACCTGCTCGTCGCGCAGAATGCGGCCAGGTCGGTCGCCCAGCAGTGCCAGCTCGATTGCGAGATCTCGCTGCGCAACATCACGATCGTCGGCAACGTGTTGAGCGGCGCCATCATCGGCAACGAGAGCGGAACGTCCTCGCTGGCCGATGCGATCGTCGACCAGCCCGGAGCGGCTTTCTTCAGCATCGATGCGCCGTCGGCCGGCGCGATCGCATTGACGCGCGTCCTGCACGATACGTCGTATTCCGGCAGCGGCCCGACGCTCTGGGTGGGACAGCCGAGTTTCATCGACGCGGCGACGGGCGACTATCGGCTCGCGTCCCACTCGCTGGGCGTGGATTGGGCGCCACCGGACGGCCCGACGGGTCAGGACGCCTACGGACGGGAGCGCGACGTCGATCTGCCCTGGCGTGCCGACCTGTTCGGCGTGCGCGATCTCGGTGCCCTGGAAACGCAGCTCGACGACGTCGAGGTGCTGTTCGTCGACGGATTCGACCCGCGATAGGCAGCTCACGGTAACTCGACGAAGATCCGGCGTGCGACGAGCAAGCGGCCACGTACGGCATGGCGCTCGCGGTGCGCGTCGCCGGCATGTCGTGCGAACCGCGCGGAGGGACCCGTGAAGCCCGATCACCTGACGTTGCTCGTGACATCGCTCGAGCGATCGATGCCGTACTACGGCACGTTGCTGCCGGCGCTCGGCTTCGCGAGGTCGAAGCCGCACGTCTGGTCGAGCGCGGATGGTTTCCACTTGCAGATTCTTGAAGCGCGCGCGGGCACGCGACCGTACGAGCGCTACGGCGCCGGGATGAATCACCTCGGGTTCAGTGCATCGACGCCGGAGGAGGTGCATGCGTTGCGTGCGACGCTTTCCATGGCGGGCTTCGCGGTCGCCGACGTGCAGGACATCGACGGTGCAATCGCGTTCTTCGCAAAGGATCCGGACGGCATCCGGTTCGAGTTGACCTACACGCCGCCCGGAGCGTCGGTCGTCGATTGACGCGCTGTCGCGTTCGCCTGCGGCGAGATACGAGCTGCAGTGGCGCCGGCGACCGCGAGGCATGAGCCTCGCGGTCCTCGGCCAGGACGCTTCAGGGACCTGACAGGCCGTCGAATCCGGACAGGAACAGGCTGTCGTTGTTCAAACGGATGATGCGCGTGCGGTAGTAGATCGGCATCCAGGGGTCTTGCGGATCTTCGCGAAAGCCGGCGCTGCCGACGACGATGGGGCGATTGTCCTGCAAGGCGAGCGTGTAGACGTCCGCGAGCATCTGGGTCGGTTCGGGGACAGGCCCGACCGGGCCATTGGCGTAGTCGAGATCCGCCTTTCCCTCGGCCGTGAGGCGTCCCGTGACCATTCTCGGTGCCTGGTTCGTCACCCGGTCCCGGATCAGCGCGCCGTACACGATGCGTCCGTCTTGCTGGACGACGAGTCCGCGCGGCGCCTGCAGGTCGTATCCGTCCGCGACGGACAACGGGCGGAACCCCGGCGATTCGGGGCTGCCGAACGCGTCGCGCCGCGTACCGTCCGCTGCGAAACGCGCGATGACCGGGCGCACGGAATTGCTCGTGTCTTCCCTGAATTCGGCAGCAATCACGATATCGCCGTCCGGCGCGATCGCAATGTCGTCAATCACGTTGACCGGCGAGTTCGTCCATTCGGGCACGAAGCGCAGCCAGCCATCATCGGCGAAGGACGTATCGAGCTTGCCGTCATGGAGGCGTGCGAGCGAGAACGCGACCGTGGTGGCATCGCGCACCTGGTAGCCGCCCACCACGACGTCGTCACCGGGCACCACGGCCACGGCGTACGCGCCGCCCTCGTGGTCGACGACGGTTCCGTCATCGCCGCGTTCCACCAGGTCGAACACGCCGTCCTCGTCGAAGGAGACGTCGAGCGCCCCGGATGATCCGAGGATGCGCGCGACGACCGCGCGAAACGCCGGAACGCCGTTGCGGCCCTCCCCAACGAGCACCAGGCGGCCCTGCGAATCCATCGCGGCATCCAGCACCGAGAAGGGCAGGCGCACGATGCCGCCGGTTCCGAAGCCGGGATCGAGATTGCCGTGAGCGTCGATCTTCAGCACGAATCCGCCAAATGACGCCATGTCGATCGCTGCGTCGAAGATTCCCGCGACGATCGCGCCGCCGTCGGCGAGCGGAATGACGGCACGCGCTTCTTCCATGTGCGCGTTCAATTGCAGGTCGTCGAAGACGACCACGCCGGGGCGCGCGACGTCGCCGCCGAAGGTCGTATCGAGCGACCCGTCGGCGAGCAGCTTCGCGACGACGACGCGATCGAGCATGGGGAAGCCGCCGCCCGGCGTGCCGCGATCCTCGAATCCGCCGAGCAGGATGCTGCCGTCGGCGCCGACCGCCGCGGCGTTCATCGTGAACGCTTTCGCGTCCGTGGCCGGGAGGAGTTCTTGCTGTCCGCCGTCGGCGAACGTCGCATCGATGAGGCCGTCCTGGGCGCTCGCGTTCGCGCAGGCGAATGCGATCGACACGGCCAATGCATGTCTGGTTCGAATCATGGTGGTCCTGTTCAGGGCTTTCGCAAGGGCGAGTCGCAACGCCTTGCGGTGCGTGGAGGGGTGCCCGGGGGCAGCGGCCGCAGCGCGGCCGCCGCCCCCGGGCGATACATCAGAACTTCACGGTGATGCGGCCCCAGTAGTAGCGGCCCATGAGATCGAAGTCGCTCGGATCCGTGTTCGCGTTCAGCGTGTTGTTCGCGTACAGGAGCGGTGGCTGCTTGTCGCCGACGTTGTTCACGCCGACGTCGACGCGCGTGTTGAGCGAATCGAGGTTGTAGCCGAACTGGATGTCGTGATACGTCGTCGCACCGTAGTCGCGGTAGGCGCCGACGAGGTAGGGAACATCACCCGAACCCCACGGATGCGTATCCTGTGACGGCGAAGCCGAGCCCATGCGGAAGCGATGGATGTAGCGCATCGACCACGACGCATCGAATGGCCCCATCTGCCAGCCCACATGGCTTTGCGCGCGCCAGCGCGGGAACAGGCACACGCCGCCGCCTGCACCGGGACACGCCGCTGCCTGCGCCGAGCCGTAGTTCATGAAATGGCCGGCGTAGTGATACGTCGTGTTGCCGGCGAGCCCGGGCGACGTCTGCAGGTCGTACTTCTGGAGGTACGTCGCATTCAGGCCGACGTTGAAGCGACCGAACGAGAACTCGGGAAGGCGATAGTTCATCGCGAGATCGACACCTTCGACATCCACCCGCCCGAGGTTGCCGGTCGGCTCGTTGATCGTCTGGATCTGGCCCTGGCTCGCGCCGCTCTGGTAACGATGGATAAGTCCGCAGTAGGCGCTTTGCCCCGCATAGCAGAGATCGATGACGCTCTGCGCCCGCACCGTCGTGATGTTGTTGTTGAGGTAGAGGCGCCATACGTCGGCGCTGACGGACATGCCTTCCAGCCAATGCGGGTCGTAGACGATGCCGAAATCGAAGGACTTGCCCCTCTCCGGCCCGATCGGGAACCCGGCGAATGCGGCGCCCGACACGATGCCGTTGAGCTGCGAGCCCGTCGACACGGATTCGTTCTGGAACGGGCCCGTGGTCGGCACGCCCGCGCATACGGGTAGGCCGGCGTTCGGGTTCGCACCGGTGCCCGCGTAGTCGCAGGGATCACGACTGATTCGCGGCGCATCGCTCGCGGCGCCGGCGAAGATGTTGGAGACGGTCGGCGCCCGGAACACCTTGGATGCAGTGCCGCGCAGGAGCAGGTCTTCGATCGGACGCCACTCGAGCGCGAACTTCGTGTTGTTCGTGCTACCGAAGCTCGAGTACTTCGACCAGCGGTCGCCGATGGTGATGTTCAACGCGTGCAGGAACGGCAGGTCCTTCACGATCGGCACGAACAGCTCGGCGTACGCTTCCTTCACGTTGTATCCACCCTGCAGCGCGGATGCGCACTGGCTGCCGAGCGTGCAGTTGCCGTTGAAGTCGACGATGAGGCCGGTGTCGACATTCGAGTGCGTGTAGTCGCTCCGGTAGTTGTAGCCGACAGCGAGTTGCATCGTGCCCGCCGGCAATTCGAACAAGCCGCCATTGAGATCGATGCGCTTGACCATTTCCTTGGTCATGAAGCTGTTGACGCCTGGCGCGGCGGCCGCCCTCAGGGCGGCGACGCTGTTGGGGTGCTGCAGGTTGAACGGGTCGAACGCCATGCAGCCGTCAATCGGCGCTTCGGGAGTGCCGCATCGCACGGTGCCGGTGACGGGATCGTAGAACGAAGGACCTGTTCCCTGATTGAGGATGCTTAGATTCGGCAGGCCGTACGTGGTCGTGCTGACGTGTACATGGCCGTAGTCGATGCCGAGTTCCCAGTTCCATTGCTGGTCGTTCCACGCCGCGAACGAACCGCGGAAGCCCGTCGACAACTGGTCGTTCGCGGTTCCGTTCTCTGCTCGTCGGTTGCCCAGCGACTCGAGGCGTGCGCGGAAGAGGTCGCCGCTGGCAGGCGAGAAGTCGATGCCGAACGGATTGTAGTAACTGTCCGCCGAGATCACGGCGCCATAGCGTGCACCGTAGACGGACGGAGCCAGCTGGAATGCCGCCGAGGTCTTGTTGTGCAGCACGTTGAGATAGGCTTCGACGCCATCGGTGAGCTTGTAGTTGCCATTGAGGAACAGGCCGGTGCGTTCCTGCGGAGTCATCACGAGGTTGACCGTCGCGTAGTTGTACAGGTCGCTCGGCCCGTTCGCGTCCGGCGAGTTCCTGTAGCAATGGTAGTCACTGCCGACGTTCCTGCCGTCCGCGCCCGGGTTGCGCGCGATGCGGCCGGTCGCGCAGTTGGGGAACAGGTCCGCGAACTCGGTCGGGATCTTGATCCAGCCATACGGTGACGCAGGCGAGCCGCCGATGAAGGTGCTGATCGGGCTGCTCGTCGAGCCGAGTCGCGACACCGAGTTCTTCGAAAATTCGCGGTGCGCCGATTCCACGCCGTCGATCTTCTTGTAGTTGACGCCGGCCATGATCGAGCCCTTGTCGGAGCTCTGGCCGAACGTGAAGGAGTAACCCTTCGACGTACCGTCGTCATGGTCGGAGATGCCGTAGTCGGCGGTGAACTCCGCACCCTGGTAGTCGCTGCGCAGGATGAAGTTGACGACGCCCGCGATCGCGTCCGAGCCGTACACCGACGATGCGCCGTCGGTCAGGACTTCGATGCGCTCGATCATGTTCGCCGGGATCGCATTCGGGTCGCCCGACAGGTAACGGTGGCCATTGATCAGCACCAACGTGCGCGGCGAACCGAGGCCACGAAGACCGATGCTCGAGAAGCCGCTGCCGCCGGAGTTGTTGACCTGCGGGTTGGTGTTCGGGCCGGTCACGGCCGGGAGCTGCTGGACGAGGTCGCCGAGGGTCAACTTGCCGGTCTTCGCGATCGCGGCGCGATCGATGGTGACGACCGGGTTGGAGGTCTCGATGTCGACGCGACGGATGTTCGAACCCGTCACCGTGATCGTTTCCAGCTTCTGGCTGCCGGCCTCGTCCTGCGCCTGCACCACTCCGCCGAGCGCCGCGAGCGTAGCGGCCGATAGCGCACGCAGGGGCATGGTTCGAAGGATCGCGCGGGCGCCCTGCGCGTGAGATGTTTCGACTGTCATGTTTCGACCTCTCTGTTGGACATCGGGGTTGATGCGGCCGACTGCCGAAGCGCGGCCGCGTGTTCGCTCGGCTGGTGCCGAGGTTCGATGTAGGCAGTCAGGCGACCGCCTGGATGCGGGCGGCTGCCAGCAGCCGCCGGTGATCGGACGCGGTGATACCGAAGCGGCGCTTGTAGCTGCGAGCGAACGCGGTCCGATCCTCGAAGCCGCTCATGCTCGCGATCTCGGCGATCGCGAGCGAACTCGTGCGCAGGAGATCCCGCGCCGCAGCGAGCCTTCGCTCGACGAGGTAGGCGTGCGGCGTGGCGCCGTACACGGCTTCGAACGCGCGTATGAAATGGAAAGGCGAGTAGTTGGCGATGGCCGCCGCCTCGGCGACGCTCAACTCGCGGTGGAAGTTCGCGTACAGGTGATTGCGTGCGCGCTGCAGCCGCACGAATGCATTGCGCCGCTGCTTCCACGTCCGACCGCCACATCGGGCGACAAGCGGCTCGTATTCGAATTGCATCGTCGCCAGATGGACGGCGACGGATGATGCGAAGAGCCGGCTCTCGCACGCCTCTTCGCGCCCACAGCGGAGCGCCGCCAGCAGGTCGTGCCGCAAGGCACGTGCCATGCGCAGCTTGCCGGGAACCAGTGGCGTCGCGATCGGTCGTCCGCACGCGTCACCGAGCAGTTCGCGGATCACGCTACCAGGAGCGGTTGCATACACCCACAAGCCGTCGCCGGCGAGCGCGGCGGACTCGCCGCCCTCGAGGAAGAGGACGGTCGGCGCATCGAGCGTCCAGCGCGAATCCTCCAGCGACACATGCACGCGTCCGCGCACTACGCAGATCGCGGTGGCGTCGTCGGCCCGCGCGGACAGCACGGTGGAGCTTCCCAGCCCGACGACCACTCGCAGGACGTCGCCGCTCGGTGGATTGCCCAGGCGCATGCGCTGGCTCTTGCGTACGCAATGGACTTCTGTCCGCATGTATTCCCCCGTTCGGATGGCCCGCGTGTTGGTCGCACCGGGGCAGTCGAGGGGGCAAACGCCGTTTTCTCCGGGCGAGCGCCACCCATCCGTGACGTGGATTTCGCTCAAAGATAGTGGGCGTATGCGCGGATCACGCGGCGGTCCACTCCGAAGACGAGGGTCTCGGCAGCGGGGCCGCTCACGCCTTGGTAGTGGATGACGAGGCTCTCCACTCCGACGAAGCAGGTGATGAGCCGGAAATGGAGAGTGGGCATCCGGCGCAGGGCCTCCGCCCAATACGCGCGCACGGCGCCCTTTCCGACCAGGCGCCCCTCTGGCACGCCAGCGATGGAAGCGATGAACGGCGACGCGAGCTCGAAATCATCGGCGTAGTGCGCGAGAACGCGATCGACGTCGTGCGCATTCCACGCGTCGATCCATTCGCGCGCGAAGGACGCCGCGAAGGCCGCAGTCAGCATCGTCGTGATCTCCCTGGCCTACCCATCCGGGTGAACGTCGAAATCCCAGCTGCAGCGCCAACAAAGCTGGACGCTCGCGCACCTGGCTCTGGCGCCCGCGTTTCGACGTTCACCGTCGTGATCGCGGCGTCGCCAGTCACGCCCGCGGCATCGCTGATCCAGACGAGGGGCGTACATGCACGGACATTCGAAAAGGGGGGCGCGGCATGGCCTCGTGGCGTGGCTGTCGCTCGCATTGTTCGCAGCCGCGAGCCTGGCGGCGCACGCGTCGACCATCAGGGTGGGTCGATCGGGAGCAGCGGGAGGGTGCGATGCGAGTTCCCTGCAGGAGGCGCTCGACATGGCTGCGACGTCGAGAGGCAAGAGCGAGATCCGGGTGACTCGCGACGTCGACAACGAGGTCTGGAGCGATCAGCGCCTCCACGTGGACGGCATCGATGCCATGATCGTGGGCGGCTATGCGACCTGCCTGGACGACGTCGCCACCGGGCGTTCGACGATCGCAGGCATGAAAGGTGAGCCGCTATTGAAAGTGCGAGGAACGATCGCGCTCGAGCTGCGCGGCTTGAACCTCAAGGGCGGTAGCGCGAGCCAGGACACATTCGGTGGCGTGGTCGATTTTCAGGGGAATGGCGCGCTTCGGATCTCCGATGCGCTGGTAACGGGCGCATCCAGTTCCCATCCGGACCGGGCGGCCGTCGGCGTTCGCGGCGTGCTCGATGCCTCCCTGACCGTGGGCGATGACGTGGCGATCGTCGACAACCTGACGTCGGGACTGATGGCGATTGCGCACGCGCGGTTGGAACTTCGCGGCGAGCGCGTTTCCCTGAGTCGCAACGAGGGCGACGGCCTCTTGCTGCAGAACGTCGAGTCGGCCGACATCGCGCTGGCCGACTCGCACATCTCGCACAACGCGGGATTCGCCCTGCGATACCGCAATCCGGAATGGCCCCTGCCAGGCGACGGCGTCGTGCGCCTGCGATCGACCCGGTCCTCGGCGCCCCTGCACGTTGAAGAGAACCGGACGGGCGCGATCCTCGTCACCGCGACCAATCGCGCGCGGACGTTGTGCATGAGCAACGTCGCCGTGCTCGGCCATGTCGCCTCGGGCTCTCCGCAGGACTTCAACGCGAGCGTCATCCGCATCGACGGGCCGAACGCCCATTTCACGAATGAGTGCGACGCAATCGGCGACGCAAGCGCCCGCGCGTGCATGGCCGCCGTGTGCAACGTCGTCGCGAACAACGTGGCGAATGGACCCGTCATATCGGTGACCGGTGGCGCAACGGCCCGGATCGAGAAGATGTTCGTGCTCGCCAACTCTGCGCCGACGCTCATCGGTGCGAACGACGACCATCGGCCTGGCGAGTCCTTCGTCGGCGTGCGCAACTCCTTGTTCGCCGGCAACGACGTCGGGGATTCGATCGCAACGACGGGTCGCTTCGCGTTCGTGTCGGTGGGCGCGACGACCATCGCCGAGAATGCGGGGCATTTCGGGCGCACCTTCCAGCTCGACGAGGGCGGCCGACTGGCTGTCTCGACCAGCATCGTCGACCAGGAGCAGACCCTGCTGACGGCCGACGGGCCGGGCGCGATGCCGCTCTTCGTTGCCGTGCTCGCCCGGAACATCGGAGATGCGTGGCCGCGCGACGGCGTGCTGATCGGGCGGCCATCGTTCCGCGACAATTCGTTCGAGCTGGAGCCCACGTCGTTGGGTATCGACGCCGCGTCGGCGCAGGGCGGGCTGGACATCAGAGGCCATGCCCGCGACGTCGACCTGCTCGATGTACCCGATGCGCGCAAACCTCGCGATCTCGGCGCGTTCGAGACCCCTGTGCCGCGTCCCGACTCGATCTTCGGGGATGGCTTCGAAGGCTCGTGGCTGCGACGAGACGAGCCGATGCCGATGCCTCGCACGCGACGCGCGCTGCGCGTGTCGCATTAGGCCGCGCCACGACGTTTATCCCTGCGCAAGCAGGACAGGATGCCACTGTTTGCAGTGGCCGCCTGCATGGATCCCCACCTCGCAGCTCCCTACTGCGATGCCATGCAGGCGGCTGCGTTCCGCTTCCGTCGGCGATGTGTCAATTCGCAGCGGTACCGGCAGCGAGCCGTTTCAAGGTCGCGATGACCTCGGGTTCGACCTTCGCGTCTGATCCCGCGAGCTGCAGCGCCTCGGCCGCCGCGCGTTGCGACTCGTCACTGCGACCAAGCCGCGCGAGCGCCGATGCCGCGACATGCTTCATCGTGACGCGCATTTTCACGTTCTGCGGCGACGCTTCGGAAAAGGCCCGCTCGGCGTCCGCGATTTCGTCGAGTGCCGCCTGCGCGTGACCGAGTTCGAGGTTCGACCATGCGCGCTGCAGGCGCGCGACCGCAGTGTCCGCCCAGTGGCCCGCACCGAACCGCTGCATGAGCGCGAGCGCCTTGTCCGCCGTCGCGACGGACTCGGCGTAGCGGCCTTCGCGTCGCTGCACTTCCGCGAGATAGGCATACTGGTTCGCGATCATCGCGCTCTCGTCGCCGGATACGCGCTTCTGCATCGCGATCGCCGCTTCGATATCGACTTTCGCGCCCGCGATGTCGCCCGTCGGCAATCGCAGGCGCGAGCGCGTCTGTAGCAAGCGCACGCAGGCTTCGCTGTCGATCGACTGGCGACGACACGCGTCGATGCCCTCGTCGATCGCTGCGATGGCTTCCTCGCGGCGACCCTGGACGGCGCGCAGGCGGCTCAGCGCGCCCACCGCGAACAGCGTTTCCTTCGCCGTCTCTCCGTAGAGCTGCCGACGCATCGCCAGTCCTCGCAGCACGTAGGGTTCCGCTTCGTCGACGCGCCCTAGCGAAACGAGGTAGCTGCCGAGCAGCCCCACGAACCACGCCGTCTCGCGGTGCGGTCGGTCGTGGATGCGTTCGGACAGCGTTATCGCGCTGCGGTATGCCGCCTCGCCGAGCGCGGCGTCGCCGAGTGAACTGGCGGCATTGCCGATGCCTTCGTACAGCCAGAGGATCTCGCTGCTGACCGGCAGTTCGTGGTCGCGCCAGTACTTCTCGGCGGCCTCACCGCGTTCGAGCGCCTCCTTGAAGCGATGCTTGGCCGCGAGCTGGTCGGATTCGGTGATCATCACCTGGAGCACGACCTCGGGAGGCAGCATGCTGCTCGCCACGGCGCGCTCGCGCAGGCGACGGATGAGTTGCAGCGATCCGTCACCCGCCTCGCCCCGGCGGTCCAATGCGACCGACAGGACCATCAGCGCTTCGTAAGCGGCGCGGGTGTCGCTCGCCAACAGGTTGTCGCGCATCGGCTCCAGCAACGCGACCGCTTCGCTGGGGCGATCCAGGTGTATCAAGGCCTCGGCGCGTTGACGCCGGGCCGTCGTGTACGGATCCTCGCCGACGGTGTAGCGACGGTCCGCGATGTCGATTCCCGTGCGCGTCAGCGTATCCATTTGCGCGTAGGCACCCATCGTCGAGGCGACAGTGGCGAGCGCGCCGACGAACTCGAGCCGGGATTCGTCGGGAAGGTTGCGATCGTCCAGCACGCGCCGCATGCCGACATCGATGATGTCCTCGGGCCTCACGCGCGATCCTTCCGGCTGGCTCTGCTCCGCGGTCTTGAAGACGTCGATCAGCAGGTCGCGCACGGAATTGGCGCGCATCGCTTCCGCGCGGGTCGCGCGCGCCTGCCACAAGGCGCCGCCGAGCGACGCGACAAGGGCAAGCAGCAGCGCTCCCGCGAGACCTGCGGCCAGCCGGTTGCGTCGCAGGAACTTGCGCAACACGTACCAGCGCGAAGGAGGATGCGCGAGAACCGGGCGTCCGTCGAGGTAACGTTGCACGTCGTCGATGAGCGCGGCCACGGACGGATAGCGTTGCTCCGGGCGGACATGGAGCGCACGTTGGACGATCGTGTCGAGGTCGCCGCGCAACACGCGACGCAGGTGCGGCGCGGGTGCGGGCGGCGACAATCGGCTGACTTGCTGCGCTGATGCGATGCTCGCCGACGGTGGTCCCGCATCCGGGCCGGTCGGCCGACTTCCCGTAAGCAGCTCGTGCAGCACGACGCCGAGCGCGTAGATGTCCGCAGCCGTCGTGATCGGGCCGCGCCCGATCTGCTCGGGTGCGGCATAGCTGGGCGTGAGCGCCGCCGTCAGGGTGTGGTTGTCGCCGTCTTCTCCGAGCAGTTTCGCGACGCCGAAGTCGAGCAGCTTGGGTGTGCCGTCGGTGCTGACGAGGATATTGGAAGGCTTGATATCGCGATGCACGATCAGTGCACGGTGCGCGGCTTCCACGGCAGCGGCGGCGCGCACGAACAGTTCGAGGCGGGCGCGTACGCCGAGGCGGTGCGTGCCGACGTACTCGTCGAGTCGCAAGCCCTCCACATACTCGAGAACGAGGTAGGGAATGCCCGCCTCGGTGATGCCGCCGTCGATGAGGCGTGCGATGTTCGGGTGGTTGAGGCTCGCCAGCAGGCGTCTCTCGCGACGAAACAGCTTCTGCTCGACCGCAGAAAACAGGCCTCTGCGAAGCAGCTTCACCGCGACGACCTGTTCGAAATCCGCACCCGAGCGTCGGGCGAGGAACACCGTCGCCATGCCGCCTTGCCCGATCAGGCGCTCCAGCCGGAAGGCGCCGAACTGCTGACCGACGAGCGCGGCCGGCTCGACATGGGTGGGCTGGTTCTCGTTGAGGATCTGCGCGTGGACGAGTGCCGGTTCGTCGAGGAACCGGTCCTCGGCCTGCGCGTCGGCGGCAAGCATTCGCGCCAGCCTGGCCCGATCGTCGGCGTGCAAGTCGTCGCGGGCCAGCCAGCGTCGGCGATCGACGTCGGACAGGGCGATCAGGCTGTCGAATGCGTCGGCAAGCTCGCCAATGGACAAGCGTTCGGTCACGGAAGCCCTCGTCGATGATGCGCAGCGAAACGACCTTCATCGAAGGAAAACGGCGCCAGCGCCGGCGCAGCGCCAATGCATCATGCGCCTTCGTGATGCGGTTCGCCGTGCAGGAAGGCGCGTGCGAAGCGCCATTCGCGGTTGACGGTGCGCGTCGAGATTCCCAGCTGCTCGGCAACCTGCGGCAGCGACAGGCCCGCGAAGTAGTGCAGCTCCACGATGCGGGCGGCTCGCGGCGCTTCGCCCTCGAGTTTGCGCAGGCCGTCGTCGATTTCCAACGCGCGCTGCGCGGTCATGTCGGCGAGCGACGTGGTCTCGGTCGGCAATTCGACCTGCAGCAGGCCGCCGCCGCGCTTGGTGCGCATGCGAGCGCGTGCGCGGTCGACGAGCAGGTGGCGCATCGCCTTCGCGGCGTAATCGAAGAACTGCGCGGGATCGACGAAACGCAAGGACTTGCCGTGCACCATGCGCAGGTACAGCTCGTGCACGAGGCCGGTCGTGTTGATCGAGTCGACGTTGTTGACGAGCTGGTTGCCGGCCATCGTCTTGAGCCTGTCGTAGACTTCGACGAAGAGCTCGTCGCCGGCATAGGAGGCAGGCAGGCGCATCTCCGTGTTCTCGTTGGCGTCGGCCATCGTCGACCTCATCGCTTGTGCGTGCATGTCGCTCCGAGCACTCGTTCGACGTTCTATCCGGGATCGGGCCGGACGCCGTGCAGGAATGCCTTGGACACGATAGAACATACGATATCAGAGTTGCTGAGCGTCCCCATGGAAGAGTGGGCGGACTGGCTGGAGCGGCGCGTCGCCTGCGAGCAGCGACGGGAGCTCATTTCACGACATCTGCTGGGAGAGCCGCGGTCCTGCCGCGCGGCTTGAGCGGAAGCTGCGCGCGGCACCGCGGCACGCCGCGTAGCGGCGCTGGATAGCCACGACACCGCCGGGCGGATGCATTGCTCGCACAGGCTTCGTCCGGGGACCGCACAGCCGACGGCGGCATGGCGCTGCAGTGATGGAACCGACGTTTCTGATCGGCGAACCCACTGTGGAATGCTCCATGGAATTCTTCCTTCGGCTTTCGCTCGCGGCAACCATCGCCGGCACGTCGGCTTTCGGCACTGCTGCAACGCCGCCTCATCCCGACCCCGCGTACGGTGGGCTGGGCGACGGCATCGCGCGCATGCGCATCGATCATGACGACGGTGCCAAGGACGCCGCGGCGACGGCCGTCGGCATGCCGGATGGGCGGCTGCTGCTCGGTGGCGTCACCAGTAATGGCCTGGCGGCCGAGCGACGTTTCGCCGTCGCCATGTTCACGGCGGACGGCAGCCCCGATACGTCGTTCGGTCCCGAGGGCAGTGGACGTTTCGTGATGGGCCTCGGCGACGCGTCGGATCTGGTCGGCATCGCGGCCGTCGACGACGGCAACCTGCTCGTCCTCGGTTCGACGCTGCGCAACGAGGGCGTGCTCGCCAAGCTAGACCGGCGGGGCGCCTACGCAGCGGGGTTCGGCGATGCGGGATTGCGCGTTCTCAAGGCGGAAACGTTCCTCGATGGAGGCACGATCTTCCGGCCGATGCGCCTCCTGCCGCTCCGCGACAGCGGCATTCTGGTCGTGGGGTATGCCATGTCCAATACGTCGGCGTGCACCGGCGTGGCGCGGCTGACGGCGGATGGCGCGTTCGACGAGAGCTTCGCAGGCGATGGGGCGATCTGCATCGCGCCTGCGCGTCGGACGGCCGCAGACGCGGTGTTCGCGTTCGGCAACAACGCGTACGAACGCGACGACGGAAGCGTTCTCATCGTCGGGTCGGCGCATCACGCGACCAGCGCCGATCTCGACATGTTCGTCGCGCACGTCGAGGAAGGCGGCTCGCTGGACGTCGCCTTCGGAGCCGAAGGGACGGGATTCGCATTCGCCAACTTCGGTTCGGGCGACAGCGGCTACGCGCATGGCATCGACGTCGACTCGCTCGGCCGGATCGTGATCGCTGGCCCGGTGTCGCCACCCTCGTCGAATATCGACGTGCACCTTGGCATTGCACGAATGCACGCCGACGGTCGCCTCGACACCGCCTTTGCCGTCGACGGCCGGCGGGAGATCGACGACGCGGTGCTCGGTGCCGGATCGCAGGCGGCACTGGATGTGCGGATCGTTGACGGCGACCGCGTGCTGATCGGTGGCTGGGCGGCCGAGGAAGAGCGTGTCGCGATGACGGTGATGCTGCGCGCCGACGGGCTCCTTGATGACGCGTACGGGCAGAACGGCATCTTTCGGCAGGCCGTGGCGACGGCGCCCGAGGATGGGATCGTCTCCCCCGCACCGCACAGCCTGCTGCTGGCTGGCGACTACCTGTACTTCTTCGGGTCGATCCCCGTCGGCGCGCCGCTCCCCGATGTCAGCCGCAATACCGCCTTCGCGGCGACGCGCTACGTGTTGCCGCTCTTCAACGACGGCTTCGACATCGCGGCCACGCCGAACGCAACCCATCTCTCCGGCTACGTGCAATGACAGCGAACACCACGTGGAAACGATGGAACTCGCGGGAACCCGCGCTCAGCGCGAGCGCGGCGCCGTTGAACGGGAAGTCGCCAGGCGACCCCGGCCCGTCGACGGCGCGGCTTGATCTCCTTTCCGTTCGCCGATCGGCGCTTCGACACGGAGTCGACATGAAAACCTTCAATGCCGTCCGCATCCTCGCGTTCCTGGCCGGTGCGAGCGCGTTCGCCGCGGCGATATCACCTGCACGCGCCGAGGACTTCATCAGCGTAGGCGCCGATGCCGCATGCATGAAGCACACCATCCAGGCCGCCATCGCTTACGCACAGAACCTGGGCGGCTACCGCGTCATCCGGATCTCCAACGACGGCGATCCCGCCAAGGTCTGGCAGGAGAACCTCGTCGTCGAGAATGCCGACCTGGACATCATCGGTGGCTACGAAAGCTGCGACGCAGCCGAACCGAGCGGGCGTTCGACGATCTCCGGCGGCACGCAGGAACAGCCCACGCTGAGAATCCGCGGCAATGGCGTGGTCAACCTGCGCGGACTCGTGCTGCGCGACGGTATCAGGGGCTCGTCGACGTACAACGGCGGAGGCATCTACTACAAGGGGAACGGCGTCCTTGGCCTTCGCGACACGCATGTCGTGGAGAATCGGTCCTCCGGCATCGAAGTGGAAACGAACGGAGGCGAGGCGTTCGTGAGCCTCGAGGGCGGCGTCGTCATCTCGCGGAACCACATCTGGGGTGCGCTGATGAAGGGCCCGGTGACGCTCAGCGTCACGTCGACGTACAACGAGTTCTCGGAAAACGGCGGCGGCGGCTTGATTCTGGACGATGGTGCATCCGTCGACGTGGCGTCCTCCGGAAACGTGTTCCGCGACAACCGCGGTTTCGGCATCGTGATCGGCCAGACAGGTGTCCTGCCGGCCCGCACCAGCCACCTCGAATCAATCACCCCGAGCGACCCGCTCACGATCATCGGGAACGACGAGGGCGCGATCGGCATGTATTCGGATGGTGGACCGATCGCCCTGTGCGCGCGCAACCTGCGCATCGACGCCAACGGCGATGCGATGCATGCGTACCCGACGTTCGACGTGAAGGGCAACGCACGTTTGGAACTGAACACGGCCTGCGACTGGAGCGCACCGGCACCGATCTGCCCTGCGGGCCGATCCCGCTGCAACAGCGTGTCGTACAACTCGCCCGGCGATGGCTATCCGCTGTTCAGGGCCACAGGGGGCGCGGCGATCGTCGTCGATCGCGTGTGGATCGAGAAGAACGCGTCGTCGTCGATCTTCTCGACCAATCTCGGCGCGACGTCGAGCGGCGCCAACATCACGGCGAGCAACACCGCCGTGGTCGACAACACGCTGCGGGACAACGTCGCGGAAGCGTTGAACGGCGGCTTCGTACGGATCGGAGCGTCCACGATCACCGGGAGTGCCGCATCGCCGACGTTCCTCGGCGTGGCGCCCGGAGGGCTCGTCGTCGACGACACGATCGTCGATCGCCCGCAGCTGCTGTTGGAATCGGACCTGCCGGATCGCACGTTTCTGCGCAACGTGCTCTCGCCCCATCGCCTCGGCGCGAACGCGGGCGCCGACATCGTCGAGGGCGAGGTGCGGTTCCTGCCCGACTCGATCTGCCTGCGCGCCGACGCGCTCGGCATCGACCACGCCGGCGATGTGGCGCCGATGCTCGACATCTTCGGAATGCCGCGCGTCGTCGACAACATCCACAGGACCAATATCGGCGGCGCGCGCGACATCGGTGCGTGCGAGAACCCGCTGGTCGACGACACCATCTTCGGGAATGCCTTCGAGGCGGGCGCTGGATGACCGATGGCCCGGGCTGCGATCGCCGCTGCGGCGCGACGACGCGCAAGCGGACCGGCATACGCACGGCCGCTGACGTGCTCTCGGCCGAATCGTCGTTTCGGTCGATGCGCAATCTCCGACGCGGCCGCCGTGCAGGAGAACCGCACCACCGGATACGAGGATGCCGCACATGATGTTGTCCCGCCTTCCCATCGATCGACTCGCCGGCGCGCCCCATCCGCGACTCGATGACGCCGTGTTGCCTTCGGGCCGTCGTGATGACGCTGACCGCTCGTCGCGAGAACGTCGACGCGCCGGATCGCGCTCGCCGGTCGTGCTCGCGCTGACGATGGCCTTGGTCGCGACATCGTGCTGCCTCGTGTCGTCGGCGCGGGCCGAGGCCGGGCGATTCCACGACGCCGTCGCCTATGATCCGGCGAGCGTCGACCTGCACGTCGTCGACGCCGACGACCGCGGCGACGGCCACTGGATCGTGCTCGGTTCCCACATCGACATCGACAACCGCGAGACGCCGTATCTCAGCCTGCGCACGCATGGGGGCCGGCGCGTCGCCGCCGTCGCCCTCGATCCACCCGCCGGCACATCCTGGTCGCCGCGCGGTCTCGTCGTGCTGGAAGGCGCCGCCGTGCTGGTGGCCGGCATCCAGTCCGATCCACAGGACTTCGAGGCTTCGCAGGCGATCTTCGTGGTCCGTCTCGACGACGCGCTGAGTCCGACCTGGTCGCGCATCTTCTCCATCGATGGCGTATCGATCACGAACGCCGCGTTCCGCCCCGCGGCGGGCGGGACCGTCGCGATCACGGGCGGCGTGCAGCGGATCGTGGATGGCACGCTGGAGCCGGCCGACGCGCTGCTCGCGCGGATCGACGGCTCGACCGGCGACGTCGTCGACGCGCATGCGATCGGCACGCCCGCGTGGGACGAGCGCGGCGCGGACATCGCTTTCACGGCGACGGGCAGCGCGTTGCTGCTGGAAGTCAGCCGCGAGGCGGGCACGGGCCGTGCATTCGCAGACGGCATCGTCGGCTTCGACGCGGCCGGCACGTTCGCGGCCGCGCATGTGGCGGGGCATGCAATTGCCTCCCCGATCCGCGCATCGGCGCAGCGCATCCTGGCCGATTCGCGCGGATGGGTAATCGCGGGACGTCGCACCGTGTTCGGCCCGAACGTGTTCTACACGCAGCGTGTGAGTTCCGCTTTCGTACCCATGCCGGTGCGGACGCTGATCCCGTTCTTCAACGTCGCCGACGTCGCGACGGACGGCTCCGACGGCCTGCTGCTGTTCGGCGAAGCCAACTCGGAAGCATCCGACCGCGGCACAGCCCTCATTCGCGTCGACGCGCAACTCGGCATCCGCAGCCAGCATCGGTTCGGCACCCGAAATCTCGACTTTCCGACCGGAGCCATTGCGGCGGGTGATAACGGGCGCGTGATCGCGGTCGGGGGCGCCCGCGACGACGACGGCCTCCGATTCGAATCGATCGACCGCATCGATGCGGTCACGGACGCGTCGTTGTTATGCGACGACGAACCCTACGACGGCTTCTCGGCGGTCGTCGACGGGATCGACTCGTGGCCTGCGTGGGAGCCGGCGGTCGCGCCGGTCGCTCTGTCGTCCGCCGCCGCATCGACGACGTCGCGCACGCTCGATGCGGAGCCGATCGCCGATTGCGCGCATGCGGACGATCGGGTGTTCAGGGACGGCCTCGATTGATGCCCGACGGGCGGCCGTGACGAGCGCTGGCTCGCTCGTCGTCGCCTTCTGGAAGACGACGCATGGTGCTTGGCGCTGCCCAGGCTGAATCGACGTTCCTGACCGTGCAGGTCCCGTAGCGCTCGCGCCGTGCGAGCGCGCCGCAACAGGAGCGTTCATGCACGAGATGCTGGAATCGATTCACACGCCGGTCCGCGCCATGGGATGGATCAGGTCGATGCGATTGCCACGCCGGCTCTGGCCGGCCGCAGTAGTGGCTGCGGCATTCGTCGCCGCTCCCGCGCATGCCTTCATCTACACGGTGGGCAAGAGCGGGCTGTCGAACAACTGCAGTTTCCCGACGGTGCAGCAGGCCCTCACCGCGGCAGCGCGCAACCCGGGCCCCGACGAGATCTGGGTTACGCGCGACGTCGGCGGTGGCTATTACCAGAACCAGGCCCTCGTATCGCCTGCGCAGGATGTCAAGATCGTCGGCGGCTTCGACGACTGCTGGGATGTCTCGCCGGAAGGAATGACCGAGCTGCACGGCAACGGTGGTGCGGCAGCACCGGTGCTCACGCTCAACGGCGGCGTGGTTACCATCGAGAAGCTGCGATTCACGCGTGGAGACGCGACCGGGAGCGCGACGGCTGCAGGCGGCGGCATCCGCTTCGTCGGCAACGGCGTGCTCAACATCACCGACTCGCTGGTCGACCGCAACAACGCGGGGATGGGCGGCGGCATCGCATTGCTCGCGCAGAGCGGCGGCATCTCCCTCAACATTGCGACGACACGCATCGCCGAGAACCACGCCAACACCGTCGGTGGTGGCGTTCTCCTGATGTCGAGCGCGGGCACGGCCGGCTTCACCGTGTGGGAGGACGTCGACATCTCGTCCAACGACGCGACCGAGGGTGGTGGTGGCATCGCGATGAATCCGCAGTCGATGCTGGTCATGGATGGCCATCGCGCCCTGATGGCGGACAACCGCAGCGGTGGCGACGGTGGTGCGATCCTGGCGGTGTCTCCGGTGGTGATGCACCTGTCGCCGGTCGAGACGTCCTGGTCATTCAGCACGTTCGAAGGCAACCAGGCCCGCAACGGCGGCGTGCTCGCGCTGACCGACCATCCGCGCCTGGGCCTTTCCCAAGGCCGCTCGGTCGTGACGATGACGTCCCGGGATAACGACCACCTCAATGCCATGACGCACAACCGTGCGCGCGATCGCGGCGGCGTAATCTACGTACGCCGCGACCAGGCGCCGCTGCATGGCGACGACGTGTCCGATGTCTGCGCGTGGGGTGGCGTGTTCCAGAGCAACGTGGCCGACACTAGCGGAACGATCGTGGCACTCGATGGGCCCGGGGCACGGTTCCGGAACGATCCTTCCTGCTCCACCACGCGCCTGGTGTGCAACTTCGATCGAGGCTGCAGCGTCGTGCACAACAACGTGGATGACTTCGCAGACGGCCATGTGAGCGATCAGGGCGCCCTGTTCGAATCCCGCAACGGCGCGCAGATGGCGATCAAGGACATGACGATCTTCGCCAATGCCATCGCCAGCGTCTTCGCCGTCCGCAACAGCGGCAGCTATCCCACGCCTTCGCTGGTCGTGTCGCAGGCGCTCGTCGTCGACAACACCATCGGGACGGTGCTCTCGCAGTGCGACGGCTGCCTGTTCGAGATGAACGCCTCGACCGTCGCGAAGAATGACGTAGGCCCGACCGTGTTCGAAAACGGTTCGTTCAACTTCTTCCTCTACGACTCGATCGTGGATCAGCCGGGCAGCAATCTGTTCATTTCGGACCCGCTGGAGTCCGGAGGCACGCCGATCTCGGGGCTGCTTTATTCGAGCGTTTACTTTCGCACCAATGACTCGCTCGTCTTCGGCCGGCCGACCTTCAACGGGGACAGCAACAACTACACGCTGAGGGCCGACTCCCTCGGTGTCGATTTCGCCCAGGCTCGTGGCGGCGAGGACATGTACGGTCGGACGCGAACCGTCGACTTTCCGGCCCGGCCGGACGGGTTTGGTCCGCGCGACCTCGGAGCGATCGAGCGGCAGGTCGGCGAGCGCTGAGCGGCGCAGTCCATCGGTCACGGGCCTCGCTCGATGCGGGATGCCGGCTGCGAGCCGGCATCCCCAGTTCGCGCGCGCTCTCGCCCATCCCTCAGCGGACCGTCCCGGACATGGCGCTCTGCGCCGGATTACGGCGTTTCCGTCGTTGTGAGCGAGGAGCGAGCGGCTCCGAGCATTGATGCATCCTGGAGTATCCGTGCAGTCATTCTCTTGTGCGTGGCGTTGCGTCGAAGGCATTTTTCGACGGATGGTCGTCGGTTTCCTCTCGATGGGATGGGTATGGTCGGCGGGCGTGGCATCGGCGGCGTCCTTGAACATTCCGCCGACCCATCCGCGGCTGTGGTTCTCCAATCCAACGCGATTGCAGCAGGCGCGAGACTACTTCGCGACGCGCCCTTTCACGCCGACCAGTCACTACCAGGCGGCACTGCGCAGCGTGCTGACGGGTCGTACCGATGACTGCGAGACCGCCGCGCGCTACATGGCGGCGTGGCAGGCAAGCCCGGGGCCCGGCGGTTTTCGCGACGATGTGCGCCAGCAGGGTGAGGATCTGCTCCTGATCTTCGACTGGTGCTTCGCTTCGTTCACCCCGGACGAACGCACGACGCTCGTCGATCGCTGGAACGGCTACATGGACCGCGAACTCGCGGACGACATCGGCAACGCCTCGGACGAGGCGAACAACTACTGGTGGGGTCGAACGCGCAACCTCCTGATGTGGGGGATAGCGACGCACGGCATCAATCCGCGCGCGCAGGAGTTCATCGATGAAGCGTTGGACGAGCGTTTCGGCAGGCAGTTTGGGGACTGGTACGGCCACTTCGGTCGCGGCGGCGTGTTCGTCGAGGGCAGCACCTACGGCGTCGTGAGCCTGTCGTATCCGATCATTCCGTTCGCGAGCGCTGCCGACTTCGGCTACGACCCGTATGCACACACGCCGTTCTTCCGCGAAGCGATCTACGCGTTGATCTACGGCAGTACGCCCGGGCCCTCCGCGATCACGGGATACCCGATCAACAAAGTCAGCCTGTTTCCGTTCAGCGACGACGACCTCCTGCAGAACGGCGAAGTCATCCATGCGCGCACCTACCTGGGTGATTTCATCCGGTTCATGGCGTCGCGCAGCGCGCCTTCGAACGCGCGGCACGCGCGTGGATGGTCGGCGCTGACGGACGCCGGCCGCCGCTGGCTCTTCGAGGCGCTGGACTCCGGAGCGGGAACGGGCGACTTCGCGGGCCTGCCTCTCGACTACTACGCGCCGGGTGCGCAGGTCGTCGACGCGCGAACCTCGCATGCCGCAGATGCCACCCAGGTCCACCTGCAGCTCGGTACGCCGGGTGGCATCGAGCATCGGCACTGGGACGCGGGCAGCTTCCAGCTCTGGCGCAAGGGGCGCTGGATGACGCGTGAGACGAACGGCTACTCCGACGATATCGTCGCCTACGGCGAACCGAGCGGAAGCGCGGTGGTGGTCGACACGGGTGAAGCGCCGGCGCACAACACGTTGCTGCTGCAGGGGCGCACTACCGGCGTCTGGATCGGCGCGGGCCCGGAGTACATCCCTCCAGGCGGGAACCCGGACGCGGACCAGCCGCGCAGCCTGCCCGACGTGAAGCGACTGCAGCATTCGGAGCAATTCCTGTTCGTCGCCACGGACTATTCCGGCGCGTACAGGAATGGGCTCGATACGCGGGCCGACTGGCCCTACGCGGACAAGGTATGGCGCGAGTTCGTCTTCATTCGCCCGATGCAGGCGCTCGTCGCCCTCGATCGCATTCGTGCTTCCTCCGATTCGCTGAGGCCGTTCTATCTGGGGCCGAACTGGCTATGGGATGGGCCTCACGTGTCCGCCTCGTCCGTCGTGCGCAGTTTCATCACGCATTTCGAGACAGCGCCGGTGATCGCCGGCAACCGGATCACCGCCCTCGTCGGCGCGCAGACGAGCGAGCTCGTGACGCTGCTCCCGCGGGTGCCGGACTTCCGTGTCGTCGACGAGACGCCGCCGCGGGAGCCGGGCGATCCGGCGCCCTATCCCCTGCGCCAATTCCGGGTCGAGCTCGACGATGCCGGCAATGCGGAGAGCTACTTCCTCAACGTGCTCACGGGCTACGACGCCGGCGAGCCGCACCTGTCGGCGAGCCTGACCGAAGACGGAGGACACTGGTACCTGGACATTTCACACCCTTTGCGCGGCTCTGCGCATCTGGTCTTCGCCAAAGGGATGGATTCCCACGGCGGAAGCATCTCGATCGACGGCGGCTCTGCAGCGCCGTTCCGCGAGGACGTGCAGGGCATCCACGTCACCGACGAAGGTCCGATGTGGGATGGTGACAGCAGCGTCGACCGGATCTTCGCGGACGGCTACGAACAGTGAGCGAAGCCGTGCAATCGACATCGCCTTGCGCCACCCGTGCGGCGGTGCACGGCGCTACAGGCGCCGCGGCGGACCTCGCTGGCCCGTGCGCGCATCCACGCGCATCCGCTTCGCACCTTGCACATCCGCTCTGATCGCGTCGCCCTCCGTCCCACCCTTTGCCGACTCCGCATCGCATCGCAACGTGCACAAACGCCTGCCCGGAAAGTCGGCACCGACCGACATCGCTCGGTCGGTCGACGACGGTCGCCGGGCATTGGGCGAGCGCTGGACGCTTGAGCTGCTCCATCCCAGGGAGCAAGCGATCGACGCCGGGGCAGGCGCGATCGTGCACGTCGTCGAAGGATTCGTCCGTGTCGACTACCGTGACTATCGGTTGAGGATTCCGGCCGGCACGACCATCGTATGCCCGTCCGAAGGAGCGCCGCGGCTCGCGTGCATCGCGGGATGGAACCCGCGCCTGTTGCGTATCACGCGCTGGAAGCGAGCGCGCGCGGCAGCCGCCGCACTCATGCCGTCGCGGGCGTCCGACGCTCCTCCAGGCGTGGTGGGCCAGGACGCGCGCATCGATGACGCCATGCGCGCGCTCTCGCGCATGCTCGCCGACGCGAATACCGCCGAGCACGCTCTGGTGGCGGCCGCGCGCCGCGCAATGGCCGCCACGCTCGCGGCCCTGCATCGCTCGAGAGGGCTTGCGCGATCCTGCTCGGGAAGGACGCGCCGGCGACGTCTCGAGCAGTACTCGAGGCTTGCACGTGCGCGCGCGGTGCTCGCCTGGGGCGACGATCCTTCGCTCGACATCGCCGGGGTGGCCGCCATCGCGCACATGTCGACGAGCCATTTCATTGCGCTGTTCCATCGCATTTTCGGTCGACCACCGCATCAGTACCGCATCGAATGTCGCATGTCCCAGGCGCGTCGCCTGCTGCTCGACACCACGTTGTCGACGATCCAGATCGTTCACTGCCTCGGCATCGAATCGACGGCGGCGTTCGCGCGTACCTTTCTTCGCCAATTCGGCTTGCCGGCGTCGTCGCTGCGCCGGTCGCATGTCGACGATGGCCAACGCCTGGAATGATTAATCGGAACATCGTGATTTTCGTAATTTTCGTCATTGCGCAGCGTGTCGTCGGATTCTAATGTTTCGACGCCGCTCCAGCGGCATCCGGGCGGGAGCCTCGCGCAGAGGTTCGCCTGCCCGTTCCCAACCACTGCCAGACCCGAGGTGATCCAGATGGAAACGCAGAAGGAAGCGAAGCTGTTCGCGTTCAAGCTCGCCGGTTCGAAGAACGAAGTCCGTGACGAGACCACGTGGAAGGTTCGCGAAGACGTGGCGAATGCGGCGATGTGCACGGGCCTCGACGGCGACGTGCGCTACCGCATCAATCCGCGCACCGACGGCGGCGTGTACTGCTGATGAAGGAGGCGTGCGCTCGCGGGCCCTCCCGCATTGCGACGCACCTGCCCCACCCGGCATGCCGGGTGGGGTCTTGCAGGCGACACGAGGGACCCGCCAACAGGACGTCGCTGTGCGAGCGCGACGCCGCGGTCACCCGACCTTCGGCGCAGGTGCGGTCCGCATGAGCGCGGCCATGCGCACGCTCGTCGTCTCCAACAGCCTCGATGCGCATGTGGACGCCATCGTGCCGCTCCTGCACGAGCGCGGTTGCGATCCCTTCCGGCTCGATCTCGACGCGTTTCCGCGCGACTACGACGTGGTCCATGGCGGTTCGTGCGCCGGTCGCGACGCGATGACTCATCGTCCGTCCGGCGATTGTCTCGATCTGAAGGACGTTCGGTCGGTCTGGACGCGCAAGAACGCCGACTTCTCGTTCTCGAGCGAACTGCCGGCGCAGGAGCTCGCGTTCGCGCGCATGGAGGCCGAGCATGTGCTGTCCAGCCTCCTGCTCGGCCTGGATTGCTTCTGGATGAACCACCCGACCGCATCGCGAGGGGCCATCTGGAAGGGAGAACAACTCCGGCGCGCAACCCGATTCGGGTTCCGCACGCCTGCCACCATCATCACGAATCGGCCGCAGGCGGCGATCCGCTTCAAGTCCACCGCGCACGGCTCCGTCGTGTACAAGCCGATGTCGGCGTCCGATCTCGGCGCGAGCGCCGTTGCGGCGGACGCGCGCACGACGGGCGTGCTGCCGACGACGGTGATCGGCGCCGGCGAAGAGGTGCTGCTTTCGGCCGTGTCCGAAGTGCCGTGCCTGTTCCAGGCCTACGTGGACAAGCAGTACGAGGTTCGCGCCACCGTGATCGGCGACCGCGTGTTCGCGGTACGGCTCGATTCGCAAAGCGACGAGCGCACGCGCATCGACAGCCGCGACATGAGCGCGCCGATCCGCTACGAGCCCGCGGACCTGCCGGTCGAAGTCGAATCGGCGTGCTTGGCATTCGTGGCGAGCTACGGGTTGGCGTTCGGTGCCATGGACTTCGTCGTGACGCCCGGCGGCGAATACGTCTTCCTCGAGAACAATCCCGCGGGCCAGTTTCTCTACGTGCAGCAACTCGTGCCCGAGCTCGACCTGGCGAGCGCCGTGGCCGACCTGCTCGCGTGGGGCGCGCGATGAGCGCGGACGCCATCGCGCAGGCGTCCTGGTCGGCGATCGAGCGAATCGAGCGGCTGCGCGGCAACCCCGTACTCGTTCTCTTCGCGACGACGATCGATCGCGACATCCTTCCCGACCTCCACGAGGCGTGCATGAGCATCGGGCGAACGGACAGGCTCGACGTCGTCCTGATCACGCGTGGCGGCGTGGTCAACGATGCCCGTCGGGTGGCGCTGATGTTGAGGTCGGTCGCGGGCCATCTGGCCTTCATCGTGCCCCACCATTGCGAATCCAGCGGAACGCTCCTCGCGCTGGCTGCAGACGAGATCGTCGCCGGCGATCTCGCGATCTTTTCGCCGATCGATCCCCATCTGGATGGCGCGGTGGGCGGTGAGGCATCGTCGTTGTCGTGGCTGGATGTCACCTCGTTCTCCGAAATGGCGGATGCGTGGTTCTCGATCGACCGCCGGCAGGCCGGCGTCGAACTGCTGCGACTCCTGTGCGCGTCCGTCTCGGCGCACGCGTTGACGATGTTCTACCGGGCCAGCAAGGAGATGCACGACACGGCCCTCGAGCTGATGGCGCATCCGTTGCGCCGTGCGTCTTCGACGCAACGCGAGCGCATCGTCAGCGAGTTGATGGGCGGATATCGTTCGCACAACTACGCGATCACCGCGCAGCAGCTCGCGGGCCTCGGACTCAATGTCGCGCGTGACACGCACGTGGAGGAAGCCGCGTGGGCGCTGGCGATGTGCCTGCGCGAACATCTCGCGAGC